>CAYZLL010000091.1:0-9991 GCA_964479225.1 uncultured Smithella sp.
GGATGGTAAATCCGCAATCCCTTATTTTTTTGCAACCAGCAGTCCGTGGATCTTCAGGGGTTCGTAAATTAAACGGAAATCCGTGAAGCCGGCTTTTCTGGCAATATCATCAAAATCTTTCGGTGAACGGTAAACCATCGGCCAGTTGATGACCCATTTCAGGAAATGCTGCTCGATGTTCGGGGAGATATTGCAGGTAATTAAAAAACCGTCAGGCTCGATGATTTCTCTGATCTTGCTGACCCAGTATATTGCGTCTTTCTGCTCGATGTAATCCAGGAAGCCCATCATCTCGACGATTTGCGGTTTAAATTGATAAGAGGATTCTATGGCGTCATAGATGTGTCCTTTGTAGATGGTTATTTGTCCGTCTATTCCGTAATGTCTGGCCGTGGCTCTTGCCCGCTCCAACGCATCGCCGTCTATGTCAACAAGTATCGCTTGAATCTTTTTATTCATGGCTTTCGCTTCCGCCATCATCTCAAGAACCGATTCCGCCGAACCGCAGGCCAGTGACAAAATTCTTATTTCACGGCCGTTATCTATCCTGGAGATCGCACTTCTTAATTCATCTTTAACAAGTTTCAAACGGTTACGAAGAGCCTGGCAATTCAAACCAAACCAGTAAAACTCATCAATGATTCCTCCGGGCGTCCATTTTTGAGGAAAAGGATGATGGTAAACGATATTCATCGCTCTCCAGGTTGTCGCATAATCTTTTACCTTTCTGGATTCCTTGCCTAGGCCGTCAAATAGGAAGGTGTTTGTTTTTGGCTGGCCAAGCCCCAGAATCTTGTAAAAATTCTTTTTCAACATGACATAGCTCGTAATAAGCCACATAAAAGGCAAAGATAAGTAATAAGGCCACGGGAAATATTCATACTTCTCAGAGCTGACCGGTAGGTGGGGCTTCGGAATAAGATCTATTTTTGACGGCTGGAGTTTTTTGGCAATCTCTATTTGAACGGTATCATTATTGCGCATATTTATTTTTGCGGAACAAAATAAAATTTTTGCACTCTTTGGCAACACCAACAAACATCATCGTTTTTTTATTTGCTTTTATGAGATATTTTCTGTTTAGTTAATATAGAAAACCAAGCATTTTATGTCAAGAGTAATATTGGGCGATAAAAGTTTTGAATTTAAAAGTCAAAATTCGAGAACTTTTACTTTTATCGTATGGGCTCTGTTATTTTAACTAATATGGAAAGGGGGAAAATGATAAGAATAAAAATCCTGCTTGCCGTTTGTTTTTCGTTTTTCATGCTGGCCTGCGCTCCGGTTTACACCATCAATCATTCGCTGCCTGAAAAACCGTTAAATATGCCTGTTGATGCGGCCGCTCACAACTGGGCGCAAAGTGAATGGTGGTATTACACCGGTCATTTAACCACGGAAGACAACCGTGAGTTCGGATACGAGCTGACTTTTTTCAAAAGAATTACCAATGACGATAAGTTGCCCGGCCTGTTTATTCCCGTTCCCGCCCACTGGTTCAAGGATGTTGGCATGTTGGGACACTTTGCCGTGACGGACCTGCAAAACAAAAAGTTTAAAGCAACACAGATCAATAACTTTTTCACCAGATCAAAGGCTGATGAAAAGAAATATGATGTCATGATTAATGACTGGACCGCCCGGGAAGAAAAAGGCAAACACATCCTGTCCGCCGACATGAAAGGCTACAAGATTGATCTGGCGCTCGAGCCATTAAAACCGGCCGTTTCCCATGGCGACAAAGGCATTCTGAAGAAAAGCAAAGAGCACGCCAATTACTACTACTCATTGACAAAGATGAAAACGTCGGGAACGGTGACGGTGGACGGTAAGCCTCTGAAGGTTACCGGGCTATCATGGATGGATCACGAGTATGGAACCATGAAACTGATCTATCCGCAGTCCGGATGGGACTGGTTCAGCGTGCAACTGGATAATGATTGCGAACTGATGATCTATATCATCAGAAACGACAAAGATGGAATGATTGATTCCGGCGGCGGCACCTTCGTTTCGGCCGACGGGCAGTCCAAATGGCTGACAAAAGATGATATTAATATCAAAACTTCGGGCACCTGGTACAGCAAGCAGACTGATTCAAATTACCCGGCTTCGTGGGAAATTAATATTAAATCGCTGAATTTAAAACTGAACGTTCATCCGAAGCTCGCACAACAGGAAGTGAATTTAGAGCCGATGCCTTATTGGGAAGGAAGTGTTGTCATTGACGGCACCTATAATGACCTGCCTGTCGTGGGAAAAGGTTACGTGGAACTGGTTGGCTACAGCAAAAAGTATCCTTTAAAGTATATGTAAGATAAAAAACGGAACAATGATGATGGGCGACAGTGAATGATAACCGGTAAAAAAGAAAGGGGTTCGACCATGGCAAAAGGCCACAAGAATTGTCAGAGAATTTCTTTTGAATCTCTTTGCGGGCAAATCCGCCCCGGAGATCGGATTTTTATTTCCAGCGGGCCTGCAACTCCGATGAAAACGATCTCCATGATTATGGAATCGAAACATCCTAATCTGATAGATTTGTGGATCATCCAGTTGGTCCTGCCGGAAATGCGCTTTTTACCGAAAGAAAGACAACCCCATAAATATCGTTGGAAAACCTTCAGCGTTGGCGAAACTATTTTGCAGGGCATGCAAACAGGAAAAGCCTCTCTGCCTTTCTGGATGGACTTTATTCCTTCCAATTTGGCTGAAATACCCTATCTTTTTCATTCCGATGCCCTGGATGTGAATGTGGCCATTGTTCAGACATCACCACCCGACAGCAAAGGTTTCGTGAGTCTGGGTGTTGTATCCGATGTAGCGGATCTGGTCATCAAAAACGCGCCTGTTGCAATTGCCGAAATCAATCCCAACGTCCCCATTACTCATGGAGCCATGTCCGCGCATATCAATCAGTTTGACGGCTATCTTGAAAGCGATCAGCCTTTGCTGGAACTGCAAACCTCTGCTCCGGATGAGATTACCGACCGCATCGGCTGGCACGTCAGCAACATTATTGAAGATGATTCGACGGTTGCTCTGCATTTCGGAAGCGTTTTCAATGCCATTGCCCGGCATTTGAAATCTAAAAAAAATCTCCGGATCTGTTCCTATGCCGTATCGGATTGGATTATCGACCTGATTGAATCCGGTGCTCTGGCTCTGGATCACGGCATCGATCATCAGGAAATCATTATGACGTGTTCCTGTTTCGGTTCCAAAAGACTTTACGATTACGTGAACAATAATCCATTTTTTACGTTCACCCCGCTGCTGCGCGCCAGTTATCAGGCCAATCTGCCGAACATTCCCCGCCTGGTGAGTGTCATCAGCGCCCAAAGCGTCGACATTACAGGTAACGCGGTCATTTTAAACCCCAGCGATTATTTCCTGCCCGGCCTTGAAGGGAAACTGAATTTTTCCATGGCTTCCTCAATGTCCAGAAGCGGAAAATCGATTGTGACCGTCCGGTCATTGAACAGGGAAGGGAAAAGCAACATTGTCATCGTTCACCAAAACAACGAGCATGTGCGATCAACTCTGGGGACAACCCGTTACGTCGCGACGGAATACGGCATTGCCAATATTGCCGGCAAGTCCATCCGGGAAAGAGTCCTTGCCCTTGTGGACATTGCCCATCCGGATCATCGGGATGACCTGATCAAACAAGCCAAGGAAATGGACTTGATTTACAAGGACCAGATTTACCTTACGAAATTCGCCGCCAATTATCCCTTTGAGCTGGAGACCATCAAAACTTTTGCCAATCAGCAGGAAGTGAAGTTCAGGCCGATTAAGCCATCCGACGAAGACATGATGCGTCGCCTGTTCTATGGTTTTTCGGATGAATCAAAGTATATGCGCTACATGACACCGGTGCGCATCATGCCGCACGTCACCATGCAGCCTTACGTCCAGATCGATTACCACACCGTCCTGTCGATCGTCGGGACGATTCAACACAAAGGCAGCGAAAGAATCATTGCCGAAGCGAGATACGCGCTGGATGATGAACGGGATCAGTATGAAACGGCTTTTATTGTGGATGAAGAATTTCAGGGGATGGGCATCGCTAAATTTCTGTTCAATTGTCTGATCAATATCGCCCGTGAGCGTGGCATTAAAACACTCTTTGCCTTCAGGATGCCACAAAATAAAGCGATGGGGAAAGTGTTTGAATCAACTTCAATTAAACCGGAAATCATCGAAACGGAAGATGAAGTGGAGTACATCTTTGATCTCCACCCGGCAAAAAAACATCATGAGAGCGCCTGACTTTCATGAATACTCCGCTTTCCAATTTTACCAAATACGGTGAAACCTCCGATCAGATTTTTTCGATTCCGGAAATCGCCGATGTCGTCGATGCGCAGGCACTTGGCAAAACCAGGATCAATGCCCCATTTTTTCTTTATCATGGCACGGGAGATGAATTCATTCCGCTGGAACAGGCGCTGAATCTCAAAGAAAAATACTGTAGCCTTGGCGTTAATACATCCTACATGGTTTTCCCCGGCGAGCACATCACCACACAATTCCAGGCCGCACCCCAGGTGCTGGACTGGTTGAAAGACCGGTTCAATGGAAAAGTTGCGATCAGCACCTGCAAAACATCTGATCCGCGGCCTGTCTCCACAGCGAATCCTGTTGACGGCGATTTTCTTTTTTCTCTCGATGGCTGGACCCTCGATGGAACCATTCATTTGAAAACACTCAACAGCAATGTGAAATTACCGGATGGATCAACCTTCTCAGCGGATACCAACATGACCAATAATACGATTACAGGGAATATGTCGATTCCGGAATTCAGCTACTATATTTATGCGTTCGGTATGCTTCCGTTGCAAGTGAAGCTGAAGATTGTCCCCGCGGGACCGACGACCGGCACCGCCTCCCTGGATAACAACGGAATCCTGCACATCAACGGGCATGTGTACACGGATATCTATCTCAGAAAGGTCGGTGAACTGGGTGTCGGGATTCCTTTCTCACTGAAAACGAAGACGCCTGTTGACTTCCCCATCGTTTTCGATGGACCTGTGTCATCACTGGGAGACGGCTCTCTGCAATTCTCGGGCACCACGACGTTCCCGGACATGGTGGAAAACGGGATTATTATCAATGCCTTGTTCTCCAGCCTGATGTCCGGCCCGGGGCAGGAATTCAATTTCACCGTGACGCCGCCGGCACCGGAAAAGTGGTAAAGTGATTTAACCTTTCATCATGGCTCCGGTCAATCCATCTCCTGATGGCTTGACCGGGGTTATATTCAAGCACTGGTTTTTTCCAAATTTTTTGGGTAAAGAAAGCAAGCAAAGGAGACCTCAGCAATGCTTCGAACCGATACAAACAAAAGCGGGGCCAAGACAAAAATCATCATCGCCATGTTGATAGCCGGCGTTTTGATGATATCCGGCCTTATGTATTGGCTGAATACAGATCATGAAAAAATCGAGGAGCCTGTTTCTGCTATGCAGCCAGATACATTTAACATGCCTGAGAAAGAATTCACCGATGCCCAGAAAGTCGCGGCGGTGGCGGCCGTTCCGGGCAAAACGGTTTCCGGCACAGTGACAGAGCGGCCGGCTTATGTGTCCGAAATGGAGTGGCAGGTCCTTCAAAACGTTGCCAGTCAAAATCCTGATGTACATTTAACCGATCTGGTCAACAAACTGTTGTTTATCAAAAAAAAGACGGCGTGGCTTGAGGCAGAAGAAAACTCTGACCAGCGCAGGCAACTGGCAAGGCAATTGCTGGAGATGATTCCAGGCCAATTGGAAATCGAGGCCATTGATCCGGGGACAGCAAAAGAACTGGAAACGATGCTTCATGCAGATTTGATAAGATAAAAGCGGGGCGGTCTCTGTATGGAGACAGCCCCGCTTTCTGTATTAGGAAAGTGACATCCTTATTCCGGCGGATACATGGCTTCTATCGCTTGCTCATATTTCTTGCGAATGATTGAGCGCTTCAATTTCATGGTGGGAGTCAGCTCACCGGAATCCTGCGACCATTCTTTCTCCAGAAGCACAAACTTTCTGATTTGTTCCACGCGGGCATAGTCTTTCATGTGTTCCTGAATCTCTTGGTCATAGAGTTTGATGACCTCGGGATTCTCGATAAGATCATGACGATTAGAGAAGGCGATCCCTTTTTCTTTCGCCCAGCTCTCCAGAGCGGCAAACGCCGGCACGATGAGGGCGGAGAGATATTTCCGGTTATCACCGATGACCGCTATCTGTTCAATGAATGACGACATAATGAGCGTGTTTTCGATATTCTGGGGTGAGATGTTTTTGCCGCCGGAGGTCACAATGATGTCCTTGATGCGGCCGGTAATCTTCATGTATCCGTCGCTGTCAAATTCACCGATATCACCGGTCCGGAAAAAGCCGTCGGACGTAAAAACTTCTTTAGTTGCTTCTTCGTTTTTATAATAACCTTTCATCACCTGCGGGCCTTTGATGAGAATTTCACCGCCCTCGCCAATTTTAACGATAGTGTCTTTAAGCGCAGGCCCGACGGTTCCGGGCTTGATCTTTTTCGGTTTATTGGAGTTGGTAACCGGCGTGGTTTCGGTAAGACCATACCCTTCGGTAATGATAATGCCCATTCCCAGGAAAAATTCGGCGTCGGATACTGAAAGCGGACCACCGCCTGATACAGCGCCCTTGAGTTTGTCCATGCCCAGAGCTTCTTTGAGCTTGCTGAAGATGAGTTTGTCCGCGAGATTATATTTGAATGCAAACCAGCCGGTTCTTTCTCTGTTATCGCAGATATAAGGAAGGTTTTCCTTGGCCAACCCCATTGCCCAGTTGAAAAGAGCCTTCTTGACCGGAGGAGCAGTCGCTACCTTGGCAAGGATGCCCGAATGTATCTTTTCATAGATGCGGGGGACACTAACAAGTACGGTCGGCCGAATTTCCTTGAAATTTTCCAGAAGCTTTTCCGTACTCTCCGCAAAGGCCACCTTTTTTCCGAGGAATATGGCGGCATAATATCCCACCGTTCTCTCCAGGGAATGAGCCAGTGGTAGAAAGGACAGGAAGGTATGATCATCGCCCAGAAATTCCGGATCGACGGCATTAATCTGATTCACATTGGAAACAAAATTTTTGTGCGTCAGCATAACCCCTTTGGGATTGCCCGTCGTACCCGAGGTATAAATGATCGTAGCCACATCTTCCATGTTGATGGGCTTTATTCTCTGGTCGAATTCATCTTTGTTGGTTGTCGCACTTCCTTCCTTTAGAGCTTCAGCAAGAGTCATTACACCGGCAACCGGCTGATCCAATTCGTCGAAGATAATAATTTCCCCCAGATTGGGCAGTTTCTCTTTGGCCTTGATAATCTTGGCCATGTGTTCTTTCGTGCCCACAAAACACATCTTCGAATCGGAATTATCAATGACATAGCGGGATTCTTCCGCAGAGTTGGTGGCATAAATAGGAACATTGACGGCCCCCACGGAGATAATGGCCAGATCCGCCACCCACCATTCATAGCGATTCGGAGAGAATAAAGCTACCTTGTCACCCGGTTTTATTCCCCTTTTAATGAGGAACATACCCAGATTCCTGACCATTTCATTGAGCTTGTTCCAAGAGATTTCCTCCCACTGGCCCGATTTGCTGTTCTTGTAGATGACCAGGGTCTTGTCTCCGTACTGCTGAACCCTGTTTTGAAAAATTGCACCCATCGACGTTTCTTGAAACTGCGCCATAGCACTTCCCCCCAATAATATTTTTTTGTATTTAGATTTATTGTTGTAAAGCAGTCTTAGTGGAAAAAGGCCCTGATGTCAAAGAAAATATGCCTTTGGAACGGATAACCTGTCATTAAAGATTAATAATGATGAATGCCGATCAAAAACGATAAACTGTTTTGATTTGAAAAAAGTGCCCGCGCGGAGAATTTTCAGCATAGATATCATAAAGATAGGTAACGGTAACATTTAACCAGGGAAAGCGGTAATAAACATCGGCGCCCACGGAAAGAGATTCTCTGTCGCTGTCCTTCACCTCAACGCCGCCGACCTCTTTCTCCCGGCTCATCATCCAGTTGATGGAAGGTCCCAGTTTGAATTTGTCTGTCAGGTTGTAGCCGAAAAGACACTGGAGATAAACTTCGTTTCCGGGCAGTACATCGGTGTCGTCATTTTTCAAACGGAAAAAATATTTGGCGGCCGCATCCACGCTGAATTTTTCAAAAGATTTATGAAAAAATAAGACCGGCTTAATATCGTATTGGTTAGAACCGACATTCGCCGCTTTCGATGAACTGTATTCACCTGTCGGGAATTCCACAAAGATCATCGGCAAAATACTCACCTGTTGAAGCGGTAGAAAGTAACCAACGCCAAGATTGATATCTCCCAGACCTGAAGATTGCTGATCCAGTGAGTCGATTTCCATATGTCCCAGAGGAACAAGAGCTGTGGCGACAAAATCAGGTGAATAATAGCACAGGCGCAGCAACTCCTGAATGCTCCACAGGCCAAAATTTTTTTTACCGGCATCGCCGTTCTTATCGGTTATTTCATCAGCGGCGTAAAGAGAAGTATAGGTGAGAAAATAAGTCCCCTGCTTTGCCCGTGCGCCGTCATAGAAATTTACAGCGTAAGCATTTCCCGGTATCATCACCGATAGAAATATAAATATTAAGACGCAACGCAATGCATCACCGGATAAGAATTTGATAGGATAAAATCTCCTCATAATATTGAGCTTTTTCGTATATAGTTTTTTGGCGCCGGAGAAAAGAAAAAATCGCTTTATGCCCTGATAAATCTTTATTTGCTTGACACACTTCAAGCGTCTCAATATAATCAAAATTGTGAAAAAAGATCTGTTTTAAGATCAGTCATTTCGTCATTTTCGTAATGATAGTCCAGGACGTGACAGAGGTTATGGCAACGTCGTAAATACATTAAAAAACATACAGCTAAAAAGGTTGATTTTATGTGGAAGTATAAAGTCGTTTCTCCCGCGGAAGTTCTTACTAAAATTGAACCGGGAATGGCCATTTTCCTTGGAACAGGAATGGCGGAACCGAGAACATTAGTTAAAAATCTTATGGCTTCCGAAGAGCCCAATCTGCAGGATTTGGAATTGATTCAATTGGTGAGTATCGGCGATACGATACCCATTGACGAAAGATATTCGCGAAAATTCCGGTTGAGGACATTTTTCTCCGGTTGGATTGCTTCCGAAGCCGTTAGCGCAGGCAGAATTGACCTTATCCCCAGTAGATTTTCCAAAATACCGCAATTGTTTAAATCAGGAGCGATTCACATTGACGCGGCCTTTATTCAGATTTCTCCCCCTGATGAAAACGGCTATGCTTGTCTGGTTGGCGTGGATGTGGAAAGGCAGGCGATGGAAGCGGCTCATCTTGTTGTCGGTGAAGTTAACGAAAACGCCCCGCACATCATGGGGGACACGCTGGTGCACATGAGCGAATTCGACTATTTTGTCGAATCAACGGAGCAACCGCTTTATATCCCCCGGTGGCCGGTGGAAGATATTTTCCTGAAAATCGCCGCGAACATCGCCGCGGTCGTTGAAAACGGAAGCTGTATATCTCTGGGCATCGGCCCGCTTTACGAAGCGTTGGCTGTACAACTGACCTCTAAGAAAAATCTTGGTGTTCACTCGCCTTTTTTCACAGACTCCCTCATGGATCTGGTCAAGAGTGGTGCGGTGACTAATCGTTACAAGGGGATTTTTCGCGGTAAATGCGCAGCGTCGTATCTGTTGGGCAGTCCGGAACTGATGCGATGGCTGGATCACAATCCGCTTGTTGAATTTCAGCCTGAAGATGTGATTACCGATCCGAAGATTATCGGCAGCAATGACCGGATGATCGCCATTCTTCCGGCCAGAAAAATTGATTTGACCGGCAATGTCGCCCTGCATACCGGGAAGGGAAATATGAATGCGGGTCCGGGAAACGTGCAGGAACTTTTTATAGGCGCTTCGCTTTC
>CAYZLL010000092.1:0-9946 GCA_964479225.1 uncultured Smithella sp.
AAGATAAAGGCTTCGACCAGATCGTGCGCATGAACCCAGGAAAACCACTGACGCCCGCTGCCCAGCGGACCGCCCAGAAAAAATTTAAACAGGGGGAGCATTTGTCCCAACGCGCCACCGTTTTTACCCAGAACAATGCCAAAGCGCGTAATGATCACGCGGGTGCCTTTTTTCTGAGCATTCAAGGCCTCGCTTTCCCAATCATAAGCCAGCCGGGCCAGAAAATCAGTGCCGGCAGGCGATGTTTCCGTGAGCTGTTCATCGCCATGAAAGCCGTAATAACCAACCGCGGAGGTGCTGAAAAAAGTGATATGTTCCGCTTTATCGGGCAGCGCCTCCACCAGATGACGGGTTGTCAGAATCCGGCTGGCAAGGAGGATCTGCTTTTGCTCTTTCGTCCAGCGACTGAAGATGGAAGCGCCCGCCAGATTGATAATGACATCATGTTCAGGAACCGCCTTTTGCCACTCCCCCTTGATCGTCGGATTACCTTTCAGATAGGAAAGACCTTGCATTTTTAAAGCCGGCTCTGCAGTTTCATGCGTAAGGATGGTCACAACGTGACCTTCACCGATCAATCGTTTAGTTAAATAAGTCCCGACAAATCCTGTGCCGCCGGTCATAAATACTTTCATAAAAATCCTCCTGAAAAACCAAGACGTTCATTTTTTTAGGATGATGCAGCGGATTGTGCGAGGTAATTATTTACCGCTTCCGATCAACGGCAGCACCTTTTTTATCTTGAAATAGACGAGAAATTTCGATTCTTTCTTGTCAGCCGATCCATATTCTTTTCGCTTTTTACGGCGAAGCACTTCAATCAAAGGCGAATCTTTTTCTTCATGGGTCATGGCCAGATAAAGTCTCTTCCCTTCATAAGATCCGTTCTCTTTGAAAAGATAAACGGCTGAAGGATTTGTTTTCAAGTTGGCATGGGTAAGACGATCAGCGGCAATGAAAGCCAGCGTCTTCTCATCAATAAAATGAGGCCGCCCGTATATAGCCGCATTGACTTTACCGGCTTGATCCGCGGTGGAAAGCACACCCACTCCTTTTGCTTTTTCAAAATATTCCGACAGTGTCATAAATCCTCCCTTGATTTTAATTTGCTTTTGAGTAAGTTAAAATATCTATCAATAATTGTAAAGGAGATAAAATTCTTATGAAAAAAATGGCGCTGGGTCTTGTTTTTCTGCTCACAGGTTGCGTCAGCATACCGGATGGCGTGACACCGGTGGAAAATTTTCAACTCGAAAGATATCTGGGCAAATGGTACGAAATCGCCCGTCTCGATCATTCCTTTGAACGCGGCCTTTCGCGGATTTCGGCCGAATACAGCATGAATGCCGACGGAAGCGTAAAGGTTATCAACAGCGGCTTTTCAGACAAAGATAAAAAATGGAAAAAAGCGGAAGGCAAGGCGCGTTTTGTGAAAAGTTCCGATCAGGGTTTCCTCAAGGTGTCGTTTTTCGGTCCGTTCTACGGTTCCTATGTTATTCTGGAACTTGATCATCAAAATTATTCTTATGCGCTGGTTTGCGGCCCTGATCGCTCCTACCTGTGGATACTGGCGCGCACCCCTGTCATCAGCGATGAACTGAAAAAATCGCTGGTTGCCAAAGCCGCTGCGCTGGGCTTTAAAACGGAAAATCTCATCTGGGTAAAGCACGACTGAAGAAGCGCCCCTGCCGCTTAAACCGGCGCGAAATTGAGTCCGTCAGCGGCAAACCTGCTTGATGCATTTTCTGAAAAATTATGATAGCAGGTAAACAAATTATTTTGGGGAAATGCCCATCATTATCGAATTGCAAACAGGGCTTTAAAAAATATTTTTGATTTTGGAAAGGAGTTCAACATGAAAGATGTAGTAATTGTGAGCGGCACCCGGACGGCAGTAGGCGAATTCGGCGGCTCGTTAAAAGATGTAAAAGTTGTTGATATCGGCGCGCTGGTGATGAAGGAAGCCATGAAAAGGGCCGGATTGAGACCGGCCATTGATGATTTTCATAAAAGCTGCCGAGCTGATGCTCTGGGCAGTTTTGAGATGACGGAAATAAACAAGAAATATTATGACTTCGATGCATCCCTCAAACCCGTTTACGTGGATGAAGTCATTCTCGGCAACGTTTTGCAG
This sequence comes from uncultured Smithella sp., assembly GCA_964479225.1. Lineage (GTDB taxonomy): Bacteria > Desulfobacterota > Syntrophia > Syntrophales > Smithellaceae > Smithella. The sequence goes on from CAYZLL010000092.1 coordinate 2,135, forward strand.
GGAGGGCTGGGACAGAACTCCGCCCGTCAGGCCTGCATTTACGCCGGTTTTCCGGAAGAAACCAACGCCTTTACCATAAATAAAGTATGCGCTTCCGGCATGAAAGCCATCGCGCTGGCCACTCAATCCATTCAATCCGGCAATGCCGACATTATCGTCGCCGGCGGGATGGAAGTCATGAGCAATGCTCCGTTTGCCGTACCGCAGGCCCGCTGGGGATACCGCATGAGTATGCCCTTCTCCCAGATCACCGATCTGATGGTTTATGACGGCCTCTACGAAATATTCAACGGCTACCACATGGGCATGACCGCGGAAAACATCGCGGCACTGTACAAAATTTCCCGCGCAGAGCAGGATGAATTTTCCTTCCGCAGCCACCAGAGAGCACGCGCGGCCAATGCCTCCGGCGCAGTCGCTGATGAAATCGTGTCGGTGGTGATTCCACAGAGGAAAGGCGATCCTAAAGTATTCAAGGTTGACGAACGGCCGATGGATACAACGCTGGAGAAGATGGGCAAACTGGCGACTGTTTTCAAAAAAGACGGCACGGTCACGGCAGGCAACGCCTCCGGCATTAACGACGGCGCCGCGGCAGTCGTCATCATGAGCGCCGAGAAAGCCAAGGAGCTGAAACTTCAGCCGCTCGCCAAAATATGCGGCTTTGCCAGCGGCGGTGTTGATCCGGCCTACATGGGTCTGGGACCGATTCCGGCAACACGCAAACTTTTCAAGAAACTGAATCTGACCGTCAAGGATATTGATCTCTTTGAACTCAATGAAGCCTTTGCCGTCCAGGCGCTGGCCTGCATGAAAGAGCTGGGCGTTGACGGAGAAAAATGCAACCTTAACGGCGGCGCGGTTTCCATCGGTCACCCGATCGGCTGTTCCGGCGCCCGGATCACCTACACGCTGGCAACCCAGATGAAGAAGAAAGGTTTGAAACGCGGCCTGGCTTCGCTGTGTATCGGCGGCGGACAGGGCATGTCCATGATTCTGGAAAGCGTTTAAAATACTTTTATTAATCACGACCAAAAGGGGTGGAACAATCCACCCCTTTTTTTGTTCATTACCTACTATTCCACAGTTTTTGGTAGGCATTTGAATTAAAGATAACTGGTTGAAAAGTGCAACGTTCGCCATAACCTGCAGTGTTGATGGTGTTGTTAGGTTCGATGCACCATTTGCTAGCCATGGATTACCATGTAACCAGCGATTGCCACCAACAAGATGGCGACAAACCGCTGAAATGTTTCACGGGGTATGCGCTCAATGACCCGCTTTGCTGCCCATGTTCCGAGAAGCATTGCGACTCCCATCAGTGCGGCAAGAAACCAGAATTTACGGTCCAGAACGATGTAGTGATGATAGATCACTGTCTTTATTCCGTGCATAACAAGTGCAGTCGCGGCCTCGCTGGCAACATAGGCTACCGGATGTAATCCGAGAGAAAGAAAAATGGCAGCCCCAAGTGGCCCAGCACTACCCACGAGTCCAGAAAGAAAGCCAACTATGCCTCCGCCGCCGATGAGCACTGTGCGCCCGCTTTTGATTTCCAGCAGGCCGAAATATTTTAGCGTGACGAACACCAGGATGGCCGCTCCGATTGCACGCGTAACCAACTCCTTCGGAAACTGAACAAAGGACAGGGCGCCCACAATACTGAACGGAATGGCCCCGAGCAGAAATAGGCAAACCGGCTTCCAGTGAATTTGAGTGAAACCGAAAACAGCCCGTGAGAGATTACCGATAAGTTGTGCGATGGTAAGCAACGGAACCGCATGTGTCACACCCACTGTCGCCACCAACAGTGGTAAGAGCAACAGCGCACCACCAAAGCCCGCTGCGCCAGAAATGGCCGCAGCCGAGAATGCGGCGATGAAAAGTAATACGGGTTCGAGCATGGGGTTCCAAGGGCCTAACAATGTTTATATGGTCTGTATTATTCTATAAACACAGACTGTTGCTTCCTGCATAATACTTTTTACTGATTGTTTAACGATTGCGGGTTGTAACTTAGCATAAATTTCTTGATTTGAGAATTGCGGAATACAGGAAGAAAGAATTCTATTTATCTTTTAACCGTTGTCTTTCCATCGCCATTTATTATTAGCGACTTCGTTTTTTTGATTTATATAAGGCGCACGGCACAGCGGTCGGATCGTATTCCGTTGATGATCTGGAAAAATATCGATCATCAATCCCGAAATGGCGGAACGATTCACGTCATCGGGTTTTTATCGGACGGCGACGTCAGGAAAGCATTTGTCAATCACCTTTAAAAACGTGAATTTATGTGATAAAAGATTATCAACTCGTTACAAAAAAATCTATTCCCTGTTCATGTAAAAAGTTAAAAGGTTGAATCTTGAAGGTCAGTTATTTTGATAAAATCAGAGGGGTGATGCATCTGCATCGGGCCGTGGCACTGGTCTGGGAAAGCGCAAGATCGTGGACGATCGCGGGTCTGGGTCTTATGGTCATCCAGTCGTTTCTGCCGCTGCTCACCCTGTACCTGATTAAACTGATTGTGGACGCTGTTACAGCGGGAATAATTTCACCGGACAAAGCGGAGGCACTGCGAGATGTCCTGTTATGGATTGGACTCGCCGGTCTGGCGACCGTCCTGACTGCCGGCTGCCGTGCCCTCGAGAATATCGTGAGGGAACACCAAAGTCATCTGGTGACAGATCACGTCACGGATATCATTCACCGGCAGTCCGCTGCTGTTGACCTGGCCTATTACGACAACGCCAATTTCTACGACACGCTTCACCGGACGCAGTATGAAGCGGCTTACCGTCCCAACCGCATCGTCAACGGGCTGACCAATTTGGGACAAAACGGATTTTCACTTCTGGCCATGGCAGGACTTATCTTTTATCTGCACTGGGCTATCGCTCTGATCCTGTTTGCCGCTGTCCTGCCCGGAATTGTCTTCAAGATGCGTTACGCCGACCGGCATTATGAATGGAAGGCACGCCGTACGGAAACGGAAAGAAAGATCGACGAATATCACCATCTATTGATCGGCGGACATCCCGCGAAAGAATTGCGCCTGTTTAATCTGAGTGAACTTTTTCGGGACAGGTACCGGACTTTTCGGGAAACACTGCGCGGAGAGCGTCTCCAACTGGAAAAGACACGCTCCTTCCAGGATCTGATTGCCCAGGCCGGAGCCGTTGCGGCGCTTTTTGGAATGCTGGCTTATATCGCGTGGCGGACGATCCATGGATCGATGACCCTTGGAGACATGGTCATGTACTACCAGGCCTTTCAACGGGCGCAGGGATATCTGCAGGGCATCATGAGCGGTCTGGCCGGCCTTTATGAAGACAGTATCTTTTTGAATTACTTCTATGCCTTTCTGGACCTGAAGCCGCAGACAGCCGAAGCTCAGATCTGCGCTCCTGTTCCCCATCCCATGAAGTCGGGCATCGCGCTGAAGAATGTTTTTTTCAAGTATCCCACCGTTGAAGAAAATGTCCTGTGCGACATCAATTTGACCATCAGACCCGGAGAAGTTGTTGCATTGGTGGGCGATAACGGATCGGGCAAGACAACGCTGGCCAAGCTGTTGTGCCGTCTTTATGATCCTTCCGGGGGTCGTGTGAGCATGGACGGCACTGACTTCCGTGATTTGGACATTCAGGCCCTGCGCCGCGAAATTACCGTCATTTTTCAGGACTACCTGCATTACCCTCTTTCAGCGCGTGAAAATATCTGGATCGGAGACATTCAAACTAATCCTGACGACGAGCGTGTTCACCTGGCCGCCGGGCAATCAGGCGCGGATAAGATTATCAGCCATCTGCCCTACGGTTATGAAACGATCTTGTCCAACCGGTTTGACAAAGGAGTGGAACTGAGCATCGGCGAATGGCAAAAGATCGCCCTGGCCCGGGCTTTTATGCGCGACGCGCAGTTGCTGATCCTGGATGAGCCTACCAGTTCGCTGAGCGCACAGGCGGAACACGATGTTTTTGAGGCCTTCAAGAAACTGCTCAAGGGCCGTTCCGCGCTGCTCATCAGTCACCGTTTCTCCTCCGTGCGCATGGCTGATCTGATCTGTGTTCTGGAAAAAGGGAAAATTATAGAAAGCGGAAGCCATGATGAACTGATCGAACGGGACGGCCAGTACGCCCGCATGTACGAAATTCAGGCTCAGCACTACCGTTAAAAGACAGCGCGTTTCTTTCAGACTCACCCTGACATTTCTTTTCTTGACCGGATTTCCACTTTTATCTATAAAGATGCCCAGGAAAAATTCCATCTCGAGTGGAAAACGAAGGAGTATCCCCATGTCATTAAGTCTCAGAAAATTAAATTCCTTTGCCGGCAGAAAAGGCCCTCTGCTGCTGATTATCATTGACGGCGTCGGCATCGGCAAAGAAGATGAAACGAATGCTGTTTACAAGGCCGCTACGCCCCATCTCGATCAATTGCTCAGATCCGAGCTTTACACACAACTGAAGGCTCATGGCACGGCGGTGGGGCTGCCCTCCGATGAAGACATGGGCAACAGCGAGGTGGGGCACAATGCCATGGGTGCCGGGAGGGTTTTTGAACAGGGCGCCCGTCTGGTGAATAAGGCGCTCAAGACCGGCGCGATTTTTCAGACTGACGTATGGGGCCATATCGCCGAGTGTTCCCGAAACGGCGGAACAGTTCATTTCATCGGCCTTTTATCGGACGGCAATGTCCACTCGCATATTGAACAGCTCTTTATTATGATCGACAAATGCGCCCAGTTGAATTTCAAAAAAGTACGGGTTCATCCTCTTCTGGACGGAAGAGATGTAGGAGAACGAACGGCGCTTGATTATGTTGTTCCTACTGAAGAAAAATTGAAGAAAATATCCGCTGAAAAAGGCCTTGATTACGCCATCGCCTCGGGCGGCGGACGCATGAAGGTCACCATGGACCGGTACAACTCCGACTGGAACATCGTGAAACGGGGATGGGATGCGCATGTCCGCGGAGAAGGCCGGAAGTTCCATTCCGCATCCGAGGCCGTGAAGACATTTTATGCAGAAGACCCTAAAACGACCGATCAGTATCTGCCTGCTTTCGTCATTACCGATGATGCGGGAAAACCCAAGGGAAAAATTCATGAAGGGGACGCCGTGGTCTTTTTCAACTTCCGCGGTGATCGCGCCATTCAGATATCCAGGGCATTCACCGAAAAAGATTTCTCCGAATTCGATCGGGGACCGCTGCCGGATATTTTTTACGCGGGGATGATGCAGTATGACGGAGATGCGCATATTCCTCCGAATTTTCTCGTGCAGCCGCCGGCGATCGATCGCGTCATCAGCGAGTATCTTTGCGCCGAAAAAGTAAAAACCTTTGCCGTTTCCGAAACCCAGAAGTTCGGCCATGTGACGTATTTCTGGAACGGCAACCGTTCCGGCTATATTGATGAAGCACTGGAAAAGTATGTGGAGATCCCTTCCGACAGGATCGAGTTTGACAAGGCGCCGCAGATGAAAGCAAACGAAATAACGACTACGGTCATTGATCTGTTGAAAAGCGGCACTTACAGATTCGGCAGACTCAATTATCCGAACGGCGACATGGTAGGCCACACCGGTTCAATGGATGCAGCCATCATCGCGCTGGAAACGGTGGATAAATGCCTGGGAGAGCTGCTGGCCGCCATCAAGGAAACGGGCGGCGTTGCCGTTGTCACTGCGGATCACGGCAACGCGGATCAGATGTCCACAATCGACAAAAAGGGTGCAAAATCGGTGAAGACCGCACACTCCCTGAATCCGGTGCCCTTCATTATTTACGATCCTCTTTATCAGGGGGAATATCGCATGGCGGACCTCCAAGAAAAAGGGCTGTCCAATATCGCGGCAACCCTCTTGAATCTTCTGGGCTATGAAAAACCGGAAGACTACGATCCGTCATTGATAGAAATCAGATCTGCCGTAAAAACATGAATTTCGATATGAATTAAATCAGTTTAAAGGATTCAGATGAATAAAAAACCAGAGCGGGATGAATGTCCCTGCTCTGGCTTTTTTGAATGGTCAAAAGAACGGACTAAAAAGTGAACCTGAATCCGCAATAAACATTATGAGAGGCGAATTCAACATCATACCCTTCAAAATCAAGGTCTTCCGTTGTGAAATACCTGTATTTCAAATCGATGCTCATATGGGGGTTAATGGCGAACGCAAGACCCATTCCAACCTGATACGCTAAGACCGTATCATCCGCATCAAATAATTCAACATTGGCTATGCCGATTCCACCGGTAATGAACGGTGTAACCGGAGACGGATTGACAAAATCCAAATAAAAATTACCCATGAAGGAATAGGCATTCAAGTCATTTTCATCGTCCTCATCGTAATAATCGTCGTCATTGTAATAATCGTCGTGATATTTATAATCTACATTATTCCCCTGGTATCCCCATTCTCCTTCGATTCTGAACATACCAAAGTTGAATCCGGCGGCAAAACTGCTCGCAAAACCGGGGTCATATTCTATGGTCCCCAGATCGTACCCGTCTATCGATACATCGCTATCCGTCAGGTTACTCACGCCCAACTGGCCACTGATATAAGGGCCCATTTTATTATAACCTAATGAAATGCTGGGAAGCATAAACAACACCAACAATACAACAAAAACTGAAAAAGTCCTTTTCATAATATCCTCCTTGTTTAATGAATTGTTATCAAATGTCCCTGTTGATGAAATCACATCATCAAAATTGTCAACGCCACTGCACGAAACATCTTCAAGTCCTTTGTGCTTATTTTCCCGTAAAAGTCGGTTTTCGCTTTTCCAGAAACGCCTTCATGCCTTCTTTCTGATCCTGTGTGCTGAAGCACTGCACGATACAACTGATTTCCAGCTTGTTGGCACTATCCAGAGACAGATCATAACCGTAATTGATCGCATCCTTGGCCACTTTCATGGCAAAAGGAGGCAATTTTGTCAACTTCCCGGCAAATTTCCGGGCTTCTTCCAGAAGATTTTCCGGAGGAATGACTCTATTGACCAGCCCTATTTCATAGGCACGCTGAGCATTGATCTGACCGCCGCCCAAAATCAATTCTTTGGCGATGCCCATTCCAACAAGACGGGGTAATCGCTGCGTGCCGCCCCAACCGGGGATAACACCGATTAAAATTTCCGGTTGGCCGAAAACGGCTTTTTCGGATGCAAACCGCATGTCACAGGACATCGCGAGTTCCGTTCCGCCACCCAGCGCAAAACCATTGACAGCGGCAATGGACGGTTTCGGCATGGTTTCGATCAGACGGAATGTGCGATGCCCCAATTCCATAACGGCAACCATTTCCTGGGGTGTCGAATTTTGCATCCGCGAGATATCCGCTCCGGCCACAAAAGCCTTGTCTCCCGCGCCGGTCAAAATCAGTGCTTTGACGTTGTCATCTTTTTCACAGATGGTGACTGCGTCCAGAAGTTCCGCCAGCACATCGGTATTCAAGGCGTTCAGAACTTTAGGCCGGTTAAATGTTATGGTTGCAATTTGCTCTTCAACGTTAAAAAGTATGTTCTGGTATTCCATGATTTTCCTTCTCCTGATATAAAATATTCAACCATCAATCTTCAAGCATCGTCAGGGATACCGATTGATTATGGTTTTCTTTTCTTCAATTCCTCACTTCTTAATTCTTTACGTAGTATTTTCCCCACCGTGCTCTTGGGCAGCTCCTTGCGAAATTCCACTTCCGTCGGCAATTTGTACGCGGCCAGATGTGCTTTGCCGTATTCAATCATTTCTTCGGCAGTCGCCGTCTCGCCTTCTTTCAGAACGATAAAGAG
>CAYZLL010000093.1:0-5253 GCA_964479225.1 uncultured Smithella sp.
TTTCTGAGCAGTTTGTCGGGGATAAAATTTTCCCAGCGTTTGCCTTTTCTGACGTGTTGCGGTTCTTCATCAGAATAATACCCGTAGCCGTAACCATAGCCGCCCCGGTAACCGTAGGCCTTGCCGTAGTAACTGCGGTTGTAGTAATTGTACTCCTCACCTTTTCCGGTTTTGTCATTCATGACGATACCGGCAATGGGTGCGTTCAGTCTTCCAAGAATTTCTTTCATGTGTTGTGCCGCTTTAATTGGCACACGACCGGCTTCCATGACTAAAACGACGACATCGCTGACCATGGTCAGCACGGGAGCGTCCGTCACGGCCAGCACAGGAGGTGCGTCTATGATGATGAAGTCATAGTTCTCCCGCTGACTGATAAGCAACTGACGCATTTCCTCTGAACCCAGCAGTTCCGAAGGATTAGGCGGCGTCGTTCCGGCGCAAAGCAGTTCAAGCCCGGGCATGGCCGTTTTGTTGATGGCCTGTTCGAGCGTCACATCTTTGGTCAGGACTTCGCTTAGTCCCGGGGATTTGGTGCAAGCAAATTTTTCGTGCAACGAGGAACGACGCAAATCGCAGTCAACAATCAGCACGCGTGCCCCTGATTGAGCCAGGACAATAGCCGTATTGGATGAGATCGTGCTTTTCCCCTCTTTAGGGAAAGAACTGGTGAAGAGCATGGTCTTTTTGTCTTTATTGATAGCGGAAAAATGCAGGCCGGTGCGCAGGGCGCGGAAAGCTTCGGAGGCCAGCGATTTCGGTTCTTCTTGTGTAATCAGATAATTCTTTTTCATTTCTTTTTCATCTAAGCCCGCATCATGTCCGGCAATCTGCGGAAGCGATTTTAGATGAGTCAGGGCACTGCGCTGTTTTTCGTGTCTGACAAACGGGGGAATGGTTGCCAGCAGAGCAAAGCCTGTAGCTCGTTTGGCCTGATCCGGATCCTTGATGGTGTCATCAAGGTATTCCCGGAAGAAAGCCAAGCCGATTCCGAGAGCCAGGCCGCCAAGGAGACCCATAAGCAGGTTTTGCGGTATGTTGGGTTTAATCGGCCACTCGGGAAAAGTGGCTGGGTCAACAATATCCAGATGGCTGATGGTGGATTCCTTGGCAATACGCGCTTCCTCTTTCTTCTGCAATAGGAAAGTGTACATGTCAGAGTTCACTTTGGTAACACGGGTAAGTGATACCAGATCCTGCTCGGCCGCTGGAAGTTGTTTTATTTTGTTATCATAAGCGCTCAACTGACCGGAGATGGCTTGCTCCTGCTTGGCAAGACTATTCCGACTGCTTTCCAGTATCGCCAGTATTTTCGCTTGTACGGCATCTATCTGAGTCTGAACGGATTTGACGGCATGATGCTGCGGGGTGTATCTGGCCAGGAGTTCACTTTTCTGCACCTGCAGTTCCGAAAGTTTTGCCGAAAGAGCGGAAATTGCCACCCCCGAAGTGTCATTCCCCATATTGCCGGGAGAGTACACTTCGCCCCTCTTGAGTGCGTTTCTCATGGATCCGGCGGCAAAATCCACCTGCTGTCTCTGAATGGCAACGGCAGCACGTTCTCGTTCCATTTCCGAGATCTTTGTGACCAGTGTCTCGGCTTCACCATTGAGCTGCATGATCCCGGTTTTGCTTTTGTAGGATTGAAGCTTGTCTTCCGAGGTGTTCAGCTCGCCGCTCAATTCTTTTAACTGGCTTTCCAGGAAGGAAACTGTTCGCGCTGATTCAGCAGCTTTGACGTCCACGGAACGATTGATATATGCGGTCACCAATTCATCGACGACATTTTTGGCCAGCACGGGATCCGTGGAGGTATAGGATGCACGGATGATACCCGTCATTCTTCCCACTTCGTTTGCTTTGATGGATTTGCGCAAACCTTCGGCTGTGGCATTGAACGACGAAAGGTTTAATCGAAAACTGTCTCCTTTTGCGCCTTTCACGTTGTTGAGGAGCAGAGAGAAATCGTTTGTTTTGAGAAGATTGCCGGATTTGCCGGTGCCGACAAGATTTCCATTAATATCCCGCACGGCAAAGGTATCGGCGCCGGTCAGCGTGATTTTGTATACGGGTTTTCGCGCTTTGGACGTGAATTCTATAATATTAAAGAAGAGGCCGTCAGATTTTTTATCAATTCTCCAATTGAGATGTAAACGCTCAACCACCTTTTCCGCATTGCTTCGCGATTTGAGCAGTTCGATTTCCGCACTGACGGGATTGGAATCTTTGAGTCCAAGGTCGCCCAGAACCATCCCTTTTGATTTGTCATCTTTAACGTGGATGGTGGCAGACGCTTCATATATCGGCTTCATCATAAAGGTGTAAACAGCGACGATAATGAAGACAGCAAAAAAGGCAGCAGCAACTATCTTCCAGCGTCGCAGGATAACGCCGATGTAATCAAAAATATTGATTTCTTCCTCAACCGGATCTACCGGTTTGGGGGGTGGTAACTGGGGGGTATTCATGGGACTCATTCTTTTTCCTCTTTATCTTACTGTTTGTTTTTTTTAATTGTTGTTATCATCAAACAAATACTTCAACTGCACAAACGGTGTCAGGATTGCACCAAAGGCCTGCAGCGTCGGTAAAAGTTCGGCAATGGTTTCATTCCAACTGGTCATGCCGCTCTTCGGTATGTAAATAACATCCCCTTCGGAAAGCTGCAAAGGCATTGCCTCTCCTTCCAGGATGGCATCAACGTCAACCACCATCAACTGTCCCCTGGTGGGCGACAGTGAACGGATAAGATGAACGTTCTGGGCATGGTAGCCGATCTCCTGCATGCCCGCCATGGCAATGGCTTCCAGAAGGTTAAGTCCCCGCGGCGGAAACGGGATGGACATGCCGGTCTTTCCGGCTCCAAAGACAAAGACTCGCTGGTCTTTGTTGTCTGGCATAAAAATGGTGTCGCCGGGTTTCAACCAGATGTTCTGGCTCTGGTCTGCTTTCATCAGCAGCTCGTAAACATCGACCGGCAGCACCCGGTTATCACGGATGACTCTGGCGGATCTGGGGTTGGCAGAGTTGTCATAGCCGCCGCCCATGGCAATGCCCTGGAGGACGTTAAAGGGTCGGTCCATGTAAACGACGCCGGAATTTTTAAATTGTCCCAAAAGGTATAACGGTGAACTGCCATATTCGATGATTTCAACGACCACGGAAGGTTCTCTCATAAACTGCTTGAGGAGGTTCTGGAGATGTTCTCTTACCTGTGGCAGGGTCATGCCGCCGACTTTTACCAGACCCAGCATGGGAATCTGGATGTTGCCGTTGCCATCCACACGGCTGCCGCGCTGTTGACCGCTGGTGGCATTGCTGGTTGAAGAGTATTCGGGTGCATTGGCAACGGTTATAATGATGCTGTCATTGGGCCCGACAACATAATCAAGAGGAGGGGCAGCTTCTTTCATCCCGGGAATGGTAACGTTTTCTACTTTCACAACGGAATTTCCCGTTTCCCCCGGTTTCAATAAAGGGGATGATACCCCGGTTCCCTGGATGGTCTTGACCTCCCCTGTGGAAAGTGTCCCGTGACGCGCACAACCCGTTGGCAGGATCATCACGACAAACAGTATCATGATAAAAAGAAAACGATAGGAATGAGATTTAAAATACATGGTGGTTTTGTTTTGCATAGACTTCTTCATAATTATACTCAAATTTTTTTAATTTTAGTTTATTTTTAAATGCTTAAATAATTTCACAAAACACTAGTTTTTAATTATATCAATACTTTTCAAAAAATCAAATTTTAACTTTTTTGAGTTTAATAGTAATTCTCGATAGCTTGCCAGAAGGCATTCATTTTATATGGTTGATATAGCTCCGCCCTCTGAGTTACAGCGGGACTAAAATCTGAAATAATTTAATAAACGTGTTTAAATATATAGAAAAGATATTTTTGTCAATGATTTTCAATATTTTTTTCAGTTATCATGTTTAGTTAAATCTAATATTCATGTACTTGTTTTTAAGAAAAATCTTAGCCCATCTAAATCGGGATTTTTGATTTAAAAAAAATGAAAAAAATGTGAAATGTAACGTATGAAATATGAAGGGTGAGTATGCGTTTTGTGGTAAAATGTCAATCGAATCAATATAATATGTTTGTTGATGACAAGGAAAATGTTGCTAATTTCTCAACGCAATAAATAAAGCCACGACAGCGGCAAAAGAGTGAATCATAGGGTCTTGATTAATCGTCAAACATTCAATCTGTTCAGGTTCTATACAGGAAAGATGGCATCTGATTTCCAACCGGACTGGAATATCAGTCCTGGACTATATCGCTACGCTGCTACTGTTCAGCGAGATGGTCAAAACATTCTCGAATCATTTTTCCGGGGATTGATTCCGTCATGGGCCAAGGTGTCTGTTATCCACACAACGCTAACATTGAAAATAATGCCATCTTTTGAACGGTATTCATTAATGTCGGTTTTTTATACCTTGGACAAATATTCCATGTTTTACCTGCCGGGTATAAATTGTACGGTTGCGCTGCGCGCGCCCGTACGGCAAGTTGCGCATACGCACTCGCCGTTGGACATGAATATTAATTCAAGAACCTATTGACAAAGTGTAGCCATTGGGCTACAGTGCTGCCATGATTGAAATTCGCAAAACCGAAATATTTGTCGAGTGGATTGATAGTCTAGAAGATATTAGAGGTCGTGCTCGCATACAGGCAAGAATTGAAAGACTGGCTATGGGCAATCCCGGAGATGTTAAGCCTGTAGGTGAAGGTGTTTCGGAAATGCGTATTGATCATGGTCCAGGCTATCGGGTTTATTACCTCAAGCGTGAGCGCACGGTGATAATCCTGCTGGCGGGTGGAGACAAAAAGTCACAGGCAAAAGACATTAAAACCGCACTTCGCTTGGCAAGAAATTTGTAGGAGTTAATTATGGCAAGGACAGTTACAACAAAATATGATGTATCCGAGCACCTTCGCACACCTCAAGAAATGGCCGCTTATCTGGAAATGTGTATTGAGGAATCAAATGGTGATGCAGCGTTTATTGCAAAGGCATTGGGAGACATAGCAAAAGCTAAAGGTATGTCGCAAGTTGCACGAGATGCCGGGTTGTCACGGGAAAGCTTATATAAAGCTCTATCCGGTGAAAGGAGTCCGGAATTCGATACTATTCTTAAAGTAATTGGCGCTCTGGGGATAACGCTGCATGCAAAGGCTGCCCGCTCAACAAAATGAGCAGCCCGACAAAAGCAGTACGGCCGATCGCTACGCTC
>CAYZLL010000093.1:5353-9814 GCA_964479225.1 uncultured Smithella sp.
TTCTATTGCACGATGATGGGTAGAAGTATTGTAATGTTGCACCAGTTCATTAAAAAAACAGACAAAACACCGCCCAAAGAACTTGCCATAGCAAGGCGACGTTTGAAGGAGATCAAAGATGCTCACGCATAAAGAACTTAAGGCACGCGCCCTTAAACGCGCGGATGTAAAATCTGAATACGATCAGCTTGACAAAGAATTTGCTTTTTTGGACGAATTTCTCAAAGCACGTTCTTCCGCTGGTATCACTCAGGCGGAAGTTGCCGAGCGTATCGGTACAACGCAATCAGCGATTGCTCGCTTGGAGTCCGGCAGCGGAAAGCACTCTCCATCTCTGGCGACATTACAAAAATATGCCCATGCGCTTGGTTGCCGTCTAGAGTTGCGCTTAATTAATGAAATGATACACGTAACCGGGGAAGGTCGAACAATACGTTCTGCCGGACGCGCTAAAGAGCGCCGGTGAGCTTTTCGTTGGCCTTAAAATCGTTTGACATTGTCGTATTAATGACGTACCATATCTCGTACGTTAAGGAGGCAAGGAAGATGACATCATTAACAGCATCAGAAGCAAGAAAGCGCCTATACAATCTTGTGGACGAAGTAAAAGATTCACATATTCCGGTACAAATTGTCGGGAAAAGAAATTCTGCTGTTTTAATATCGGAAGATGACTGGCGTGCAATAGAAGAAACTTTATATCTTACATCCATTCCCGGTATGCGAGAATCAATCAAAAAGGGATTAAAGACGCCTGTTGAAAAGTGCAAGGAGGAGCCTGGCTGGTGAGTTGGCGATTGGTCTTCACTAAACAAGCACAAAAAGATGCAAAGACTATTTCACAATCCGGTTTAAAACCTCAGGCCAGTCGCTTGCTGGATGTCCTCAGAGAAGATCCATTCCAAAATCCACCACCCTATAAAAAACTCATGGGCGATCTTTCGGGTGCATACTCTCGCAGAATAAACATACAACATCGCTTAATCTATCAAGTATTGAAAGATCTCCACACCGTAAAGATTATCAGAATGTTGACTCATTACGAATCAGTTACAGAGTGCAGATAAAAAAGGCCAAGAGCAATCCACCCGATCGCTACGCTCCGGGTGATTTCGTCGATGATCATTATGAAAATGAAAGACCAGAAACGCAATTTTGACAAAGAGGCAGCGACATGGGACGAACACCCGGACAGAGTGAAACTCGCCGAGGATGTTGCCAGGGCCATGACACAACAGGTTACGCTCAAGCCCGACATGGATGTCCTCGACTTCGGGTGTGGCACAGGGCTTCTCACGCTGAGGCTGGCCCCCTTCGTTAAATCCGTCACAGGCACAGACACCTCGCAAGGAATGCTCGACGTGTTGCAGGCCAAAGCCGACAAGCAGGGTCAGACAAATGTCTATACAAGACAGATCCATGATAGCGATGCGCTGCCGGGTCCATACGATGCTATTGTCAGCAGCATGACATTTCATCACATTCAACACGTCGAACCTCTGCTGACACAGTTATTTCAAGCACTCAAGATGCCCGGATACCTCTGCGTCGCCGACCTGGACTTGGACCAGGGAGAGTTCCACGAAGACAACACGGGCGTATTTCATTTGGGGTTTGAAAGAACTGCATTACATGCATTGTTCAGGAAAGTCGGTTTTTCCGGAGTCAAAGAAGTGACTGCTACAGAAGTCAAGAAACTGACACGAAAAGGGGATATTCGATACTTCAGTGTATTTCTTATGATAGGCGAAAAGACCATAAGATGATCCAATAAGGAGGTGCACCGTATTCCTCACCCGCCGCAGGTTCGGAAACAGCGACCTCTTACGTTGAACCTTCAATTGGAAAGAAACTCTTTACTGGACACAATAATATTGCAACTTTGTATTAGCAATGACCTGATTGCTGAAATCTGAACATCATCCTGACCAATCTAAACCCAAGACGCTTCCCGCTCAAGCGTCGGGCTATGGCCGATTCTGGCCGCTTTTCTCAGCGTCGGAAAAATTTATTTCTTTTTAGATTTTTTATCCCCCCGGGTCCTTTCCTGAAGGACTGAGCGAAAAAGACGGTTTAAGAAATAGGACCTGGACAAAATTGCGCCGTTTGTCAGATCAACGGTTATCTTCGCATTATCTGTCACCGTCATCCCTCGAATAATATTTCTTCGTAACTGAAATTCCTTTTCTGTTATCTGACGCCCCAGGGTGATATAGAACTGCAAATCTTTTAAAGGAACTTTCAATGAAAATAATTGTTTGAATACACTTTTCCCCATGGCGACATCGTCTTGATCAAAAAGATCTCTCCCTTTTTCACGGGAAAAGGGAATGAGCAGCCCTAAACTTTCCAGTTCTTCAATTTCTTTAGAGGTCAATCCGGTTCTTTCTATAAAGGTTTTTTTGTCGATTAATTCATCTGCATTGCCGTTCGGCAAACCGAAGATGATGTTTTCCAGAGTTTCCGCTTCTTCCGGAGGAACTCCCTGATCAATGCGGGCCAGAATCTTCTTGATGGAAGTGAGTGGAAAACGTTTTTCCTGAAAACGTTGGATGATTTTAAGACGCTCAATCAGGGTTTCATCATAGAGACTTATCCTTTTATTAATTTTCTCCGGTGCGTTCAGAATCCCTTCCTTGACATAGTAATGGATCGTGGTTGCCGGAACGCCACTTCGCTGCACAAGCTGTCCTATTTTCATTTTCACGATAATAATTTCCTCTCCGAAATGCGTAACAGTGCCCTAAAATGTCGTTACGCTGAGATCAATTTGCCGTATCTTTTTTCTGAATGATTCATCGAATCCTATTCAGGGGCTTTATAAATTAAATCTTGACAAATGTCAATGTCTAGAGTATAACTCTATACTATGAACAACAGACAAAAAGAGGTCATTTATGTCAGATAATGATTTAAGGAGGAAAAAAATGTTCAAGACAAAAATCACAGAAATGTTTGGCGTCAAACACCCGATCATTTGCGGGGCCATGATGTGGCTTTGCAAACCGGAATTATGCGCGGCCATTTCCAATGCCGGTGGCATCGGCAATCTGACGGCCGCCAATTATGAGACGGAAGAAGATTTTCGCGACGCGATCCGGGAAACCCGGAAGCTGACAGACAAGCCCTTTATGATCGGCTTGACGCTTTTGCCGTCCATCCGGATCACGGCGGAGCACCACAAAATGTATATCAAAGTCTGCACCGAAGAGAAGGTGGCCGGCATGGAGATTTCCGGGACGCCTCTGGACAAGGTTGTGGGAATGGAGGGAATGGAGTCCCTGAAAAAGGCCGGGGTGAAGCTGTTTCACAAGGTCGGTGCGGTTCGCCATGCGGTCCATGCAGAAGCGGTCGGTTATGACGGTGTCTATGCCGCGGGCATTGAGGAAGGCGGCCATCCCTTGAATGACGACGTCACCACGATGGTCCTGACGCCCCGCATGGTTGAATCGGTAAAGATTCCTGTCGTCACGGTTGGCGGGATTGCCAACGGACGGACGATGGCGGCGGCACTGACGCTGGGCGCGGCGGGGGTCATGATGGCCAGCCGTTTCATTGCGACCAAAGAATGCCAGGTTCACGATAATATCAAGCAGGAACTCGTCCGCAAGCAGGAATTCAATACAACTCTTTACGGGCAGACCCTTGGCCTTCAGGGACGCGCTTTAAAATCCAGGATCATTGAAGAGGTTATCTCCATTGAATCGCGCAAAGGCGGTTTTGAGGAAATCATCCCTCTGATCAGCGGGCAGCGCGTCAAGGAGGCCTGGGAAAAAGGGCTGGTGGATTTCGCTCCGCTGATGGTCGGTCAGTCCATCGGTCTGATCCATAATGTTGTAAGTTGCGCGGAGCTCCTGGAAACCATGTCCGCGGAAGCAGCCGAATGTCTGGCCGCGACAAATAAACAGGTCGTAAAAAGCTGAGGAGGAAATAAAAAATGAAGACAAGAATTACGGAAATGCTGGGTATCCAATACCCGATCATCCTGTCCGGCATGAGCTGGATCAGCACACCGGAAATGGTTGCCGCCGTTTCCAATGCCGGAGGCCTGGGGATTCTGGCAACAGGCCCCCTGTCTCTCGAGGATACCCGTGCGGCCATTCACAAAATTAGAACCCTGACCGACAAACCCTTTGGCGCCAATGCGACGCTGATGTTCCCCGGAGCAGACAAGAACGCAAAACTCCTTCTGGAAGAAAAGGTTCCTGTCATCAACTTCGCCCTGGGAAAAGGCGACTGGATCGTTCAGGAAGCGCACAAATACGGCGGCAAAGTTTTGGCCACGGTGGTCAATCTCAAGCATGCCCTGAAGGCGCAGGAGTTCGGGTCGGACGCCGTGATTGCCACGGGGCAGGAAGCGGCGGCTCATGGCGAGGATGTAACTTCGATGGTGTTGATTCCCCATCTGGCGGAAAATCTGAAAATCCCGGTTATTGCGGCGGGCGGCATTGCCGACGGCCG
>CAYZLL010000094.1:0-2687 GCA_964479225.1 uncultured Smithella sp.
GGGTGGCGGCGGGGTCCGCGGCTTTTCCCACATTGGTGTTCTCAAGGTTCTGGAAGAAGAGGGCATCGGTCTTGACCTGATTGTGGGAACCAGCGCCGGCGCGTTGATCGGCGGAGCCTATGCAAGCGGCCAGTCACCCGATGAAATTCAGGCGAAAATCGATGCCTATCTGCAAAGTCCCGAATTTGATGATTCCAAAATCAAATCCATCGGCCTGACCTTTACGGCAGAAGAAAACGGGTTTTTCAAAAAGGCGCGGACGTTTGTCATGAATCGTTTGATCTTTGTTCAGGCCTTCTTCAAACCTTCCATACTTCCTTCACATGATTTTCAGTCACTGATTAATTTTTTCCTGCCCGACATGGACATCCATGACACACGCATTCCATTTCGTGTTGTTTCCACGGATTTGATTACCGGAAAGAAAATTGTTTTTTCCGAAGGGTCCCTGCGCAAGATCGTCCTGGCCAGTTGTGCTGTTCCGGGGGCGGTGGCTCCGGTTCGTTACGGCGAATGGCTGTTGGCCGACGGTGGCATTACCAGCCTGGTGCCCGTGCACGCCGCGCGGGAAGCCGGAGCGGACATGGTCATCGCCGTCATCGTGGATCGTGATTTGCAGACGGATGTCTCTATCGAGACGGCAAAGGATGTTGTATTCCGGGCGGGTGAAATCACCGCCAATGCTCTGGAGGAATCGGAGCTCGCCGACGCCGATGTCGTCATTCGTCCGCAGGTGGGCAGTCTTCACTGGATGGATTTTAAACGGGCGATAGATCTGGTCAAGGCAGGAGAGGATGCCGCCCGCGACGCTCTGCAACAAATTAACGCCAAACTTCCTTTTTACAAGCGAATCAAACGTTTTGTTGCCCGACTTTTCAAAAAAATAAACGAAAGATTTTGATTTACAGGTAAAAACCTTTCTTTTTGCTGATTGATTGTATCTTTCCTCAATAATTTATCATCAATTCAGATATGTGAACCTGTGTGTGGCTATCTTTGATCTGGCGTTCCTGGTTCTACAGCGATAAAATTCCTTTTGAGCAGTGAATGATAATAGTAATGGGAAACGGATAATGCCCGTACGGCCTGCTCCGCCGTTTCAAATATCGGAATTCGGTGCGTCGTGCGAATGGAAATGGATTTGGCGATGGCGTTGGGCGTATAAATGGCTGCGGGCTTTTCGTAATGCTTGCACATTTGCATCAGCTCCAGAAGCGTATCGATAACAAAAGGCTGCCAGACACTCAGCAGCGGCAAAAGACCGTCCACCTCATCGGCGGAAAGAAGAATTTCGTAAATATCGAGATAGGTTTGCGGTGGGGCGGGACCGATATCGACGGGGTTTTTGATATTGAATACCTGACCCGCCTTTTTCAATTTTTCCTGGGTCTGCGGTTTCAAACGCACCACCTGCAAATCCTCTTCCACCAGCAGGTCGGCGCTGATGCTGCCGAAGGCTCCGGAATTGGTGAACATGGCAATCCGCTTGCCTTTCAAAAGAGGCATATCCGTGAGCATCTTGGGCATCGAGTGGAGTTCATCGATGGATTTTAAACGGATGATCCCCGACTGTTTGCAGGCGCTCTCGAAGATTTTATCATTACTGGCCATTCCTGCAGTGTGCGACATGGCGGCCATGACGCCTTCCTGCGTGCGGCCCACTTTGTAAATCATAATCGGCTTGCGCGACTTTTTGGCAGCCTCCATCAGTTTGCGGCCGTTGGCTACATTTTCAAGATATATGCCGATCACTTCCGTCTCGTCTGCTTGAAAGTAATCAATCAAATCAGCCTCATCCACATCAGACTTGTTACCGATGCTGACAACCTTGTTCACGCCGACAAGGTCGTAAAATAATGACTCAATGACTAAAACAACAATGCCGCCACTTTGGATGATATAAGATATGTTTCCTGGTGCCTCAAATATCCGCCCCATTTCAACCAGACTGGGATTAACACCATAGAAACAGCAGAATTTATTGCGGGTGTCGAGTGTCCCCAGGCAGTTTGGTCCCATGATGCGTATGCCATGGGCTCTGGCGACTTCATCGATTTCACACTGCATGGCTTTGCCGTCAGGGCCGCCTTCAGAAAAACCGGCGCTTTCAATGATGACGCGATTGATCCCTTTGGCGGCACAATCCCTGATAATGCCGGGGACATTTTTTGCCGCCACGATGATGACCGCCAGATCGGGTATTTCGGGGAGATCAATTATTGATGAATAACCCTGATAGTTATTTACCTTTTCTCCTTTTGAATTGACCGCATACACCGCGCCGGAATATTTTAGATAATCCTTCAGCATATTACAGATTGTGGCGCCGAGGTTGAAAGGAGAATTGGAAGCGCCGACGACGACAACAGATTTGGGATCGAAAAATTTTTCCATGCAAAACTCACTTTGAATTATATTTTTTCATAGAACAATCAGGACCGTAAGATTATTCTTTATATTTTAGCCAACTCCAAAAAACATCCATGCTTATGAAAAATACTCCATTAGCCCGGTAGGCTTGATCAATAACCAGGAATTTATTGTCATAAGAACGGAATTAATTCAAGAGCAATGCTCAATATGTAGAAATATTTGGAACTATTTATTTTAAAAATGAGAAGTAATTTAATCCTGGTTGCAGATTTCGGTTTATTATACTAATACATCATCCAAGTTGATCTGGAGAT
>CAYZLL010000094.1:2787-9685 GCA_964479225.1 uncultured Smithella sp.
TGGTTGCAGATTTCGGTTTATTATACTAATACATCATCCAAGTTGATCTGGAGATCGAAAAGATTTGACTGTAAGAGGAGAAAACTTAATTGCACAGGATAAAGAAGATGGAACAAAGGAACAATGATATCCTGTTATAAAATATTTATTACATTGTTTTCATTCAATACTTCCTGGACAGAATCATTATTAATGAATGTAAAAAGTTCAAGAGGATGAAATGTCTCAATACGTGAAGAACAATTATGGGAAAAATATTCTTCCTTTTTCAATAGTTGAAAATGAAAATATGCCGGGTTCAAATCCAATAGAAGTTTTATTTTTTTATAAAAAGGAGAATTATTATTTAAAATTCAATGAAACTCTTGACGAACTCATTAAACATTACAACCTTTTTTCCAGTCGTCTAATCATGATCGATCGGGATAAATTTGCATTGCAATATTGCACCGACGGCGTCAAACGGATGATGCTACCCTTTATTAATGACACTTGTAACAATATCAACATTGAAGATATCAAACATAAGATGTTACATATTAAAACTCTACCCGGTGAACCGCTTCTTGCTGTTACGGCCATCCCCGTCAAGGATGGAATATTTTGTGGCGTGAGCTGTTCGCACGGAGTCGCTGATGGAATTTCATTGCTTCTTTTCTTGTTCTCTTGGGGATGTATAGCGGAAGGCAAAAAATTTCCTCTTCCATCGACTCAAAGATTATATCAAGGCAGCCCTGTTGATTTTGATACGATTGACAAGGCATTTATTCCCTCATTATCCGAGTTGAATAATAGGATTCAAAATCGGATTCAAGAGAATAAGGAAGTAAAATTACACTATAAAAGGGAACAATTCTCGGATGATTTTCTTGATAAAATAAAAGGCAAAGAAAATTCGAAAATAATGATTTCTAATAATCAAATTATAACATCCTTTTTATTAAAGAAATATCATGATCATATTATGCCTGACACTGATAGGATTAGATTAAGAATTCCAGTTGATCTCAGAGAAGTTCATCCAGCCATTGATTCCCTGTATGTCGGAAACGCATATTATGTTTGCATTATTGAATTTACAAAAGACGAAATCAATGAAATGTCGATATATCAAATTGCTCATCGTTTGAAAGAATCCATTAGCAAGGCAAGAAATAAAAACTTCATTCAACAAATAGTCTATTTGTCAGAATATGGAATAGAATTTAAACCTGATATAGACAAGTATTATAGTTCTTATAATCTTCACACCGATATAGTATCAACTAACCTAACTCACATCAATGATCTCGAGTCTCTTGGGTTGGGTTCAAATATTGGAAGTGTTTTGTACATGGGCGTAACAGTTCAGACGAGTTTTGTCATGTTGAAAGAAAAAAGTGGACGAATATTTGCGGAGATAACCAGCAGGTATCCTTTTTTGTAAATGTTACATATGAATGCTATATCCTACAATAGATCCTTGAAAGGAATATGTATTTTCAAGGATTCCAATACATGACTCACGATAATAATTGGCGATGGAATGACTATGAGAATCTGATGCGTCCGTTGTGATAATTATGAGTATAATTTAATATCATATTAATGATTATTCAGAAAATGATGGATTGAAAGTAAAGAAAGTTCTACATTGAGGTCGCACTGTTTTGAGGAGAAAAAAATTGTCCAAACGCATTGAGGTTTTATCTTCGGAAATTGCCAATAAGATTGCCGCCGGCGAAGTCGTGGAGCGTCCGGCATCCATCGTCAAGGAACTGGTGGAAAATTCCATCGACGCCGGAGCTTCAGATATCAGGGTGGAGTTGGAAAAGGGTGGTTGCTATTCCATCAAGGTGATTGATAATGGTTCGGGAATCGAACACGACGATGTGCCGCTGGTTTTCGAAAGACACGCCACCAGCAAGATTCATCATTTTGACGACATCTTCAATGTGGTTTCTTTCGGATTCCGTGGCGAAGCCATGCCCAGCATTGCTTCCATCGCGCGGGTGGAATTGCTGACCCGGCGCAAAAAAGATTTATCGGGAACAAAAGCCACGATGGAAGCAGGCAAGATAAAAGAGGTTGTGCCAGCGGGTTGTCCTGAAGGTACGCAGATATCGGTGACGAAAATATTTGCCAATGTTCCCGCACGCCGGAAGTTTATGAAAACAGAAGCCACGGAGCAGGGCGCTTGCCTGGACGCGATTACCCGCCTGGCACTGGCACATCCGGAAGTCCGTTTGAAAGTATTGGTCAACGGCCGCGAAGCCTTTGTTGCGCCGGAAGCCAGGGATATTGCGCAAAGAATTTCAATGGTGATGGGCGATGATTTTTCCGCGCATTGCCTTACCGTTGAATTGCAAAAAGAAAATTTAAGCTTGACCGGTTTCATATCACGGCCGGAATATACGAAATCAAATTCCAAAAATGTTTATTTGTTTGTGAATAAACGCTTTGTCCGTGATAACAGCGTGCTTCACGCCGTGTTGTCATCCTACCGGCAGATCATCGAGCCGCGTCGCTATCCAGCGGCTGTGCTGTTTCTGGATATGCCTCCGGAAGATGTTGATGTGAATGTCCATCCGGCAAAACTGGAAGTCCGCTTTAAAGACGCACGCGCTGTTTTTGATCTGGTTTCCAAAAGCATCGCGCAGAGTCTGGCGGCCGCTCCGACATCGAAAGGTTCTTTTATTTATCGTCTGGATCCGAAAGAAGAAAAAGAACTTTCTTCCCCCGCACCAGCTCTGCGGGAAAGATCACCATCCGTTCCTTTTGGAATGTTTTCAAAACAGAATTTGCAAAAGGCGATTAACGATGATTTGTTAAAGCGACCGGTGACGGGAAAAGCAGATCTTCCGGTTGGCGATGACCGAACACAAATTGACGAAAAAATATCCTTTACGGGCATGAGATATGTGGGGCAGTTTGCCAATACCTATCTGATATTTGAAGGTGAGGGAGGTCTTGTGCTTCTGGATCAGCACGCGGCGCATGAACGAATCATTCTGGAGAGATTAAAGAAATCATCAGGGGAAAAGATTATCAGCCAGTCATTGCTGATGCCGGAAATTGTCAATCTAACGCCGGGGCAAATTGCGCTGTTTCATGATTATCTGGATTTCTTTCAAGAGATCGGTCTGGAAATTGAAATCTTCGGTCGTGACGCGATTGCCGTTAAAGCGGTTCCGGTAACGTTGTCTCAGATCAGAATCAGTGCAATGATTTCCGACATAGTCGATCAGTTAAGCGATCAAAATCAGATACCTTCCCTGCTGGAAAGAAGAGAAAAGATTCTGGCATCACTGGCCTGCCGGGCTGCCATCAAGGCCAATAGGTTTCTTTCCCATGAAGAAGTAGCCGCTTTGTGCCGCGATCTGGAAGCAACGCCATTCAATCTGACCTGTCCGCACGGACGTCCGATTACCATCAATTTTTCCTTAATCGAAATCGAAAGAATGTTCAAAAGAAAGTAAGCAATGAAGATGGAAAAATTGCCATTGGTCATCATCAATTCGCCGACCGCCACAGGTAAAACGGAGTTGGCTGTTAATCTGGCCCTGCAATTCGGTGGCGAAATTATCAGCGCCGATTCCATGCAGGTTTACCGCTATCTGAACATCGGCACGGCCAAACCGACCATACAGGAGCGCAAGGGAATCAGGCATCACTTGATTGATGTGGTGAATCCCGATGAAGAATTCAATGCCGCTGTGTTTGCCGAAAAAGCGCGGGCGATGATTGCCGAATTAGCAGGGCAGGGGAAGCCGGTTTTTGTTGTGGGCGGAACAGGGTTATACATAAGAGCGCTGCTCCGGGGAATTATCGATACACCTGACGTGGATGAAAACATCAGGAATCATTTCCGCGCGCTCCGGGACACGCACGGCAAAAAATATCTTTATGATATGCTACTGCAAAGAGATGCCGCTGCCGCCGCCAAAATAAATCCCAACGATTCGGTACGAGTGATCCGGGCGCTGGAGGTTCTGGAACAAACCGGTGAATCCATTACGGTCAAACAAAAAAAGCATTCCTTTGCGGATTGTCCTTATGCAACTTACAAAATCGGCATTCAAGTTGATCGCGAAGAATTAAAACAGCGGATTGAAGGACGCACAGATAATATGATTGCCGCAGGATTGCTGGACGAAGTTAAAAACGTACTGGCGATGGGGTACAACGAAAACCTGAAATCTCTGCAATCACTGGGCTATAAACAGATGATCGGATTTTTGAACAAACAATACGGTTGGGACGAGGCGGTAAATCTCATCAAGCGTGACACCTGGCAATACGCCCGGCGTCAGATGACCTGGTTTAAAGCCGATAAGGAAATCAATTGGTTCGGTCCTGATTCCACCAAAGAAATCGTAAAAAAAACAGGCCGTTTCCGGAAGGATCACGCGTTGGTTTAATATGCAATATTGCTTGACTTAAAGCGGTTCTAAAGATAATAATATCGCTCGGTTTTAGGAAAAAATAATATGAAACCTGAAAGAATTAGAACATTCATTTTCCCGTTCATTGTTTACGCTGTGGTGCTGTCTCTGGTTTCCTGCGGTCCGGTCGCCAGGGAAGCGGTCAGCCAACTGGATACTCCCGGCCATCATACGTATGCGGGCCTTAAACTGCTTGATCTGGGTCGATATTCCGACGCCCAACGGGAGTTCAAAATGGCCATCCAGCTCAACAGCAACTACTCCAGAGCTTATACCGGGCTGGCGCTGGTTAATACGGCCACCGGGAAATTTGATTCTGCCGCTGACAATCTGGCGGAGGGATTAAAAACCGCTCAAACCAATGATGAAAAACTCTTTGTCAATGTATCCCGGATCCGTTATTTCACCGTGAATAAAGCAGATCAGAACTGGCTGGAATCAGCCAGGAAGCAATTTCAGGAAGCAACTTTAATGGATGCCAATCACGCGCCCGCGTATTATTTTATGGGTCTGGCCTACAAAGAAGCGTTGGAATTCAATTTTGCCAATCAGATGTTTACCAAAGTAACCGAATTAAGAACGGACTATTTGACTGAAGCCGAAACGCAATTGAAGTTTATCGATATGTACATTCAGGCAAGGCCCTCAACGCAGGCCGGCAAACAGATCGCCAATGTTGAAAAAATAACCAGAGCGGACGTGGCGGCATTGTTTATGCAGGAATTAAAAATCAAAGAATTACTGGGCAAACCGGAAATCACGACTGCAGAAAAAACAGCCCTGACAACGGAGAACGTGCCGGCGCCGATAAAAGAAGCAGAACCGGTTGTGACCGGGGGGGTGCTTCGTCCGCCGGTGCCACCGATGGCCAATGACATCTTTGATCATCCTTTCAAAAGTGATATTGAACAGGTCTTGAAAACGGGCGTTCGCGGTCTGGAAAACGATCCGAATGGCAATTTCAAACCGGGCGAAATAATTTCCCGTGGTGAATACGCCCTGATGCTGGAAGGTATCATCATCAAACTGACCGGTGAAAAAGAGTTGGCGGCAAAATATTTAAAATCAAAATCATTGTTTCGTGATGTGCCGGCGGATATGCCCTATTTTAATGCCATTATGTCGATGACTTCTCGGGATATTATGCAGGAGAAAAATATAAAAACAGGAGAGTTCGCTCCGTTGAAACCGCTATCGGGACTGGAAGCTCTGATCATCATCCACAAGTTTAAGGAACAGTTGGACATTAATAAATAAATATATGAAATATAAAGATAAATAAAACAGAGGGCGTGAAGCCCTTTTTTAGTGAGACACAAGTTTAAGAAGTATTGAAGGAGTGAAAAATCAAATGGCAAAGCGAGAGTTAGGCAAGGCTTTTGAACCGGCCGATGCAGAAAAAAGATTATACGAATACTGGTTAAAAAATAAATATTTTCACGCGAAGGATAAAAGTGATGCGCCGGCTTTTGCGATCGTGATTCCCCCGCCGAATGTCACGGGAATGCTGCACATGGGGCACGCTCTGAATAATACGCTGCAGGACATCATCATCCGTTTTAAAAGAATGCAGGGTTATAACACGCTCTGGATGCCCGGCACCGACCACGCCGGCATTGCCACGCAAAACGTCGTTGAACAGAAATTATTGAAGGAAGGAACTTCCCGCCACGAACTGGGACGTGAGAAATTTATCGCCCGTGTCTGGGAATGGCGTGAACAATACGGTGGCGTCATTATCAATCAGCTCAAGAGACTTGGCTGTTCGTGTGACTGGGAACGGGAACGCTTTACCATGGATGAAGGATTATCCCACGCGGTACGCGAAGTTTTTGTTCGGCTGTACAATGAAGGAATGATTTATCAGGGCGATTACATCGTCAACTGGTGTCCGCGCTGCCATACCGCTATTTCCGATCTCGAAGTGGAATTCAAGCAAGATCAGAGCTTTCTGTGGAACATCCGTTATCCGTTTGCAGACGGCCAGGGTGAAATTATTGTGGCGACCACCAGGCCGGAAACCATGCTGGGCGATACAGCAGTTGCCGTCCATCCCGACGACAAACGATACACCGATATTATCGGTAAAGAGGTTATTTTGCCTCTGATGAACAAAAAAATTCCGGTCATTGCCGATGATTATGTCACGATGGATTTTGGTTCCGGCGCCGTCAAAATTACGCCCGCTTCCGATCCCAATGACTTCGCCATGGCGCAGAGGCACCATCTGGAAATCATCACCGTCATCGACGGCAAAGGGTTTATTAACGAAAACGGCGGCGCCTACAAGGGACAGGATCGTTACGCTGCGCGCGAGAATATTATTGGCGATCTGGAAAAGGGCGGTTATCTCGTCGGCACAGAACCTTACGCGCATAATGTCGGCCAGTGTTATCGCTGCAAGACGGACATCGAACCGATGGTTTCCAAACAGTGGTTTGTCAAAATCAAGCCTCTGGCCAAACAGGCGATTG
>CAYZLL010000095.1:0-9590 GCA_964479225.1 uncultured Smithella sp.
GAGCAATGAATGCATGATGAAATAATATAAAAATATCTTTTGGCAACTTGCTTTTCTTGATACTTTTTAAAACTTCATCTTCATATTTGACCATGTAAACAATGTATCACAAAATAAGTATTTGTCAAGACAGACAGAACTTTATTAGGAAACCTTAGGCTGTCCCACGGCACTACATCTGTCTTCGCGGAAATGACAATAGATATTCACCATCACCCGACCTCTCCCTTCAAGGGAGAGGGGCTCTCAAGGTCGGGAATGATGTGAGGGATATTGCTTGTTTTAATGCTCTGATAATTGATATACTAACGCTAACAAATGGTTATAAGAAGTCGTAATGAGAAAATGAGTGCGCGACATGAAAGACAATGATTTAAATTCAGAAAATAACAAGCACATCAGCAGAAGAAAGTTTTGTTGGATTATGGCAGGAACACTCATCAGTTCAGGATTGCTTCCCCCTATTTTGCAGGCGCGGATTCTGGAAACGAAGCCCGAAGAAGATCTTTTTGCTTTTATAAATCGCACGATGGGCAAGTTTGACAGGATTTCGTATCAGCAGATTATCGGCGCGGCCAATGCTTTCAAGGAAGGCGATCAGATTCTCGGCGTCGCCGCATCCGATGAAGCGGTACGTTCCAAAGCGCGCCGGCTGTTATCCAACACCCGCGTGGGCGATATTCTGAAGTACCCCTTGTTTGAAGATAACCTGTATTCTCGTCTGCTCGAAAATCTCTCACCAGAAGCGGTAAAGAAAACCAGCCTCATGACGGTTGGCGAGCTGAAAAACTTCCTGCTGACTCGGGACGAATCCGACATTGGGCCGATGCTCGATGGCTTGTGCAGTGATGTTATCGGGTGCGTGGTCAAGATTATGTCCAACGATGAACTCATCGCCGTGGGACGCAAAATATTTCATCCGCTGGCCGGCACCCATATCGGCGCGAAAGGTTATATGGGTGCCCGCATCCAGCCGAATTCTCCGACGGATCATCCCGATGATGTTCTCTGGCAGATCTTTTCCGGATGGTCTTACGCGACAGGCGATGTTGTGCTGGGTGTTAATCCGGTCAGTAGCCAGCCGGATTCCGTTGCCGTTCTGGAAACTGCACTGGAAGACCTTCGCCGTACTTTCGGCATTGAGGATATTATTCCCCACAGTGTCCTGGCGCATATCGATATTCAGGCGGCAGTGGAAAAGCAGCAGCCCCAAACGACGGGTGTGTGGTTTCAAAGCCTGGCCGGCTCCGACAAAGCCAACGCCACGTTTGATCTTTCTCTGGATAAGATGCTTCAATACGCTTCGCAGAGAACAGGTCAATATGGATTTTATTTTGAAACCGGCCAGGGCGCGGATTTTACCAACGGCAGTGGTCAAGGAACGGATATGGTCATCCATGAATCACGCAAGTATGGTTTTGCCCGCCTGTTAAAAATGAAGGTCGCCGAAAGCCAGCAGAAGGCGGGCCGCCTTCCCGCCCCGTGGGTGCATGTCAACGATGTGGCCGGATTTATCGGGCCGGAAGTGTTTCGCACCCGCGAACAGCTTGTGCGCTGTTGTCTGGAAGATATCGTCATGGGCAAACTCCACGGCCTGACGATCGGCCTCGATATTTGTTCAACGCTGCATATGGATGTCTCGCTGGATGATCTGGACTGGTGCCAGGATCAGGTCATGCCCGCTAATCCGGCGTATCTGATGGCCCTGCCCACCAAGAATGATCCCATGCTGGGGTATCTGACGACGGCGTATCAGGATCATGTGCGCCTTCGCGAAAAGTTCGGATACAAGGTGAATGATAAGATGTGGAAGTTCTTTCAGCGGCTTGGCGTCATTGACGCTGACGGACGTCCCACATCCCATTTTGGAAATCCCCTGTGGGTTTGGTATCAATTCTGGCGAGCCAAAGGTGATAAGCGATCAAAGGCGGAAATTAACCGCGAGGGAAAACAAAAGATGAAGGAAGTCCGCGCCCGCGGCGTTTATCTGGCGGAAGGATTTGACGGTCAGATATGGAAAATGGAGCCGGGACTTGATCGTGAAATTCGCGCCCTGTACGCGGACGCGAAGAAATCCATCTGGGTCGAGCTTGAGCCTTCGTTTGTGGCAGCAATACCTGATGCGGTGTCCTTGAAAACCCGTTCAGCGGATCGAACCGATTATATTCTGCACCCGCAAACCGGCGAAGTATTGGACGATGCCTCTTTAGCGGCGCTGAAAAACTTAAACGCGATAAGAAAAGAGTCGGGCCAGGTGCAAATTGTTATATCCGATGGCCTGAATGCCCACGCCATTATGGATAAGGGGCATCTGACGCCCTATCTTTCCGCACTGAATAAAAATCTGCAAAAGAAAAATTTAAAACCGGCATCGGAGATTCTGGTGATTAAGGGCGGCCGGGTCCGGGTCGGATACCGCATTGGAGAAATTCTTTTTGGAGATTTGCCAGACGCAAAAGAACACCGGGCAATCATTCATATCATCGGGGAACGCCCCGGTACGATGCATCATACTTTTTCCGCCTATCTTACCGCTCCCGGCGCGGGTGTCTGGAAGAAAGGTGGCATCGATCATGACATCACCCGGGTCGTTTCGGGAATTGCCGATACCGCGCTGAAGCCGGAAATCGCCGCTCGGGAAACGGTAAAAATCATCGATCAATTATTTAAAGAATAAAGATTGAAGATTTACACTTCAAGGATCATTTTGTTTATTGTGAGACTCAAATTTCAAAAACGAAGTGAATTGAAATTTGTAAGTCGAACAATCCCGCAAAGCGGAGGGTATAATACCCCGCAGCTTGCTGCGAAATGAGGGTCCAGGGCTTGTCCTAGGGTTCATACCCGTGATTTTCAGCCTTGTTTCGCCAGAATGTCTTTTGCTTCTTCAAGGCTTTTACAAAGAACAAGGTTCTTCCTGCCGGTGAAGGCCAGGACGCTTTTGAATATTATTTCCTTCAAGCCTTCTATTCCGTAAAGAGCAGCAAATTTGATATAGGGTTCGTTGCCTTTCGCGAAATTCTTCAGGGCGGTGGTTACCGCTGTGTCAAATTTTGCATTTTTGACATTAAGCAAAGCAAGTACGGATTTTTCAGGCTGACTGCGAATGATTCCTTTATTTCTTTCAATCCATGGTATGACTTCATCGAGCTGAGCATTTTCCAGATCTTCGTATAAAATTTTTACGCCCTTATGTGTCAGAAAAGTTACGTCCTTCATTGCCTTACCTCCTTTCTAATGAAAACTTCCTTTAAGAATTATATTATTTAAAGTTTTATGCAGCAATATATATGCCAAGCGGGATAATAGATAATTATATATTTATAACAAATACTTATATATTTTTTCTGAGAAAAGTATATGAAGTATTCTAAACAATTGTTCGTTTTTTGACCATGAAGAAAATCAGCACCAGCAATAAAACAATACTTAAAAAAAGACTACAGCAGATCAGGCTTCATGCTTCGTTTCACTTGTCTTTATTTTATATTATTTCCACTAAAAATTCAAGCCTCCATTCAGGAGATTGGCATAAATTTTTTCAAAGTGCAACGGGCTTTCTTTGGCGCGCATACCGTTGCTGACCGTACCTACGGAAAGAATAACGTATCAGCCAATTCATAATAATTTTTCTTGACAAACCATGATGAATATTTTAATCACTATCAAAACGATAGTATTAGTAGTGATTGGGAAAGGTAAGATATAATGAAGCTTTCAACAAGAACGCGTTACGGGGTCAGATTGATGACGGCGCTGGCCCGTAATTACGGTAAAGAACCTGTTTTTCTTAAAGATATTGCCAAAGGCGAAAATATTTCCGAAAAATACTTAAGCCTGATAATCATACCACTGAGGGGAATTGGTCTGGTCAGTTCGGTTCGCGGAGCTTACGGCGGTTACAATCTGACCAAGGAACCTTCACAGATAACATTAAAGGAAATTGTGGATGTTTTGGAAGGGGACTGCTCGCTGGTTGATTGTGTAAAAAATCCTGCTTCCTGTCCCCGAGTGCCGATATGTGCAACGCATGATGTCTGGGCAATGATCGGCGGGAAAATTTCGGAAACCTTGAGTTCGATTACCCTCGCGCAACTGGTGAAAATGAATCAGGAGAAAGAGGGTAATGCGATTATGCAGAATATTTGAGAGGACTTTGTCAAAAGAACTTCCAGAGGGGAAAATATGGTTAAAAAAGTTTTGGTGGCCATGAGCGGCGGGGTTGATTCCTCCGTTGCCGCATTACTGCTCAAAAATGAAGGATATGAAGTTTCCGGCGTGACGATGTGCCTGGGCATTTCGACGGAAGATGACGCGAAATGCTGCGGTGCTTCCGCGATTGATGACGCCAAAAGAGTCTGTGACCAATTGAAAATTCATCATTATGTTTTCGATTACGCGGCCCAGCTTGAAGAAAAGGTCATTGGCAATTTCATCAGCGAATACCAGAAAGGCAGAACGCCGAATCCCTGCATTGAATGCAACCGCAGTCTGAAATTCGGCACGCTTTTGGATAAAGCGTTGGCGCTCGGCTTTGATTTTCTGGCGACAGGCCATTACGCAGCGATAGAAAAAGATGAAAAAGGTTATGCTTTGCAAAGAGCGAAAGATAAAAGGAAAGATCAGACTTATTTCCTTTATGCCATTGAATCGAAAAAACTAGGCAATATTCTGTTTCCGCTTTCTCATCTGACGAAGGACGAAGTCCGCGATTTAGCGATAAAACACTCTCTTCCTGTCGCTCATAAGCAGGAGAGTCAGGATATTTGTTTTGTGACGCAGAAAAATTCTCAGGAATTTCTTGTGGAAAGATTAAAGGAAATAAACCCTGGACCGATTGTGGACCGGCAGGGAAAAGTTCTGGGCCAGCATCGCGGGATTGTTTTTTATACGATCGGACAGCGCGGTGGACTGGGTATCAGCTATCCGACGCCGCTGTATGTCGTATCCATTGACCCGGTTAAGAACCGCATTGTTGTCGGAGAGAAAAAAGATTTAATGAGCAAAGGGTTGGTGGCTAGTGACGTCAATATGCTTGCAGAGAACTGGCCTGAACAGATTTATGCCAAAATCAGATACCGGAAAAAAGAGGCACTCTGCGAGGTGACAAAAGAAAAGGACAAATTCAAAGTGATTTTTGCCGAAGAACAGGAAGCGATTACTCCCGGACAGTCTGTCGTTTTTTATGATCACGACCGGGTTCTCGGCGGAGGAATCATACAGGAGGTTTTGGATGGAACTGATTAAAGAAATTAACCGGCTGAAAAAAGAAAGAAATGCCGTCATTCTTGCTCATAATTACCAGTTGCCTGAAGTGCAGGATATTGCCGATTACGTGGGCGATTCTCTGGGGTTAAGCATTCAGGCCTCCCAAACCAATGCGGATGTCATTGTTTTTTGCGGCGTCTATTTCATGGCGGAAACGGCCAAGATTCTTTCACCGGACAAGACCGTTCTGATTCCGGATAAAAATGCGGGATGCCCGATGGCAGATATGATTACCTCCGAAGAACTGCGCAAATTGAAAGCACAGCATCCGCAGGCTAAAGTTCTTTGTTACGTAAATACCACGGCGGCGGTCAAAGCCGAGTGCGATGTCTGCTGCACGTCGGGCAATGCCGAAAAGCTTGTGCGTGAAGCTTTTCGTGCAGACGATGAAATCATTTTTGTTCCCGACCAATATCTGGCCGGCTACATCGCCAAGCGTGCCGGCCGCGAATTTATTTTGTGGAAAGGATTTTGCCCGTCTCACGTAAAAATACTTCCGGAAGACATCGAGAGGGAAAGAGCTCTCCATAAAAACGCGGAAGTCTTGGTGCATCCGGAATGTCCGGCAAGCATCACTTGTATTGCCGATCAGGTTTTATCCACGGAAGGAATGTGCCGCTATGTCAAAGAATCGAAGACGCGCGAATTTATCATCGGGACGGAAATTGGCATTCTTCACCGGATGCAAAAGGAAAATCCCGAAAAAACATTTTATCCCGCTTCCGAGCGGGCAACGTGTCCGAATATGAAGCTGACGACGCTGGAAAAAGTCTTATGGTCCCTGGAGGAAATGAGGTTCGAAGTTACCGTGCCTCGCGATATCATGCAAAAGGCGCAAACCTGTCTGCGAAGAATGATTGATTACAAACCATAAGCAACGTTACTGAAATTAAAGGAGCATATTCAGTGAGTAAAATTGATACAAAATTAAAAATAGAAACACTGGCACTGCATGGCGGGCAGGAGCCTGACCCGACAACGGGTGCGCGCGCCGTGCCCATTTATCAGACAACCTCTTATCAGTTCAAAGACACCGAACACGCGGCTAATCTGTTTGGCCTGAAAGAATTCGGCAATATTTATACGCGATTAATGAACCCCACCACTGATGTTCTGGAGAAGCGCATCGCTCTGCTGGATGGCGGTGTGGGAGCGCTGGCCGTGGCGAGCGGCCAATCGGCAATCACCCTGGCGCTTTTGAATATCGCGCAGGCGGGCGACGAAATTGTCTCGACGGATAATCTTTACGGTGGAACCTATAATCTGTTTCGTCACACTTTTGCGCGTCTGGGAATAAAAGTGAACTTTGTGAAATCCAACGATTTAAGTGCGCTTCAGGCGGCTATCACAACCAGGACG
This sequence comes from uncultured Smithella sp., assembly GCA_964479225.1. Taxonomy (GTDB): domain Bacteria; phylum Desulfobacterota; class Syntrophia; order Syntrophales; family Smithellaceae; genus Smithella. The sequence continues at coordinate 6,628 of CAYZLL010000095.1, forward strand.
AAAGCTGTCTATGCGGAATCCATCGGCAATCCTAAACTGGACGTGGCCGATCTTGAAGGAATCGCCGCGATCGCTCATAAAAACGGCATTCCGTTTATTCTGGATAACACCGTTTCTCCGTATCTGCTGCGGCCTTTGGATTTCAGCGTGGACATCGTCGTTTATTCAGCCACGAAATTTATCGGCGGCCACGGCACATCCATGGGCGGCTTGATTGTTGACTCGGGAAAATTCGACTGGACGAATGGCAGATTCCCGCTGATTGCCGGCCCCGATGCCAGCTATCACGGGATTGATTTTGTCGAAGCGCTCAAACCAAACGGCAATATCGCCTACATCATCAAAGCCCGTGTAACGCTGCTGCGTGATCTCGGTCCGGCGATATCGCCCTTTAATTCCTTCCTGCTTCTTCAGGGGTTGGAGACCCTTCATCTGCGGCTTCCCCGCCATGCGGAAAACGCTCTGGCCGTGGCCGGGTATCTGGAAAAACATCCGAAAGTTGGTTGGGTCAACTATCCGGGATTGGAGAACAGTCCGGAAAGCGAAAGGGCCAGGAAATATCTGCCCAAAGGCGCCGGCGCGATTCTGGGATTCGGCATCAAGGGCGGCGCGGCAGCAGGAAAGAAATTTATCGAATCGTTGCAGTTGATTTCTCATCTGGCGAATGTCGGAGACGCAAAAACGCTGGCGATTCATCCGGCAACGACAACACACCAGCAACTCTCCTCCGAAGAACAGTTGGCCACCGGAGTGACACCGGATTTCATCCGGTTGTCTATAGGCATTGAACACATTGATGACATCATTGCCGATATCGAACAGGCTTTGGCCACGGTATGATGGAAGGAGAATTTTATGTCCAGAATATTTGAAGATATTACCAAAACAGTCGGGAACACGCCACTGGTGCGTCTTCACAGAATAAAGGAGGGATTGAACGCGGATATTCTTGTCAAAATAGAATCGTTCAATCCGCTGTCCAGCGTCAAGGACAGAATCGGCGTGGCCATGATCGAGGCTGCGGAAAAAGGCGGTCTGATTAATCAGGACAGCGTGATTATCGAGCCGACCAGCGGCAATACCGGCATCGCGCTGGCCTTTGTCTGCGCCGCCAAAGGTTACCGGCTGATTTTGACCATGCCGGAAACAATGAGCATGGAGCGGCGGCAGCTTTTGAACATCTTGGGCGCGGAACTTGTGCTGACCGAAGGCGCAAAGGGCATGAAAGGCGCCATCGAGAGAGCGGAAGAACTGGCCAAAGCCACACCGGGCAGTTTTATGCTGCAGCAGTTTAAAAATCCGGCCAATCCGGAAATGCACCGCCGGACGACGGCGCTGGAAATCTGGAACGATACGGACGGCAACGTTGATTATATTGTGGCCGGCGTCGGCACGGGTGGAACGATTACCGGCGTTGGAGAGGTTTTGAAACAGAAGAAGCCTTCCATCAAAATCATTGCCGTGGAGCCGCAGGATTCTCCGGTGCTTTCCGGAGGCAAGCCCGGCCCGCATAAGATTCAGGGGATCGGCGCCGGATTTGTGCCGGATGTGCTCAATAAAAATTTGATTGATGAAATTGTCCAGGTGGCTCACGAAAACGCCGGAGAGGCGGCCCGGCAGCTCGCAAAAAAAGAGGGCATTTTAGTGGGAATATCCAGCGGCGCGGCTTTGTGGGCGGCCCTGGAAGTGGCCGGAAGAAAGGAAGCCGCAGGAAAAACAATCGTGGCCATTCTGCCGGACAGCGGAGAACGGTATTTATCAACCTGGTTATTTCAGAAGTAGGTTTCCATTGTGAAGAAAACGAAAGCAGAAAAAACAAATAATAATTCGGTCGGCGTTGTGGCAACACAGTATTACACTTTTGCCGAACCGGGCCACGAGCTTAATCTGGAAAGCGGCGAAAAACTGGGGCCGATAACCCTTGCTTACGAAACATACGGCATATTGAACAAAGACAAATCCAATGCCATTCTGACTCTCCATGCCCTTTCCGGTGATGCGCACGCGGCTGGAATTTATGCAGGAGGGAATGAAGCAGGCTGGTGGGATGAGATGATCGGACCGGGTAAAGCTTTCGATACCAACCGCTACTTCATCATCTGCTCCAATGTTATCGGCGGCTGCAAGGGCTCCACGGGACCGTCCTCCATCAATCCGGCAACAGGAAAACCTTACGCGTTGGATTTCCCTTTTATTACCCTGGCTGACATGGTTCATGCCCAGCGGCATCTGATCGATCATTTGGGGATTGACAAGCTGTTGTGCGTTGCCGGCGGTTCCATGGGCGGCATGCAGGCTCTGCAATGGGTGGCCTCTTATCCGGAACGCGTCCGCTCAGCCATACCGATTGCTTCGACATTGAAACATTCACCTCAGCAGATTGCTTTCAACGAAGTCGTCCGGCAGTCCATCATGGCTGATCCGGCCTGGCGTGAGGGAAACTATTATGAATACGGCCAGCCGGAAAAGGGATTGTCCGTTGCCCGCATGATCGGTCATATCACCTTCATGAGTGATCAGTCCATGGAGGAGAAATTTTCCCGGCGGCTAAAAAGCGATAAATTCAGTTTCGGCTTCGATGCCGATTTTGAAGTGGAGGGTTATCTGCGCTATCGCGGGGCCAATTTTGTGAAGCGCTTCGACGCGAACTCGTATCTCTACATTACCAAAGCGATAGATTATTTTGATCTGTCGGGTGGAAAACTCATCCCGCACGGGAAAACTATCGACACACGCTTTCTGATTATTTCTTTCAAGTCGGACTGGCTTTATCCTCCTCATCAATCGCAGGAAATCGTCAGGGCCTTGAAAAGAAAGCATGTCGATGCCACTTATTGCGAGTTAACAACCACCTACGGGCATGACGCTTTTCTGATTGAGGTGGAGGAGCAGACAACGCTGATCAAATATTTTCTGGATAAAACATTTAACGGTTATCTGGTGACAGGCCATTATGGAAACTG
>CAYZLL010000096.1:0-9544 GCA_964479225.1 uncultured Smithella sp.
CGCGCGACTCCTGCGTCCCGAACGCAGTGCCCTACCAAGCTGGGCCACATCCCGACACGAAGCGGAAGATATAAAATTTATTTGTAATTGTCCACTTTTTTTATTAGATTTCTCCAATTCTTAATAAGTTTATAGAAAATATGCACTTCGGAAACATTTTCAATGGTATGCAATTGTATTTTATGGAAAGGCGTGTTATAAATTAACAAAATCGCTGGAAAAAGGATAAGTTTACATTGATTATTTACGATTTAAAATGTGCACAGGGCCACACCTTTGAAGGCTGGTTTCAAGACCGGAAAAATTGGATTCTGCAGAATTCGCGGAATCTGGTTGCCTGTCCGGTTTGTAACAGCACGAAGATAGATATCGTGCCTTCATCCATTACCATTGTGGGAAAAGATAAAGACACAACCGCTGAACATAAGTCTCCAGGCAAAGCAATGGCTCCGTTGCCCACTTTGAAAATGCTGCAACAGTATGTGGATAAGAATTTTGAAGATGTGGGTGATAAGTTTGCCGAGGTTGCCTTGAATATGCATTATGGTAATGAAAAAAATCGCAATATTAAAGGAACCAGCACGCCTGAAGAAGAAAAAAACTTAAAAGAAGAAGGAGTCAAGTTTATTAAAATTCCTTCCGTTAAATTGGATAGTTAGTCATAAAACAAAAGATTTGTTCGGATAATTTTTATATTGAATAACCCCGTCAGGGTTTTTTTTGTTTCAGGTTTGCATTATGCGTAAATATTACAAGAACATCATTGAAGGCATTGGCCATACGCCTTTGGTCGAAATCAACAAACTGAATCCCAATCAAAAAGTGAAGATATTCGCCAAACTGGAAAGCGCTAATCCCGGTGGATCCATCAAGGATCGCACCGCGTTATTTATGATTGAGAACGCGGAAAAAAGAGGAACATTGACCCGCGATAAAATTATTCTGGAAGCGACCAGCGGTAATACAGGTATAGGACTGGCGCTGATTGCCGCGGTCAAGGGTTACAAGCTTTGCCTGATGATGTCGGAGGCGGCCAGTGAAGAACGAAAGAAGATTCTGCGCGCCATGGGCGCTGAATTAATCTTTACTCCGCCAAACCAGGGTACCGATGGCGCCATTGAAGTAGCTTATAAAATGCTTCGTGAACATCCGGATAAATATTTCGGTACCGATCAGTTTAATAATGAAGATAATGTTGACGCTCATTATTACGGAACCGCGCAGGAAATATGGGATCAGACGGATGGCCGGGTGACCCTGGTTGTCGCAACCCTCGGGACCAGCGGCACGGCGATGGGAATTTCCAGAAAACTCAAAGAGCTGAATCCGCAAATTAAAATTGTCGGTGTCGAACCGTATCTTCAGCATAAAATACAGGGATTGAAAAATATGCGGGAGTCCTATCGTCCGGGCATATTTAATAAGGGTATGCTGGATGAAAAAATTAACATTCAGGATGAAGATGCTTTTGAAATGTCCCGGAGACTGGCCCGTGAAGAAGGTCTGTTTGTCGGTATGAGTTCCGGCGCGGCCATGTTTGTCGCTGCACAGCAGGCACAACAGATGGAGGAGGGAATAGTCGTTGCTATTTTTCCGGATGGCGGTGAGCGGTATTTAAGCACGGAATTATTCGCTTTCAAAAAAGAGATTTCCACATTCAAGATTTACAATGCTTTTGAACGCCAGAAAACACTTTTCAATCCGATGAAAACGGATGAAGTTACCATGCGCACCTGCGGGCCGACCATCCATGATACGCCTCATCTGGGCAATTACCGGCGTTTGGTTGTTTCTGATTTAATCAACCGGTATTTGATTTACAAAGGATACAAGGTGAAGCATGTGCTCGATATCGTTGATTTCGGCGATAAATCAATCAAGAGCTCAGAAAAGGAATCGATGGAACTTGCCGATTATTCCCGCAAATATATGCAGATCTTCACGGAAGACACGCAATTCTTGAATATTCGACAGGATAATATTTATGTCAAAGCTTCCGAGAATGTGGACGCTATGCTGAAAATGGTCGAGAAGCTGGTCGATAAAGATTACGCGTACGAAAAACTGCATTCGGTATATTACAATATTGGCAAGCTGGCAGACTACGGTAATCTTTCCAAAATAGATCCGGGGAAAAGCAGGCAGAGTAAATCAATCGATCTTGACGATTATGAAAAAGACAGTCCGGCGGATTTCGCGCTGTTGAAAAGGTCAAGTCTCTCCGAACTGAAAAGAGGTATTTATTTCAAGACCGTATGGGGGAATGTCAGGCCGGGCTGGCATCTGGAATGTGCGTCCATTTCTCATAAGTATCTGGGAGCTGCATATGACGTTCACGTGAGCGGAACGGATGAAATTTTCCCGCATTGTGAAAATGTTCTGGCCATTCATAAAGCTTTTTCCGGTCATCAAGGTCCTCATTACTGGATGAATGCTGAACTGGTCATGGTGGACGGACGAAAAATGTCCCGTTCTTTAAATAATGCGTTATCTCTTTCTCAGTTACGGCAAAAAGGATACAGCGGCGGGGATGTGCGTTTTCTTTTGCTGGGCGTGCATTATCGCAAGCCGGTCAATTATTCGGAAGGCGCTCTGCAGTCGGCGAAAAATACAACAAGAAAGTTGAATACATTTATTCATCGTCTCATTGCTGTCGATCAGGATGTCCAAGGCGACTTCTCCGAGACCGATCAGTTGATTTACGACCTGAACCATGACTTTGCAGCAGCAATGGATGATGATTTGAATATCGCCGGTGCTCTGGCCGCTTTGTTCAATTTTACAGGTAAGTTGAATGCTCCTTTAACCGAAGGCAGAATAGATAGAAAAAGCGCAATGAAAATTTTGACGGCCCTGAAAAATGTTAATGAAGTACTGGGCATCATGGATTTTGAAGTTCGTTTATCTCATGAGAAAATAAATGCATTAATCAACAAGAGAAATGATGCCCGAAAAGCGCATAACTGGCAAGCGGCCGATGAATACAGAACGCAGCTTTCTGAGCTGGGTGTGGAGATTCTGGATACAGCCCAGGGTGTCATTTGGCAGTATAAAAAATGAATATGATTAGAAAATCAGCCATAGCCGGTTCCTGGTATCCCAGCAATCCCGCAGTTCTGAGGCGCGACATAGAGCATTACTTCAACTCCGTGTCTGTGCCGGATATCCAGGGAGAAATTGTGGGATTGATTGCTCCGCATGCCGGTTACATTTATTCAGGAAAGGTTGCGTCACATGCTTATCGTCTGATCCGGGAAGAAAAATACGATGCGATTATTTTGGTTGGACCGAGTCACCGCGTTGCTTTCCGTGGCGTGTCCGTTTTTAGCCGGGGAGGTTACGAAACGCCACTGGGTATTGTTCCTGTAGCCGAAGATCTGGCGGCAAAGATTAAAAGTGCCAGCGCCATCGTGGCAGACATTCCGGGCTCTCATTTGCAGGAACATTCGCTGGAAATTCAGCTGCCTTTTTTACAGGTGGCGCTGAAAGATTTTTCTTTTGTGCCACTCATGATGGGGAATCAGGACGCGCCGGCCTGTCATGAACTTGCGGAAGCCATCTTCAAAGCATCAAACGGTAAAAAAATATTATTGGTGGGAAGTTCGGATTTATCCCATTTTTATCATTACGATACGGCGACGAAAATGGATGCCATTGTTCTGGATTATTTAAGAAGCGGCGATGCTGCCGGTCTTTTACAAAGTTTGGCCAATGGAGACGTGGAAGCGTGCGGCGGCGGCCCGATGGCCGTCGTGATGCTGGTTGCGCGCATGATGAAAGCAAATCAGGCGCATCTGTTAAAATATGCCAACTCCGGCGATGTTACCGGGGATAAGAATTCCGTTGTAGGATACGCGGCGGCAGTTTATTGCAAATAATCAAGGAGTATAAAATGCAATTAACAGATAAGGAAAAAACCATTCTTTTGGATATTGCCAAAAACGCAATTGCGGCTAAAATGAACAATCAGGAACTGCCGGAATTGAAAATTGATTCCGAGACCCTCAAATTAAAGAGAGGCGCGTTTGTGACGCTGAAAAAACGCGGCCATCTGCGCGGCTGTATTGGATATATCAAGGCCTACAAGCCCCTCTGGGAGACCGTGCAGGAAATGGCTGTGGCGGCCGCTTTGCATGATCCGCGTTTCCCGTCTTTAAAGCCGGAGGAAATCCCGCAGTTAACTTTTGAAATATCGGTGTTAACGCCGTTTAGACGAGTCCGGGATATTCACGAGATTGAAGTGGGCAAACATGGATTATATATGGCTCGCGGGCACCGATCAGGATTATTGCTGCCGCAAGTGGCCATCGAATACGGATGGGACCGGGACACGTTCTTGAAAGAAACCTGCCATAAGGCCGGATTGCCGCTGGATGCGTGGATGGATGAAAAAACGGAAATTTACACTTTCTCGGCAGATTATTTTGGAGATAAAGACTGATCGTTTATTTTTAGAAAACTGCTATCGCAATAACCCAGTGATGAAATCTGCCATCAGCAGAGCATTTGATTTCATGCATATATTTATCAAAGATCATTTGAGGTATTCTTTTCTTGAGAAAGCGTAAGGGACTGTCAGTTATTCTCATTTTTTTTCTGATGACGACCGGCATGGTTATTTATGCGCCTCACTTTCTACTTTACGCCACCGATTATCAGAAAGCCGACGCGATCATTATTTTACTGGGGCCGGATTTTAAGGCGCGCCGGAAAGAAGCCAGCGAACTCTTCAATAAAGGCATGGCCGATTATTTGATTATCCCTGCTTACCATAAAACGTATGGAGTGCATACGGACGGAAGCGGGCAATATTTATTGCCCCGGTTGACTTCGACGAAGACAGGTCAAAACACTGTATCCTATCCGAAATATTACGAAGACACCCATATCGAACTTATCGAAGCCCAGAAAACGATGGCCCATTATGGACTTCAATCGGCAATTTTTGTCAGCTCACCCTACCATATGCGGAGGATTAAATTAATCGCGATGACCGTTTTTGATTTTGGAGCGAACGCATATTATTTTGTTCCGACGAAATATGAAAAGGCGCCGGCGAACGTGTTTCAATTAACGTCGACGGAATGGCGAAAGATAAGAAGAGAATACAGTAAGATGGTATGGTTCTTGATTTATCATACGTGGAATAAATACATTGATGCGTCTAGTGATGGACGGGCTCATTCCTGAAAATTAGTTATTTGATACAAACGCGGCGAACCTGTGTGAAATCAGCAAATCCTTGAAATACTTTCTGAATGCCATCCTGAAGCAGGGTGGTCATTCCTTCAGTCATGGCTTTATCTCTCATGGCTTCTACCGTTTCATGCTTCTGGACCATTCTTTTAATATCGTCCGTACCGACGAGCAGTTCATGAATGCCCATTCTGCCTTTATAGCCTGTTCCGTCACAACTGGGACAACCTTTCTTTCTGTACAGTTTAAAATCATCACTGTATTGAATGTTTAATGTCTGAAAGGCTTCAGGGCCATAACTTTCAACCATTTCGTCGAATTCTTCTTTAGTCGCATGATAAGCTTCCTTGCAGGATTTGCAGAGCGTGCGAATGAGGCGTTGAGCGAGAATCCCCAGCAAGGCATCAGCAAAATTAAGCGGATCAATGCCCATATCGAGAAGACGCACGATGGTTTCCGGCGCGCTGTTGGTATGCAGCGTGCTGAAGACCAAGTGACCGGTCAGAGATGCCTCAACGCCGGTTTTGGCTGTTTCAAAGTCGCGCATTTCACCGACCATGATGACATCGGGATCGGCACGCAGGAATGAACGCATGGCGGCGGCAAAATCAAAACCGATTTTCGGTTGTACCTGAACCTGACGCAGACCGTATTGTGTGATTTCCACCGGGTCTTCCGCTGTCCATATTTTTTTGTCCGGCTTGTTGATGTGATGCAGGGCCGCATGCAGCGTCGTTGTTTTACCGGAACCGGTAGGGCCGACAACCAGAATCATGCCATAGGGCTTGGCAATAATATTGGCAAGCTCTTTATAGTTGCGCGGTAACAGGCCCATTCCTTCCAGAGGCATGGTTTCACCCTTGGCCAGGATACGCATGACAACATCTTCCACGCCTCCCTGGGTGGGAATGGACGCAACACGCAATTCGATTTCATCACCGGTGTTGCGTCTGAATTTGATTTTGCCGTCCTGCGGTAGTCTTTTGATGGTGATATCCAGATTGGACATGATTTTGAGGCGCGAAATGACGGCCGCGCGGTAACTGAACGGAACAGTCTGATAAAGCTGGCAATCGCCGTCAACCCGGAATCTGATCTCCACATTCTTCCTTTCCACGTTCGGCTCGATATGGATATCAGAAGCACGGCGATTATACGCGTCGTTAATAATTTTATTAACCAGTTGCATGATAACGCTGTCTGATTCGGTGACGCCATCAGAGCCATCCTCCTCGTCTGTCGGTCCGCCATCCTCGCCTTCCATCTTTCCCAGAAGATCAGTAAAGGAATGCTCGTCTTCAGGAGAAGCATAGAAAAGGTTAATATATTTGATAATGTCTTCTTCCAATGCGACATCGTATTTTATTTTCTTGGTTTTCAGCAGGCTTTCAATGGTATCTTTTTTAATAATGTTGTTGGGATCATCGATGATAACGTGAATCTTGTCGCCGGCCATTTCCAGCGGAACCCAGAGTTCCCGGCGCAAAAAGTTTTTCTTCAGATTTTTAATGAGATGTCCGGGTATCGGCAGTTTGTCATTATATTTAATGAAACGGCAGTTGTAGAATTCCTCAAAAGCGCGTCCGATATCGTCTTTGTTTATCTTATGCTTTTGCATGAGTAAAACTTCCATGGGTATCTTTTTCTCACGCGACTCTTTCCATGCACCTTCCAGTTCATCCTCTTTAATTAAATCGTTGCTCAACAAATAGTCAAAACGGGTTTTTCTGTGCCGTACAAAGCGTTGTTGATTGTAAAAAGCAACGCCCAGAACTTCGGCAATTTCCAATGCCAGGCCTATTTCATCCTCGGAAAATTTTCCTTCTCCCAGTTTTTTGTTGATAATCTGAATGACACCCATCAGTTGATTGTCATTATAAATAGGCGTTGCCAGAACCTGTCTGGTCTTAAACCCCGTCTTTTTATCCCAACTGTCATCAAAAGATAATTCCGCTTCGATACTTTTCAGTTCTTTGGGATTGTAGGCATTTTCGATATTGATGACTGCTCCGGTATTGGCCACGTAGCCGGCAATGCTCTTATTGTTGATCGGCAGTCTGATTTCTTTAAGTTGTGTTCCGGCGAGGAACATGGAATAAATTTCATTGCGAATTTTATCAAGAACGTAAATCGTTAAAGAATTGGCGTTGAACAGTTTTAAAATATCACCCTTTAAATCCACCAAAATCTGTTTGATGTTCTGGGCGGCGTGAATGCGATTGGTTATCTCCAGAAGTTCTTTGCGAACTCTGGATGTACCATTTGCTGACATTGTATTTAAAGCAGTAGCCATTGATTACATAGTTCCTCGTTTTTAATGTGGTGCAATATTAGCAAGGATTCGTCTTAATGTCAACGTGCCTGACATATACTGATTAAACCGCAGTGACAATTTTAGAAAAATCGGCAATTTTATGAAAAAGAGCCGATATTTCCGCCAGCAGCGACAGGCGGTTGAAACGCACCTTTTCATCCTTGTCCATGACCATGACATGGTCGAAGAAATTGTCCACATGGGGACGCAGGGCGGCCAGCTTGTTTAAAGCCGTCACGAAATCTTTCTCCGCAACGCCCTTTTCGACACGCGGCTTGATGTTGTCAAAGTAAGAAAACAGATTGATCTCCGCGTCATGAACAAGCAGGTTAACATCAAACTGACCGTTTTTGAAATCCTTGAGAATGTTGTCCACGCGTTTGAACGCTGTTGAAATCGGTTCGAAATCGGGATTCTTGCGAAATTCATCGAGCGCCTTGATTTTTTCGATAACCTCAACCAGCTCATCGATATCAGCCGATAAAACGGCATCGACGGTGTCGTAAGCGTAGCCCTGAGCAATCAACTGATTTTGCAGGCGTCCTTTGAGAAATTCCAGAATGTCCTTTTTCACTTCATCAACAGGTTTTTTTAAGACATCTTTGAGCTGGAGAAGACTTTCGTCAATCAGAAAATTCAGACCCAGCAGGTATTCGCGGGACATAATAATATTAATGATACCCAATGCCTGACGTCGCAGGGCGTAGGGATCGGCTGTTCCGGTCGGGGGCATTCCCACGCCGAAGAAGCCGGCGATGGTATCAATCTTATCGGCGATGCCGACAATCGCGCCTTCATCGGATTGCGGGAGTTCTCCTCCCGCGACAATCGGCAGATAATGTTCATAAATGGCGTTGGCGATTTCCGGTTTCTCTCCCGCGATCAGTGCGTATTCACGGCCCATAATTCCCTGCAGTTCGGAAAATTCGCCAACCATCAGTGATTCCAGATCCGCCTTGGCCAAAAGCGCCGCGCGATCAACATTTTTCTTGACGGAAGGTTTCACTTTGGAAGCGATCTTGACGGCCAGCTTGCGGAAGCGCAGCACTTTTTTGTGCGACGTGCCGAGCAGCGTGTGGAAGACAACTTTTTTGAGCGATTCTACACGATTTTCGAGAGGAACTTTTTTATCTTCTTCGAAAAAGAAAGAAGCGTCGGCCAGTCGCGCCCGCAGCACTCTTTCATTGCCTTTGGCCACCACGGCCACATCACGGGGCTTCGTGTTACTGACCGCGATGAAATAGGGCAGAAGTTTTCCTTCTTCATTGACCACGGGGAAATATTTCTGATGAGCAATCATAGTCGTTGTGAGAACTTCTTTGGGAATTTTTAGAAAATCTTCTTCAAAACTCCCGCGCACAATAACCGGATATTCCACAATAAAGCTGATGGTTTCCAGCAAATCATCCGTGTAAAAAAGTTTTCCACCGACCTCTTCTGCTGCTTTTTGTGCTTCTTCCAGAATTAGTTTTTTTCGCTGGGCCTGATCGGCGATGACAAAATGATCTTTGGCTTTGTTTAAATAATCATCAAAACCGGTGACGGCAAAAGATGCCGGGCTCATGAAACGGTGACCACGGGAGGCATTGCCACTTTCGATATCCTCAATTTTCAGGGGGACGACATCGCCGCCATACAGCGCCAGAATCCAGTGGATCGGCCGGGCGAAACGTAATGCGTAATCGGCCCAGCGCATGGATTTACGAAAGGGAATCGCCAGCATAAAATCCTTGAGGATCGTCGGCAGAATTTCTCTGGTGGGTTGTCCCGTAACAGTTTTACGGGCGCCGAGATATTCGCCTTTTTCGGTGGTGATGGTTTCCAGTTGAGAAATTTCCATCCCCTGTCCCCGGGCGAAGCCGATGGCTGCTTTTGTCGGCTGGCCGTTTTCATCAAATGCGGCTTTTTTGGCCGGTCCCAGTTTTTCCACCGTTTGATCTTCCTGTCTCGGAGCAAGATCGGCTATGGTGAGAACCAGGCGGCGCGGTGTGGCCAGACATTTGATGCCGTCAAAGTTAATGTGCTTTTCCGTAA
>CAYZLL010000097.1:0-9255 GCA_964479225.1 uncultured Smithella sp.
TTGAGCCGAACGGCGTCGGCGAGTTTCAGGGCTTCCCGCAGGAGATCTCTGTCCAGCAAAGCCGGTCCCATGGTGATGACCAGCTTGGTCTTACGTTTTTTGATCATAAATTCTTCCTTAATGCTGTTATTGTCAGGTCTGAACGGTGTTGGTTAGATTGAAATGTTGCACGAAGCGGAAAATGAGAAAGACCATCCTAGCGTATAAGTTACTCTGCTCAGCCGCCCGGCGATACCCTTTTCCGCTGCTTCACAAATATTTGTCAACAAGTTGCCTCATGGGTTAAATATTATTTTCATCGCAGTATCTCGTCTTGATAATGTAAGCATGACGCATCATGAATACAAGAGCGCTGCCCGTGTTGTTAACCGGCAATCAATGAGATTAAAACTTTTCTTGTCCTTGGACCATCGAATTCGCAGAAGAAGATTGATTGCCATGTTCCCAGCACCAGACGGCCGTTTTCAATGATGACCATTTCCGACGCACCGACGAGAGACGATTTCACATGCGCCGCGGAATTCCCTTCCGCATGACGGTAATCAGCCGATAACGGAAAGGCCCGGTCCAGGGCTGTCAGAATATCCCGGGGCACGTCCGGATCGGCGTTTTCATTAATGGTTATGGCCGCCGTCGTATGCGGCGTGTACACAAGACAGATACCCGAGCTGATGCCGGCATCACGAACGGCACGCTGGACAGAGTCGGTAATGTCGATCATTTCAAAACGGAAACGGGTTTCCAGAGATATTGTTTTCATTGTTTCCTACCTATAAATATTTCAGAAGCTCGATCGGAAGATAAACACCAAATAGATTTTTTATCAATACCCATCACGAGTATGAACCCGAAAAACAATGGGTTTATTTTTTCAAAAAACTTTGGTATAGGCTCAAAAAATTCAAAACAAATTTTCTGATTAAAAAGAGAAGGGTTTATGCGCAAATTCATCATTTTAATTTTTATGGCAACCGCTTTGATTTGTTCCTGTTCGGACAAGAATAAAACTGCGGCCGAATGGCTGCAAAAGGAACAGGCATTATGGAATGGACAGCAATATACGGATCCGGAAAAGGCGATTGAATATCTGGATCAAGCGCTCAAGCTCGAGCCCAATAATCCCGAGACGTATAACAAAAAGGGGACGGCTTACTACAATATGGGGCAATTTCAACGCACCGTCGAGATGACCACGGAGTCTATCCGTCTGATGCCGAACTACTTTTGGGCTTATAACAACAGGGGCAATGCTTACGCCAATCTTCGCGAATTCCAGAAAGCGATTGATGACTATAGTCGCGTCATTCAAATGAAACCGGATTTTACCGATGCCTACAATAACAGAGGCACTGCTTATTTGCTTCAGGGCAACATGGAGCTCGGTTGTCGTGACGTTCAAAAAGCCTGTGCCTTAGGCAACTGCAGAATGGCACAGGAAGCGCAAAGCAAAGGGTACTGCAAGTAATTTCTACAAATTACTCTCCTCCAACACAATGAATCAATGTACTTGCGGCACTCAGTTATTCTTGTTTCTCCATTGGATAGTTTTATGCTATACGTCGTTAATGAACGATGAAATATTTCACTGTCGTCAAATGAGGCTCTTTAATTTTATTGACCTTCAGGGAGGTAAATAATGGAAGTAACATTAACCAATCAGGAGATTATTAAATTAGCTTATATGACAAAAGAATTAATCGGATACGCGTGGGACAACAAACTTTCCAACGCTCAATGTAATTGTTACGTGGAATGTTTCTACACCATTCAGGATATTTTAAATGAAGTCGATAAAAAAATCTTAAATAAACACCATGAGCTATGCCTTTTTTTTGCCACGGAGAAAAGGCTGATCAATGTCAACGATCAGTTGCAATGGGAAAAAAATGAAAATCTGAAAGAAGCCTATATGCAGCGCAGATTAAAAAAATGACGCGCCAATATCTGAATGACCTGAAGAAATCCTTCAACCGAAGTGGATCATCTTTTTTTCTTTGAATCACATATGTCGTTTTGATTCATTAAAAACGATTTTTCCTTTTATAAAAAACATTCAACATCTCTTAACAAACAAATTGTCAAACAGTTCAACTTTAGATATATAACCGTGTCAAAGAAAGCAGTTCATTTTTCTTCATCGAGGTGATTTTTGGATACCATCAACACCGAAAAAGCTTTCAGTTCACACCGGTTCTGGGGAGAAACAACCGCTTTTCTCGCCCTTTTTCTCGACAACGTCGGAACGCTGATATTCTTTAGCGCCATCCTTGTTTTTACTTTCAACTATCCCGCCGATATCATTCTGACGCGCATGATCCCCGGCACGGCCGTCGGCATTTGCGTGGGTGACCTTGTTTACACCTGGCTCGCCATCCGTCTGCGAAAAAAAACCGGTCGAAAGGATGTCACGGCAATGCCTCTGGGCATTGATACGCCTTCCACCATCGGCATTGCCTATGCGGTCATGGGACCGGCTTATGTCGCCACGCATGATGCTCAACTGACCTGGCACATCGGCATGGCCACTCTTTTTATGATTGGCGCCGTCAAGGTCATCACTTCTTTTTTCGGTGGCTGGATTCAGCGCATCATTCCTACCGCGGGACTTTTAGGACCGCTAGCCGGAATCGGGCTTTTACTATTGGGATTTCTGCCACTGCTGGAACTGTTCAATGAAGCCGTTGTCGGCATGGTGGCTCTGGGGCTGATCTTTACGGCACTGATGAGCAAAATGCAGTTGCCGGGCCGCCTGCCCGGTGTTCTGATGGCGGTCATTCTCGGCACAGGGATTCATTTCATTCTGGGGTTCGGCGGATACCTGCCGGAATTCACCGCTCCCGAGCTGGAAATGAATTTTTCCTTACCTGTCATTACTTTTGATTTTCTCAAGAATATCCCCCAAAGCATTCAGTATCTGACGATTGCCATTCCCTTCGGTATCCTGACCATTATTGGCGGCATCAATAACACGGAAAGCGCGCGCCTCGCCGGCGATGATTATCGCACAAGAGACATTCTTTTAACGGAAGCATTCTCATCATTAATCGCTGCCTTTTTCGGTGGCGTCGCTCAAACAACGCCTTATATCGGTCATCCGGCCTACAAAAAGATGGGCGCGACGTGGTGGTACACGCTGCTGACCGGAACACTTATCGGTATTTGTTCCGTGGTCGGGTTGCTTTCACTTTTTGTCAGTCTGATTCCTCGAGCGGTTATCGCGCCGATTTTCATTTTCATCGGTTTTGAAATCATCCGCCAGGCATACAAAGATTCACCGCCTGCCCATTCGCCGGCAGTCAGTTTAAGTATGCTGCCGGTTATCGCTAGTCTGGTGCTGATCATTCTCGGTCAGTTTACAGGCGCAACGGGCATGGCCCTTGATAAACTGCCCATCCGGCTGCAAACCATGCATCAGACCCTTACCATGCTCAGTAACGGATTTATCATTACCGGCCTGCTCTGGGGCAGCATGCTGGCCTTTCTGATTGATCACAAAGCCCGTCTGGCGGCGCTTTGCGCATTCGTCTGCGCTCTGTTTACTCTTTTCGGTGTCATTCATTCGGTGCTGCCCACCGGAGAACTTTATCTGCCCTGGAAAATTTCTGAAAATGCGCCTTACATGGTTTCAGCGGCCTATCTTGCGCTAAGCGGTATTCTGTTTTTATTAACCAAACCGCAGGAAAAACCGGCAACGGAGAGTTAATGAAAACAGGCAACAAGACGGCACTCCTGTTCATGCTCTACCTTTCGCAGGGATTGCCTTTCGGCTTCCAGGCGACGGCACTTCCGGTGCTATTGAGAGAGCAGGGAGTCTCGCTGGCAGCCATCGGCTTTGCCGGCGCACTCGCCCTGCCCTGGTTTCTAAAACCGCTTTGGGCTCCTCTTGTTGACCGCTACTGGTCTGCGCGTATCGGACGGCGTCGTTCATGGATTATCCCGCTGCAGGCGCTGATGGTTTTCACCATGCTCGCTTCCGTTCCGGTGGCGGCCTCGGGCGCGATGTCATCGCTTCTGGCGTGTATCTTCCTGATGAATCTCTGCGCCGCCACGCAGGACATCGCGGTGGACGGGCTGGCTGTGGACATTCTGGGCCAAAAGGAACTGGGGCCCGGCAATGCCGCACAAGTTGCCGGATACAAAATGGGCATGGTTCTGGGCGGCGGCATTCTGGTCTGGCTGAGCGCGCGAGCGGGCTGGTCAGGCCTTTTCCTGACCATGGCGGTTGTGGCCGTTTTGCCGTTCATTCTCATCCTGTTGCATCGCGAGGTCGAACCGAACGAATCCGCCGGTTATTACCACCCGAAATCGGCAGATTTCATGAAGGCCTTCCTTGCCGCCTGGCGCGTTCCCGGCGCCGGATTTTTTCTGCTTTTCATTGCCACCTATAAAATGGGCGAGTCGATGATTGATCCCATGTTCAAGCCTTTTCTGGTGGATAACGGTTTCACCGCTCACCAGATCGGATTGTGGGTCGGCACCTGGGGAATGATTGCTTCACTGATCGGATCAGTTGCCGGAGGATGGCTGGCGTCACGTCTGCCGATCGTCCAAGCGCTATTTATTGCCGCCGCAATGAGACTGATTCCGCTGATTGGCGAACTCTGGCTCGCCACCATAGCCCCTACCGCGACACAGGTGATCGGTGTAACCATTGCCGAACATTTTTTCGGCGGCATCCTGACCACAGCACTTTTTGCCTATATGATGTCCCGCGTGGACAGGCAAATCGGCGCTACGCATTACACGGTGCTGGCGGCTATTGAGGTATTCGGTAAATCACCCGGCAGTTGGGCATCGGGATATATTGCACAAAATATCGGCTACACCGGCCTCTTTTCCATCGGCGTGACACTTTCGGCACTTGTTTTACTGCTCTATTTCCCGTTGCGCAAAGGCATCGAGAGGCCACATCAAATTGCATAGCTGCGCAAATTTTGTTTTAATGATGATCCGGACAGTGTTTCTTCGGCGCAGTCCCCTTCACATAGGCTTCCTGAATTGTTTTGGGACAGGAAGCGTTGGCCAGATAACCGGATTTGATGTCAATTAAGGCTGTTTCTATCCCCGGCGGCACCGTTTTAGGTGCCGGCCCTGCCTGGGCATAGAAACCACGCAAAAATTGCGCGCTGATCCGCAACGCGCCCTGAGCGCCGGTCAAACCGGTATCGGCGCCCGAATCATATCCCACCCACACGGCGCAAACGACATCGGGCGTAAAACAAACAAACCACGAGTCCCGGTTCCCGTTTGTTGTGCCTGTCTTGCCGGATACGGGGAAGTTAATGTGCAGGGATTTGGCTTCGGCGGCCGTTCCTCGCAAAAGCACTCCCTCCATCGCATAGCCGGCAAGATACGCTACCCGTGGATCAAAAGCCTTTTCGCTTTTGACGGTCTTTTCCAGAATCTTCTCTCCTTTGCCCGTGGTGACGGAAAAAAGTGGAAAACGTTCATAATGGATGCCGCCGGAGGCAATGGTCGCGTAAGCATAGGCCAGTTCCATCGGTGAGACTTCAAAACTTCCCAACGCCAGGGAAGGAACAGCAGCCAGCGGACTTTTGATCCCCGCCAGACGGGCGGTTTCGAGCACGTCGTCGAAGCCGACGTCATTGGCCAGTCGGACCGTGGCGGTGTTCACGGAATCTTCAATCAGTTTGCGAATGGTGATTTGTCCGTATTTCTTGTTTTCAAAATTCGTCGGCGTCCACATGCCTTCCGGCGTCGTCAGGGATATCGGTTCACCGGAAATCAGCGTGGAAAGGGTCCTGTTTTTCGATTCCGAGAGCGCCGCCAGCAACACAAAGGGCTTGAAAGCGCTTCCCGATTGACGTTTCGCGTCCACGGCGTGGTTGAACCATGACTGCGCGTAACTTCGACCGCCAACCATGGCCGTCAAGGCACCGGTTCTGGGATCGACGGCCACCAGCGCCGCCTGCAACGGTTCATTCGAGGGCAGCGCGACATATTCGATTTCTTCGAGACCCCGGGCAATCGCCTCTTCAGCGACAGACTGTTGAACCGTGTCCAACGTTGTATAGTAACGATAACCGTTTTGATAAAGCCTGGGAGTCCCCAGCTCATCCTGCGTGATTCGCTGGATGTAATCCACAAAATAGGAAATATGAGTCGGCGCGGCAATCCGTTGAACTTTCAGTGGCGCCTGTAACGCGCGGCGATATTCATCGGTGTTAATCATCGCCAGTTTTTTCATCCCGGTCAGAACCTCATCGCGTCGCGCCTGTGCCTTCTGCTTGTTTTTCAAAAGGTTGTACACGTTCGATTCATTGATCATCCCGGCCAGCATCGCCGATTCCGGCAGGGAAAGATTTTTTGCCGGTTTTGCAAAATAAAAGCGCGCCGCTTCTTCAACGCCGAAAATCATCCGGTTCCCATCCTGACCCAGATAAACATTGTTGAGGTAAATTTCCAGAATCCGCTTTTTAGAGTAGCGCAATTCCAGAGCCAGAGTCAGTTCAGCCTCGTGAAATTTCCGGACAAATGTCTTCTGCGGAGAAAAGAAAAAAATCCGGATGATCTGTTGTGTTATCGTGCCTTTTCCTTCTTCCTTAGCTTTCCGCCCGGAGGGAAAAACATCAATGCCGGGATGATAATAAAAGCGTTTATCCTGATGAGCGATGACTGCTTTTTGAAGATAGGGTGAAACGTCCGCAAGAGTTACCGGACGACGCGATTTCGTTTTCACATGAAGAATCCTGCCGATTTCCTCTGGTTCGAGTTGAACGAATTCCAGTTTTTTCCCTGTACAGGAAACCAACTCCATCACCCGCCCTTCACGAAGAACAATATCCACCGGGCCTGTTTCATAACTGCGTCCGGCAACTTCCCCGCCACGGGGAAATATCAGAATATGTTTTTCATTTGCGGAATACGTGCCGGGGCAGGACAGCTTTCCCGTCATTCTTTTATAGGAAAGCTTATTCAGTCGTTCGATGAAGTGTATATTTCCTAAATGATCTCCCTTGCGGATTTCCAGAGGACGGCTATAAAAAATTGTCGGATTATTGACGCCGCTTTTGTCAATCCCATGACTCACTTCTTTCGAGAGCCAGCCGATACGAAGCAGCACAACCGCCGCCAGCAATATCAACATTCCTAAAATAATTTTTCGTATCAATGCGTCTGCCCCTTTTGGTCCTGAATTGCCTTCATCGCGCTCCTGATTATTAAGTAAAGTTTGATTCATTTACTTCAATACGATGATACTAAACACACGGAGAAATGGACGGCAAGGAAATTTTATATATTCAAAAAATTATCCATCGACATCAACCATACCCGGGAGATTGATTTCTGCCTGTGTGCAGGCTACCGGAAAATAATCAGAAAATGGCTGAATTTTAAATGAATATGTGTTAAAAGAGTTTCAACCAGTCAGAAAACAGCTTGAAAAAAATTATCGAAAACATTTCTGCTACAATGGATATGATCTATGTTTGGTGTATTTCCTAAAGATGATTACCAGCAGACTTTAAGAATCAAGCGTTTCTTGATGGCCTTCGCGTCATACCTGATTTGGTATCTCATAGCCATATTCGCTTTCTTACTGCAACTCATCTCGATACCGTTAAATGCGCTGGTCATTTTTTTCTTTGGGATTGTTCTAAGCAATTTCTCCGTTTACGGGATCATCAGAACCGGATTGAACAAAAGCTTCAAAGATCCGAGTCTGACTCTTTTCCAGATGGTAATTGCAACCTTCTGGACCATGGTTTTTGTGTATTATGCCGGTTCCGAAAGAAGTCTGGTTCTCCTGCTCTATCTGGTTGTCTTTGTTTTCGGGCTTTTTCGTTTGAAAGTCCGGGAATTTCTCTTTCTGTCTTTATTTGCCGTAATCGCCTATGCGGCGGTCATCCTTCTTCATTACCTGCACGATCCGGGATCCATGAATACGAAAACAGAGTTGCTGAACATCATTGTCCTCGCAATGGTGCTGCCCTGGTTTTCAGTGGTTGGCGGCTATATTACCAAACTGAGGACGAGAATCGTCCAGAGCCTTGCCGCCAGCAGAGTAGCTGAAGTAAAATTCAGAACCATCTTCGATTCAGCTTCTGATGGCATTTTGCTGATGAAAGTCAGCGACAAGAGACTTTATTCCGCCAACAAAAAAATGTGCGAATTAACCGGATACACTCGTGAGGAACTTCTGCAACTCGGCATGTCTGATCTGCATGATCAGACCATCACTGATTTCGTAAATGAACAATTTCAGCTTGTTTTGAAAGAAAAAAATGTATCAATCAACAATATCGCGTTAATAAAAAAAGATAAGTCTTTGTTTTTTGCCGATATCAGCGCTTCGGTGATTGATATTGAAGGTGAAGAATATTTACTGGGATTTATCAAAGATATTACCGAGCGCAAACAGGCGGAAGAGACTCTGAAACAAAGCGAGCAACAGTACCGCCTACTGGCCGATCATATGAAAGACCAGGTCTGGTTGATGGATCTTGATCTGAACGTATCCTATGTCAGTCCATCCGTGGAAAGGGTGTTTGGTTATACGCTGGACGAACTCAAAGCGATCAAGTTGGACCAGATCCTTACACCGCAATCTTTTCAGACAGCCAATGATTTCTTTTCCCTGGAAATGACCCAGGCTCTGGCCGCTCCCGCGGATTATGTTTTAAAACGCTCTCTGGAGCTGGAATTCATTTGTAAAGACGGCCTTCATTTATGGGGCGAATGCATGTTCAGCTTCATCCGGGATAAAAATGGAAAGCCGGTTTCTCTTCTGGGTGAAGCCCGTGACATTACTGAACGTAAAAAGATGGAGGATACATTACGGTTTGAAGAAGAGCGTTTCCGGGCACTGGTCGAGCATTCTTCCGATATTATTGTTCTCGTAAACCGGCAGGGAATCATCACTTATATTAATCCGGCCAGTGAGCAGGTTTTAGGATACACACCTGAAGAAAGAACGGGAAAGAGTGGCTTTGAACTTTTTCATCCGGATGACCAGCAATTTATTATTGACTCTTTCCTGGCTTTGATGAGCGACCCCAATGCCGCCCCGATTCAGGGTGTCGTGCGTCTTCGCCAGAAAAATGGCAGCTATCTTTACATTGAGGGTGTGGGAAGCGGCCTCGTCCGGAATAATGTGCCCGAAGGTGTTATCCTGAACTATCGGGATGTCACCGAACGCAAGAAGGCGGAAGAACAACTGCACCTTAGTGAGCAGCGGTATCGCACCATTCTGGAAGACATTCAGGAAGGTTATTTTGAAGTTGACCTGGCCGG
>CAYZLL010000098.1:0-9249 GCA_964479225.1 uncultured Smithella sp.
TCGTTGTAGGAATTATCGGCGTCCAATGTGAAAATGACGACATTTTCCTTGCGCAAATCTTTGAACAGATTTTCATAAAAAACAAAATATTGTCCGGTGCGGCAGGGACCGGTTGTCGTGGGAACAAAGATCAAATAAATTTCATCTTTTCGATATTTGTCCGACGAAAGATACTTCAGGACACTTCCCAGAACAAGATGCGAAGGAAGACATTCTTTCCCTGAGGCGTGATTGCGTGCCATTTGCAGCGTGTAGATATCAGGCACGGGCATGGCTTCCGCGTTAATGCCAAGACCGCGAAGGGCTGCGCCGACCAGTTCTGCGGAAAGTCGCCCCATACTGGATAACAGCAGTTTTACGCGGGGATTGTTCTTGATCGGGATTTTCTCTCCGGTGCCGATATTTTTGATGTGAATCTCTTCCCCTGGATGATTGATGAAACGCAAATGATTATCATAACGTTCTTCCCGGATGTCGGTGATTTTGGAGCGATACCCTTCTATGATGTCCAGAAAGGCTTCAATGCGTGTATCGACACCGGCATCGGCCGTATGCGAATCAAGTTCCAGGATTAGGAAAGGTTTTACGCCCATGATCCATTTCAGATAGTGGAGCATAAAGGAATCAGGCGCGCAGGAAAAGTTCGAAATGAAAGTCACAAAAATATTATCTTCGTTTTTCAAAAGAGCAGCGGCTTTCATATCCTGCTGCCCGTAATACCAGTACATATTCTGATAAATGGGCTGATCTTCAAAGGGCAGAATGTCAAAGGGAATCACGGAAAAACCGCGGGATGTATATTTGCGGGGTATGCCCATATTGGCATCGGTCGTAAAGGAGTTGTAGGGCCTTCCCAGAATGGCGATGACCGGTCTTCCGGACTGACGGGCTTCGGCTAAAGCTCGGATGCCCAGTTGAGCAAATCGAGCAAAACATTCCATTTGTTTCGCATAAGCCTCATCAAAGGCCTTCTTCGTTTCCGTGGTGCTGAACCCCAGTTTTTCACCAACGGCAATAAACGCTTCGGCGGCCTTTTCCGTTCCATACATAAAACTGATCACCGGCATCAAATATTTTTCTTCGGGAATTTCAGGAAAAGCTTTTTTAATGTAATAGGGCAGACTTTGCGTGATCGGACAGAAACTGGCCGGCGCATTTTTCTCATAGCTTTCCATATCTTTAAAATGCGGGAGAAAAATATAATCAGTCTTCTGGTTTGCAATATCCTGTACGGTGCCGTGAGCGATTTCCGCGGGGAAACAATAATTACTTTCCACGCGCGCCGTTCCTTCAGGAGAAATCGAATCAGACACGCGTGTTTCGACGCCCAGAGCATGGAAGAACCATGAATATAAAGGCCAGAGCGTATAGAACGAAAAGCACTTCGGAATGCCGACAATACAATCTTTTTTCCGGATCAGGGTTTGCGGGTCAGGAGCGCATTGATTGAAAAGGATATCGTTGCGTTTTTCAATATAATCCACAACGTCGGTTTCATTAAAAACATTCTTTTTCCGGATATTTGTGTATTTGTTGCAACGCCCGCCAAACATGTATTTGTGATCATTGACTTTCAGAATGCGGATAGGGCAGAAATTATCGCAGGATTTACATTGAAAATCTTTTTCATACATAATGTCTGTGGTCAGAATTTTTTCCAGGTCATATTCCGACGTGGTCAGCAATCCTTCCTGCAATTTCTGTTTGGCCAGCATGCCCACGCCGAAACAACCCATGAGTTCAGGGTCGGGAGGCACCACAATATTTTTATTCAGCAACATGGCAAAAGCCAGAGGAATCGCTTTATTTTTGGCCACACCGCCCTGCAGAACGATGTTTTCTCCGATGGTTCTGTTGCCCACAACACGGTTGAGATAATTGGAAACGATGGAGGTAACGATGCCCGCCGTAATATCTTCGCGCAATGCTCCCTGTTGGATCGCTTTGCGGACATCGGAGTTAATGAAAGCGGAACAGTGTTCGCCGAATTTCAAAGGCTCTGTGGCCTCCAAAGCGATATCTCCGATTTCCCAGGCATGTTGAATATTTAAATCGCCCTGGGCTGATTCCTCCAGGAAGGAGCCCGTGCCGGCGGAACAGGCCTCATTCATGGCGTAATCAATAGGCACTTTATTTTTCAAGAAGACATACTTGGCGTCCTGTCCGCCGATTTCGAAGATGGTATCGATATTTTTTTTATAAAAAGTCGTGCCGACCGCATGGGCGATAATTTCATTATATACGGCGGGGGTTTCGAGAAACACGCCCAGTAGCTCTCTGGATGAACCGGTCGTTGCCGCCAGCGTAATCTTTATTTTGCCATCGCCTGTGTCTGCTTTGATTTGTTTCTGTAGTTCGATAAAACAATTTTTCAACGCCTTGACCGGGTCTCCGTGGGTGCGTCCATAGAAGGAGGCTGTAATCTCGCTGGTTTCCATGTCAATAAGGCAGGCTTTGGTTGTGGTTGATCCACCGTCCACCCCCATAATATATTCTTTTCCGGCGGCAACTTTTGCCTTGCGGGATTCAAGGTAGGTGACTTTTCCTTCTGCCGTTTTGAGGTTCGGGAATCTTTTGAACTCAACCGCATGGGGCTTGAACAATTTATCAGGAGGAGGGAACGGACTGCCCGAATTTCTTGCCAACAAAGCGGCGCCGTATGCTTCAAAACAAGTCGCCTGATCGGGAACAATAAATTCATTTTCCGGCATACGTTCCCGAATAAATCGGATCAGATGTTTGTTTTCCGTGACGCCGCCCACCAGCAGCACTTTCTTATGGGTTATTCTGGCCTTTTTAATGAAGTCTATGACTTTTGTAGCTGTCACATCGCTCAAGGACAGGACAATGTCATCTCTGCAGGCTTCCCCTTTATTCAAGCGATGCGTGCAGTCGCTTTTCATAAAAACAGAACAGCGTGAAGAAAGTTTAAAGACTTTGCTGTCATCCGGAACGGCATGAACCTCTTCAAGATGCATGTCCATTCTGGCCAGTTGCTGCTTAAAAAATTCTCCGGTTCCGGAGGCGCACTTGTTTCCGGAAAAGCTCGTGACAATCTTTTGATTTTCATCGATGGTATAAACGACAAGATCTTCACCGCCGAGCGAAACCAGCGCATCTGCTTGATAATGGAGATGACGGAGAGCTTCCTCGATACACAGCGGTTCGATGACGCTGGGGACATTTACTAAATGTCTGCCTTCGGTTCCCGTGGCGAGCGTTTTGGTTTCCGGTGGAATATTGAGTTGAGACAGAATGTTCTTCAGAGTGTGAAGAAAATCACCATCGTGGGATTCCACTTTCTTCCCGATAATATGATCGCCATCGAGCAGAAGAGCTTTAATGCTT
The DNA here is from genome assembly GCA_964479225.1 of uncultured Smithella sp. GTDB lineage: Bacteria > Desulfobacterota > Syntrophia > Syntrophales > Smithellaceae > Smithella. The sequence goes on from CAYZLL010000098.1 coordinate 3,349, forward strand.
GATGAGCCAATGTTGATTCCTAAAGTAAACATAATTTATAATTTAACTTCAAACCAATCAAATATTATCAGATTAGATATTATGATTTAATTCAATCGTCAAGTTTCGGGTTAAAATAATTTGAAATATTTACCAGGCTTCTTTTGCTAAAAAAATATTTGAAAAAAACGGCGGGAAATCACGTCATCATGAACGTGATTTCCCGCCGGAAGAAATAAAATCAAAAGCCGGAATTAATGACCTTCTTCCATCGCGCCCGCTATGTACATCATAGCCAGGAGCATGAAAACAAGTGTCTGAACCAAAGAGGTGAAAACCATCAGCACGAAGACTGGTAGCGGAACAAAATAGGGAACCAGGAAAAGAACGACCAGCAGAACGATATCTTCACCTTTAATATTACCGAACAACCGGAAGGTCAGGGACAGCGGCCTGGATAAATGACTGATGACTTCGATGGGCAGCATCAACGGCGTTAACCATCCCACAGGTCCCATAAACTGTTTAAAATATTTCAATCCGTGTTCCTTCACGCCGACGACGTGTGTGGAAAGGAAAACGATAAGGGCCATTGCCGCGTTTGTGTTGATGTTCGATGTCGGAGATTCGAAACCGGGTACGAGACCAATAAGATTCGATACCAGAATAAACAGGCCAAGCGTTGCAATCAGAGGGAAGAATTTTCGGCCGTTGTGTCCCATAATATCATTCAGAAGAGAATCGAATCCGCCGATAACAACTTCCATAACATTTTGTGTTTGTCCGGGATAAACCTGAAGTCGCCTGGTTGCCATAAATGAAATGATCGACAGCAGGAGAACGACAAATAAGGTATTAAAGACAATTGTCATGTCAATGCCATAGTTTTTAAGCCAAGTTGTATGAAAAAAAATCAGGGGCTCCATTTGTTTCTATATAACCTCCTTAATCAAGTTTTTTTTTGTTAAAGAAAAAATCACGGTGATGACCATATTGATTACAACAACCGAAAGTCCAATGAGTAATCCAAGAATATCAACCGTCTTGTAAGCGATGAGAAAATAAAGCACTACAGCCGTAATGGCCAATCTTATGTAATATTTGACCAGAGCAGGGCCTTTGACATTGCCCCCTGTTTTATTAAAAAGGCTGCGTAGTCCTTTTTCCATCCAGTAAAAATTAAGAATACAGATAAAACCACCCAGAAGAATCCCCAAAGAAAATTTTACAGGAGCAAAAATTAATGAAGGAATCAAGATAACAGCAAGAATAATCCAGTTGGACAATTCAATTTTTCTTTGCAGCGGGTCTTTGACGATGAGGTTCACTTTTTAAACTCTTTATTATTTGCTCTTCATCATTAAAATTTTTTTTAATCAATACGTATATGTTTCTTAGTCCGGCCGAGATACCTATCATTAAAAAAATAATTTTAAAAACATTACCGGAGTCAAATTTATTATCCAGATAAACTCCGATCAAAAGGCAACCGATAATCCCGATAACCATCGCAATGCCCAAGGTACTGGCAAAAGCCATTTGCATTGCATACTTTCGGGTTTCGTTATCCACGGCCGGATGCTCCTTAGCATTAATAAGACTGTAAGTCAATAAAAATGTGACCGACGTTCATTTTTTCAGACAATGACGATTGTTTCTGTACCATTCAATGGTTTTCTTTAATCCGGTTTGAATATCCGTTTTAGCCTTAAATCCGAATTCTTGTAGTGCTTTGGACGTGTCGAGCATACGTTTGGGTTGTCCGTCAGGTTTGGATTTATCCCAGACAATCTCTCCGGAAAATCCGGACAAATCAGCGATCATCACGACAAGATCTTTAATGGATATTTCCGAACCGGCGCCCAGGTTAACCGGCTCGCTTTTATTGTACGATAAAGTGGCCAGATAAATGGCTTCGGCGGCATCTTCCACATAAAAAAATTCTCTGGTCGCCAAACCGGTGCCCCATACTTCCAACTTTTCGGCATGATTATCGATTGCGTCAAAACATTTCTTGATTAAAGCCGGAATGACATGAGAAGATGATGGATCAAAATTATCTCCAGGACCGTATAAATTAACCGGAAGTAAAAAAATGGAATTAAAATCATACTGTTGTCGATACGCCTGTGATTGGACCAGCATCATTTTTTTGGCCAGTCCGTACGGCGCATTGGTTTCTTCGGGATAGCCGTTCCAGATATCTTCTTCTTTAAAGGGTACCGGCGTAAACTTGGGATAAGCGCAAACCGTTCCCAAAGCGACAAATTTTTCAATTTTTCTCAGGTATCCTTCATGAAGCAATTGCGATCCCATGATTAAATTATCGTAAAAAAGTTCAGCCGGCTTGTCCTGATTAAAACCGATGCCGCCGACCTTGGCCGCCAGATGGATGACCATTTCCGGTTTTATTTCGTCGTACATTCTCCGGATGTCATTTAGATCCGTCAGGTTGTATTCGGGAAGATCGGCGATCTTGATATTGCTGCAACCGGCAGATTCCAATTTTTTCAAAAGGTGACGGCCGAGAAACCCTTTGCCGCCGGTCACGGTGATTCGTTTTTCAGATAGCACGATAGCATCCTTTAATTATTTTTTATTGCAGGATGTGAATCCGGCATCAAGAAGCGTTTTTTCTTTTTGAGCCAGTTCCATATCCGCGTCGATCATCATGTCGATCAGCTTTTCAAAAGAAACTTTGGGCTGCCAGCCGAGCAACTTTTTTGCCTTCGTCGCGTCGCCCAAAAGCGCGTCCACTTCGGTAGGACGAAAATATCTTTTGTCTATTTCCACGTATTTTTTATAATCCAGGTCAAGTTTTTTAAAGACCCTTTCTGCAAATTCTCTTACGGAATGGGTTTCACCGGTCGCGATAACAAAATCGTCAGGTTTTTCCTGTTGCAGCATCAGCCACATGGCTTCCACATAATCACCGGCAAAGCCCCAGTCTCGTTTGGCTTCAAGATTTCCCAAAAATAATTTGTCCTTCAAGCCCAGTTTGATTTGTGTTGCGGCGCGGGTAATTTTTCGGGTGACAAAAGTTTCCCCGCGGCGCGGAGATTCATGATTAAAAAGAATGCCGTTCGTTGAAAAAATGCCGTACGCGTCACGGTAATTCTGACAAATGTAATAAGAGTAAACTTTCGCGGCGGCATAAGGACTTCGGGGTTGAAAAACCGTATTTTCATCTTGCGGGGGTGACGCGGCTCCGAACATTTCACTGGAGGAAGCCTGGTAAAATTTTGTTTTGATACCCGTCTTGCGAATGGCTTCTAAAATTCTCAGCGTGCCCAGTGCGGTTACGTCACCGGTGTATTCCGGCATATCAAAGCTGACACGCACGTGACTTTGAGCGCCCAGGTTGTATATTTCGTCCGGTTTGATGGAATGCAGCAGATCCATCAGTTGAGCGGAAACGCTTAAATCACCGTAATGAAGAAATAATCTTGCGTCGGGGTCATGAAAATCATGGTAAAGATGATCGATGCGTTCTGTGTTGAAAGAACTGGAACGACGAATCAATCCGTGAACTTCGTAACCTTTGTTTAACAACAGTTCCGCCAAATACGAACCGTCCTGTCCGGTGATACCCGTAAGAAAAGCTTTTTTCATGTGATCTCCGTTAGCCATTAATTCGTGGTGGAGTCATACCGGATTGAAGGATGCTTGTCAATGAAACACTCACAGATTGCTTAATGTTCTGGAACACGCTTCAATGGTTTTGTGAATATCTTTATCCGTGTGCGCGAAGGATAAAAAGGCCGCCTCGAATTGTGACGGCGCCATCCAGACGCCGTTTTTCAGCATACCATGAAAATAACGGGCAAATAATTTTGTGTCTGATTTTTTAGCGGTTTCATAATCATAGACAGGGCCTTGCTGAAAAAAGACAGTAAACATGGAGTGAACGCGATTGATGCATACGGGCAAACCTTTTTTCAAAAAAAGATTTTCTATTTCACGACATAATTGGAATGTCTTGGCATCCAGACCGGGGAGTAGATTTTGTTTTTTCTGAAGGATTTGCAGCGTGGCAATGCCCGCGCTCATCGCCAAAGGATTACCGGAAAGCGTTCCTGCCTGATAAACATTGCCACTCGGGGCCAGTCTTTCCATGATTTCTTTTTTACCGCCTACCGCGCCCACGGGCAGGCCGCCGCCGATGATCTTACCCAGACAGGTTAAATCCGGTTTAATGCCGATGAGATTCTGATAACCGCCGAATGTAAAACGAAATCCAGTGATCACTTCGTCAAAGATTAAAACGATGCCGTATTTTCGGGTCAGACTTCTGATCTTTTTTAAAAATCCCTTTTGTGGTGAAACGACACCCATGTTCCCGGCAACGGGTTCAATGATCAATGCCGCCAGTTGAGAGCCGTATTGATTGAATGTTTTTTCCAGCGTTTCAAGATCGTTGTAAGGTAAATTTAATGTCAAGCGGGCCAGTTCTTCCGGTACGCCGGATGAATCCGGGATGCCCAATGTAGCCAGACCGGAGCCGGCCTTCGTTAGCAGTGAATCGCTGTGTCCATGATAACAGCCGTCAAACTTGGCAATGAGTTTGCGTCCGGTAAAACCTCGCGCAAGACGGATGGCCGTCATCGTCGCTTCTGTGCCTGAAGATGTCATCCTGATCCGCTCTATCGAGGGAATGGCCGTGGAGATTAAGTTTGCCATTTGCGTTTCGAGTTCCGTCGGAGCACCGAAACTGGTTCCTTGTTTTGCTGTGTCGCGAATGGCGGCGACGACTTCAGCCGGGGCGTGTCCCAGAATCATTGGCCCCCAGGAAAGAACGTAATCAATGTACGCCTGACCATGAACATCGTAAATTTTACTTCCTCTGGCCTTGCTGACAAAAACAGGATGGCCTCCCACGGACTTCCAGGCCCTCACGGGAGAATTGACACCACCGGAAATAACCTTGCCGGCTTTTGAAAAATAATCGGTCCTCTTTGGATTCATCGAAAATACTCCGGGGATGTTTTTTTGTATTCTTTGACACTCTTCAATATCATATAATCCTTGCGTCCGGTACCGGCCACCATCTCTTTAATCAATGAAGAAATACTGCGACCATCGGAATGAATCATCGTGAAAATATTATATTTGCCCATAAAGGCAGGTTCTCTCTGATAACAGTGAGAGACGAATGGCAGGGAAGCGAAGATATTTCCGTTCTGTTCTGTTTGTTGGTTAGGCACCGACCACACGATCAGTGCGTTGTCTTTGTATCCCGCTTTTTGGTGCCTGAGGATGGCGCCGAATTTCCTGATATAACCTTTATCAAGCAACTCTTTCGTTATGTTCAGAACTTCTTCTTCCGTCAGAGAACACCCTTCACCCATTTTTTTAAAAGGAAATCGTGTCAGAGGAATATCCTTCTGAACGAGCCGGGCAACCTTTTTTTGTTTTGATGTCAAGCTTTCCATGATACGTCTGTATAGCGTATAAACATAAAAAATCAAGTGAATGTCAATAAAATTCATCAATAAAATTTATCTTGACAATTTCTTTTTGCCTCGTTAAAAGACTGCCAGTCAAAAATAACTTCGTGGTAAATAAAAAGGAAGGAGGTATAAAAGTTCTGGGGATTTTTGACAACCTTAACAAAACTTAAAAAGGAGAATAATTCAATGAAAAAAAGTTTACTGTATGTATTGTTGGCAATGGTAATGGTTGTAGTTAGCGCACCTTTTGTTTTTGCTGCTCCGGAAGCTGCCGCACAGGCGCCCGCAGGATCAGTTGATTACTCTAAAGCAATCGTAGCAAGCGTATTCGCACTGGCCGCAGGTCTCGCAATCGGTTTGGGCGCAATCGGTGCCGGTTTAGGTCTTGGTCAGGCAACAAGCGGAGCCAGCAATGCCGTAGGTAGAAATCCTGAAGCTCAGGGCAAAGTAATGTTAACCATGATGGTTGGTA
>CAYZLL010000099.1:0-9236 GCA_964479225.1 uncultured Smithella sp.
CTACATAGGCCAGACGCTTGCTGTCCGGACTGAAAATAATATTTGAAAAAATGACATCATAACCTTTCCCTTGTTTTCCATCGACAATCAAATAACGCTTTTTGTCTGATTCGACCTGGTATGCTATGCGCTTGCTATCCGGACTGAAGATGATATTATCTCCAACAGCCGAATAATTTGGACTTTCTTTTCCATCAACAATCACCCGCCAATGGTTGTCTGATTTAGCCATGTAGGCAAAGTGTTGGCTGTCCGGGCTGAAAATAAAATATCCAATATCGTCATACCGTTTCCCTTCCTGCCCATCTACGATTACAAAGCTTTTTTTCGCTGCTTTCCCTTTGTAAGCCATCCGACTACTGTTGGGGCTGAATACAACATTATCCCCGACATTTTCATAATGGACACCTTCTTTATCATCAACAACAACAAACTGTTTCCCTTCGGATTGAACCCCGTAAACCAATTGTTTGCTGTTTGGACTGAAAACGATATTTACGCCGATCCCTCCTTCGTAATGCTTGCCTTCTTTTCCATCAACCACGACAAAGCATTTTTCCCCATTCTTCGCGATGTAAGCGAATTTCTGGCTGTCCGGGCTAAAGACGATTTTAGAACCCACCAGATCGTAATATTGTCCTTCCTTACCGTCAATAACAACAAACTGCTGTTTACCTATTTGAGCCCTGTACGCATAACGTTTTCCATCAGGGCTGAAAACTAAATTAACACCGACCGCATCGTAACGTTTCTGTTCTTGACCATCAATAATAAAGAACTGTTTACCCTCCAACTGCGTTGCATAAGCCACGCGTTTGCCGTTAGGGCTTGTCAGCATTGCCATTGTTGCATACTCAAGCTGAACAACCGGTTTTTCAGAATAATTCCAATTGAATGATCTTTCTTCGGCGAAAGATTGCACGCTGATCATCAACAGGAGAAAGAATACCGACAAACTGAATGACTTTTTAAACATATCCATACGTCCCCATTTTCATAATCGTTTTTTTGGCACAAAACATTTCAATGGATTTTCCCATTTATGAGACTTGTTATATTTATTTGTGTAAGCATGTTTTTAATATTTTTGCGATAAAAAAATTTTCTTTCTTGTAAGGTATTTTAAAATCAGATCATATTTTTTCTCTATATAATAATTTTGATCATTACAAAACATTTAAAAATAATTTTGACAATAATTTTCTTTTGTATTAAGAAGAAAAAAAATTAATTCCAGACGATAAAAACAATGTTTAAAAAAGTGAAAAAAGAAATCTCAGTCCTAAAGGCTTTCCTGCTGATTCCGGGATTAGCACTTTTGTGCCTTTTACAAAAGAACGCCTACCCATCGTTTTTAGGTCATCGGTAGAATATATTCAATGATTACCTGAAAGGCCGTGGGCGAAAAAAACCACGGCCTTTTTTATTATATTTTAAATTTCATATCAGGAGAAAAATAAATGAAAAAAGATAAAAACCGCGTTTATATTTTCGATACAACTTTGAGAGACGGCGAGCAATCTCCGGGGTACAGCATGAATACGGAAGAAAAACTGTTGCTGGCACGTCAACTCGAAAGGCTGGGGGTGGACATCATTGAAGCCGGATTCCCGATTGCTTCTGAGGGAGATTTTGACGCGGTTAAACAAATCGCCAGAGAGATAAAAAAATCCCAGGTGGCCGGCCTGGCCCGCGCCAACAAGACCGATATCGATCGCGCCTGGCAGGCGATCAAAGGAGCGGCTCATCCACGTATTCATACTTTCATTTCCTCTTCCGACATTCATTTAAAATATCAGCTCAAGAAAAGCCGCGAACAGGTGCTCAAAGAAGCGGTTACCGCCGTAAAACTGGCGCGATCTTATACAGAGAATGTAGAATTTTCTCCCATGGACGCCACACGTTCAGACAGGGATTATCTGGTGGAAATGGTTTCCGCGGTCATTGATGCCGGAGCCTGCACCGTGAACATTCCCGACACGGTCGGTTACGCTATCCCGGAAGAGTTCGGCCATCTGATCGCTTATCTTTTTGCCAACGTCAAAAACATCGGCGACACCATTATTGCAACACACTGTCATAACGATCTGGGGCTGGCTGTGGCCAATTCCCTGGCCGGCATCAAGCAGGGAGCGCGACAGATTGAATGCACCATCAACGGCATTGGTGAACGGGCGGGCAACACGGCCATGGAAGAAGTCGTCATGGCGCTGCAAACACGCAAAGATCTTTATGGCCTTCATACAAAGATCAATACCGATCAGATTTACAAAACATCCCGTCTGTTGACGCAGATTACCGGCATCTCGGTGCAACCCAACAAAGCCATTGTGGGCGCCAACGCCTTCGCCCATGAATCCGGTATTCATCAGGACGGATTGATCAAGGAAAAGAGCACGTATGAGATTATGACACCGCAGTCCGTCGGCATCAGTGACACGCACATCGTTCTGGGCAAGCATTCCGGACGCAATGCCATTTCGCACCATTTAAAAAAAATGGGTTACAATCTGAATGATGAGCAACTCAACAAGGTCGCGGCACGCGTCAAAGATCTGGCCGATGTTAAAAAAGATATTTACGACGAAGATCTGGAAGCCATTATTTCCGAAGAAATTTACCGGGGAGAGGATAAATACACGCTGGTTTATCTTAACGTGGTCAGCGGCAATGTGGCCATACCCACGGCAACCATGGAAATTCAGGTGGGTGAAGAAATAGTGCGTAAAGCAGGATTCGGCAACGGTCCGGTGGATGCCACTTTCGCGGCCATTCGCAACATCACAAAAACCAACTATCCCCTGATGAAATACATTGTCAACGCCATCACCGGCGGTTCGGATGCGCAGGGCGAAGTCACCGTTCAGTTGAAATACAATGAGCATTCCGTTGTGGGAAGAGGCGCCCATCCGGATGTTATTGTCGCTTCCGCCAAGGCTTATATTAACGCGTTGAATCGTCTGGATTTTATCAAAGGCAACAGAAAAAAGGTTAAAGTTGTTGAATAAAACCTTGAAATAAGCTAAAGACCGACACACTTTTTTAAAGGAGCATACATTGTGGGCAACACGATTACTGAAAAAATATTAATGGCTCATACCGGCCTGAAAAAAATTTCTGCCGGCCAGTTAATTAACGCCAAAGTGGACATGGCGCTGGGCAACGATGTCACCGCGCCTATCGCTATTCAGGAATTCAAAAAGGCGGGCGGAACAAAAGTTTTCAATAAAAATAAAATTGCTCTGGTCCTGGACCATTTCACGCCGAATAAGGACATCAACTCCGCGCAACAATGCAAGGCAGTGCGCGAATTTGCACTGAAACACAAGATCACACATTTTTATGAAGGCGGTCATGTGGGCGTGGAACACGCCCTGCTCCCGGAAAAAGGCATTGTTCTGCCCGGTGATCTGGTCGTCGGAGCGGACAGTCACACCTGCACATACGGCGCGCTGGGCGCCTTTGCCACCGGCGTGGGCAGCACCGATCTGGCCGCGGCCATGCTGACCGGAGAACTCTGGCTGAAAGTTCCGCAATCCATTAAATTCGTCATTTACGGCAAACTGCAGAAATGGGTTTCCGGCAAGGATTTGATTCTGCATATCATCGGACGAATCGGCGTTGACGGCGCGCTTTATCAGGCGATGGAATTCACGGGAGAAACCATCAGCAAACTCCCGATGGCCGACAGATTTTCGATGGCCAACATGGCCATTGAAGCCGGCGCCAAAAACGGTATTTTCGCGCCGGACGTCATCACCCGGGAATATGTTAAAACAAGAGCGGCGAGAGATTACAAACTTTATGCGTCCGACGCGGATGCCGTTTATGCGGACGTGATCGAAATCAACGCGGAAAAGATTGAACCGCAGGTGGCCTTTCCGCATCTGCCGTCCAATGTCCGAGGCGTCAGCAAAGCCGGCAGGGTCAAAATCGACCAATCGCTCATCGGCTCCTGCACCAATGGACGGATTGAAGACTTGAGAATCGCGGCCAAGATCTTGAAAAACCGCAAAGCCGCAACCGGCGTGCGGTTGATTGTCGTTCCGGCAACTCCGGAAATTTACAAGCAGGCTATGAAAGAAGGTTTGCTGGAAATTTTCATGAAAGCCGATGCCGTCATCAGCCCGCCGTCCTGCGGAGCCTGCCTGGGCGGACATTTGGGAATACTGGCGGAAGGCGAAAGGGCGGTGGCGACCACCAATCGCAATTTTGTCGGCCGGATGGGTCACACCAAAAGTGAAGTTTACCTGGCGAATCCCGCGGTCGCGGCAGCCTCTGCCGTTCTGGGAAGAATCGCCTCCCCGGCAGAACTCTAAAAAAGGTACAAGTCCCACAAGGCTTCGCTTGTGGGATAATTCGTCCTACAAATTACAGTACGCTACGCTTCTGAAATTTGGGACTCATTAAGGATCTTAATATGATATTCAAAGGAAAAGTCTGGAAATTTGGAAACAATATCGATACCGACGCCATTATTCCGGCAAGGTATTTAACAACATCCGATCCGCAGGCGCTGGCCGCGCACTGCATGGAAGACGCCGATCCCGATTTTGTCACCAGGATGAAAACCGGCGACATCATTCTGGGTGGAGAAAATTTCGGTTGCGGCTCTTCGCGTGAACACGCACCGATTTCAATCAAAGCGGCGGGGGTTTCCTGCGTCATCGCCAAAAGCTTCGCCCGGATTTTTTATCGCAATTCCTTCAATATGGGCCTGCCCATTTTTGAATCCCGAGAACTTTTCGACGCCATTCAAGAAGGTGAAGAAATCCACGTAGACAGCGCCGCAGGAACGATTACCGTGACGGGGTCAAGCAAAGTCTTCAAAATCAACCCCATTCCGCCATTTATGGAAGAACTGATCGCCGACGGAGGTTTGATGAAACACATTGCCGGGAAAAGAGGCAGCAATGCAAAAAAATAATTTCAAAATTGCCGTATTTGCCGGTGACGGTATCGGACCGGAGATCATGCGTGAGGCTTTAAAGATTTTACAAATTGTCGCCGAGCGGAGAAAGATTCACTTTCAACTCGAGGAAGGACTGGCCGGCGGATGTGCCTACGATCAATTTGGCACGCCCCTGCCGGATGAAAGCTTGAAACTGGCCATGCACAGTGACGCGGTTTTGCTGGGAGCTGTCGGCGGCCCGCAATGGGAATCGCTGGATTACAGCGTCAGACCGGAAAGAGCTCTTCTGGGACTGCGGGGCAAACTGGGTATTTATGCCAATCTGCGACCGATTATCGTGTTTGAAGAACTTCTGGATGCTTCACCGCTGAAAAGAAATATCGTTCAGGGCATTGATATTATGATTATCCGCGAATTGACCGGCGATGTTTATTTCGGCAAGCCGCGGGGCGTCAAGCAAAACAAAAAAGGGAAACGCAAGGGCGTCAACACCATGGTTTACTCCGAGGATGAAATCCGCCGCATCGCCATCCGCGCCTTCGAAATTGCGCACACGCGCAAAAAAAATCTCCTATCCGTGGACAAAGCCAACATTCTCGAAACGATGGAGCTGTGGCGTAATGTCGTCACTGAAGTTGGCAAAAATTATCCCGATGTCACTTTAAAACACATGTACGTGGACAATTGCGCCCTGCAGCTTATCCGTAATCCGTCTCAATTTGATGTCATTGTCACCGGCAATCTGTTCGGAGACATCTTAAGTGATGAAGCCGCCATGCTGACCGGCTCCATCGGGATGCTTCCTTCCGCCAGTCTGGGCAAGAAGAGCGCTTTATATGAACCAATCCACGGCTCTGCGCCTGACATAGCGGGAAGGAATATCGCCAATCCGCTGGCAACCATTTTGTCCGTGGCATTGATGCTGCGTTATTCCTTTTCCATGTTGCAGGAAGCCGGCTTGATCGAACAAGCGGTTGCCGAAACGTTAAAAGAAGGTTTCCGCACACAGGATATTTATCAACCGGATAAAAAACTTGTCGGCACAACAACCATGGGCGATGCGGTATCCGTCAATCTCCGTAAACTTTTGCACTGACAAAAACCTCCGCAAACGTTCAAAGGACAATTGTCGCGAAAAGGATCAAGATGGAATCTGTCATTTTTTTCGAAAAGATACCCATGGATCCTCCCCGTGAAAAAACATATCAGCGCCTCGGCTTCAAAAAAAACATTACTGAAATTTCGGCCCTTCAGCAAAAAGACACCGACGCGTTTATCCGGGAAGCCTCTTCCGTTATTTCACTCAAGGGAATGTTTCTTCGCCTGAAAATCAATCAAAACGAAGGCGAAAAAATATTGCTGTCCGGAGACCTGACTTTCAACAGCAAGAAATTGTCCGCCTTCCTGCGGGATTGCCGGGAAATTATTCTGATGGGCGCCACTGCCGGCAATGCGGTTATGGCCGCCATTCAGGAAAAGACCGGCCGGAATGATTTGGTGGCCGCTGTCGTTTACGACGCCACAGCGAGCGAAACAGTCGACGCCGGACTGGACTGGATCATGCATTATGTGAATCAGCAACTACGGCGTGAAGGGAAAACCCTTCTGCCGCGACGTTTTTCCGCCGGCTATGCGGACTTTGCCTTGGAAAATCAAAAAGTCATTTATGAAAAATTACAAATGGAAAAATTCGGCGTGAAAATCAATGCCAGTTTCCTTCTCCTTCCGGAAAAATCGGTGACAGCAATCGGAGGTATTTTATGATAAGATTTACCAAGGACATCTGCGAATTGTCTCTTGATAATTCAAATGTCTTATAATACTATCCAATTGGTTAAGACAAGTTACCGTCTTCATCTTAAAAACTTTTTTCATTATCGCGACAATAAACATTAGGGGTCATTCATGAAGAATTCGCTTTCCACCGGCATCAATACCCCTCAATCCATCAAGGTCTTGGTCATTGAGGATTCGGAAGATGATCTTCTGCTATTAATACGTGAACTGAAAAAGGGCGGATATCATCCTCAATACGATCGGATTGAAACCGCCGACGCCATGATAAAAGCCGTCAACGATAAGGTCTGGGACGTCATTCTTTGTGACTACAAGATGCCGCAATTCAGCGCTCCATCGGCCCTTTCTTTGCTAAAAGAAGAAAACGTTAATATTCCCGTCATCATTGTCTCCGGAACAATCGGCGAAGAGAAAGCTGTCGAATGCATGCGCCTGGGCGCCCGTGATTACATCATAAAAGGAAACTATTCCCGCCTGTGTCCGGCGATTGCCAGAGAACTGGAAGAAACGATCATCCGGAAACAGCATCAAGAGGCGAAATCCCAAAAGGAAGCCGCACAGGAAGGATTGCGCCGCAGCGAGGAGAAGTATCGTAAAATCGCAAAATGCAGTCCGGATTTAATCTGGACCATGGATCTTACAGGCCGTTTTATTTATGTCAATGAAGTTGTGGAGCGCACGCACGGTTGGACAGTCGATGAATTTATGAAACTCTCTTTGCAGGACCTGGTTTCCCCCCAGCAGATGAACCGGAATATCGCCATAATGTCGGAACAACTGGTCAAAGCCGGTGAACCTGATTTCGACCGCAATTCAACGATGACTTACGAATCGGAGGAATTGCGAAAGGACGGATCGACTTTCCCGGCGGAAGTAACCGCCTCCTTCCTGTGGTCGGATGACGGCAAGCCTGTCGGCATTATCGGCATCACACGCGACATCACCGAACGCAAAAAGGCGGAAGAGGAACTGCGGAGAAGTGAAGAGCTGCAAACGAAGCTGGTCAATGCCATGCCGGATATTGTTGTGCGCACCGATCTGGAAGGCAACATTCTCTTTGCAAATGATAACGCTTTCAAGATCGGCGGATACAGCAAAGATGAATTTCTGGGTCAGAATCTGATGAAATTCATTGCGCCGGAGCATCACGAACGGGTGTTGCAAAATCTTCAGTACATGAGAAACGGCCGATTGGGCATCCGAGAATATTATCTGCTCACAAAAGACGGACGAAGAATCCTGTTTGAAATTGACGGAGATGTGCTCCGCAATGAAGATGGGACACCATTTGCCGTTGTGAATGTGTGCCGGGATATTACGGAACGGAAACGAACCGAAACAATCTTAAGGGAAAGAGATGAACGGCTGCGCGGCATCACTGAAAATCTGCCGGGGGTTATTTTTCAATTCTACGCCAAAGACAGTGGTGACTTCGGCATGAGCTATATCAGCGAACCTTTGGGTGAATTTTCCAAATTTACAGAAAATATCGATATGACCAATCTGGATAATTTTTTTCCCCTTTTCATGTCACGTCTTCATGAGGAAGACAGGGAACGGTTTCTGGAATCGATTGAACTGGTCGTCAAAAACAAAAAGCCCTGGCATTTCGAGGGACGTTTCGCGCTGATGACCGGAAAAATGATCTGGTTTCACGGCCTGTCCACGCCGACACACTATGAAGACAGAACCGTCTTTGACGGCATTCTATTAAACATTACGGAACGCAAGATGGCCGAAGAGCAATCACGCCTCTCTGAAGACAAGTTTCGCAAAATATTCATGACAACACCGGATTGCATCGCGCTGACACGCCTGAACGACGGTTTGATCATGGATGCCAACAAAGGATTTGAAGATATCCTGGGATGGAAACGCGAACTCGTCATCGGCAAAAAATCCAGCGAACCCTCCGTTAATTTCTGGGTCGATCTTGCGGAGCGTGATTTCATGACGGCGGAGTTGAAAGCCGGCAAGGATATCCTTAATCGCGAATTCAAGTTCCGGCGCAGAGACGGATCTGAACGTTTCGGTATCTATTCCGCCCGAGGCATCACCATCGACGAGCAGGAATGTCTTATTTATATCCTGCGGGATATCACCGACCGCAAACGGATCGATGAGGAACTTCAACACACTTTGGAAAGTCTTAGAAAATCGGTCGGGACAACCATTCAGGTGATGATATCGGCTATTGAAATGCGGGATCCTTATACAGCCGGTCATCAATTGCGTGTCGCTGATCTTGCCAGAGCTATTGCTACGGAAATGCAATTATCACCACACACCATTGATGGAATACGGATGGCTGCAACAATTCACGATATCGGCAAACTATCCATACCGGCGGAAATCCTGACCAAACCGTCCAAACTGACAACAATAGAATATTCTATTGTTCAGGAACACGTCCAGAGTGGATATGACATCTTAAAAAATATTGAATCTCCGTGGCCGCTCGCGGAGATGGTTTATCAGCACCATGAACGAATAAACGGTTCCGGTTATCCCAGAAAGCTGCAGGGAC
>CAYZLL010000100.1:0-7688 GCA_964479225.1 uncultured Smithella sp.
AGCATATCGCGGATGGCCTCGTAGCGACCCACACGAAAGGATACAACCAGTGAACCATCCGGCCTTTCCGCTACAATCTGCTGAGTCGGGAACATCTTCCTTCTTTTAAAATAGTTGCTGACTTTGGCGTCAACGAGCACCGTGATTTCCGTATTCATTTTTTCAGAAAACCAGATATTGGCGCTTTCCTGAAGAACGGCATCCAGGTTTTGGGGAATGGATTTAAAACCGGTTTTCAGTATTTTCAAATCTTTTATTTTATCCAGCGCATACCGCTTGAGAATTCCCGTGGACGTTTCGTTGCCGATCAAATACCAGAAGCCATTAAAATAGACGACCCGATAGGGTTCCATGATGACATCATGCGTTTTTTTTCTGCCGGCGTACCGGAAACCGGCCTGTTTTTTATCCCGGATGGCTTTCACCATGCGGTTCAAAAAAGCGGTATCCAGCGGCATGGCGTCGTCAATTTTTACAAACACAGGCATGGAGGTGACGCTTTCGTAGAGCCTTTCCAGAACGCCGTCCACAGCTTTTTGAAAAGGCTGACCTAACTGGGCGACAACATTCCTGAGGGCAACCATCAGCGCCAGTTCCGTATCATCAAAGACTTCCAGGTTTTTCACCAGGTCCTTGCTTAACTGGTAACTGCCTTTCTGAATTTCATGGATGGGAAATCCGGATTCTTTGAGCAGCAACAGATCCCGCTGAATCGTTCGCGGCGTTGTCTGAAATGTGCTGCTGAGCCAACTGCTCGAAACGATTTCCTTTTCCATAAAGATTCTGAGAATCTGCCCGACACGGATCAACTTTGTCTGTCCGTTTTGCTCACGAGACATGAATCATTCCCCCTTTTGGCGAAAATAATGCGACTCACCCTTGTCGTCATGACCTTAAGGTATCAGAAACAAACGGTTAATGTCAAATCGAAAACGTGAACGTGAAAGGACAGGAACAGCTTAACCTAATGCAATAATAATTAACCATAAGGAGATGTGACTATGTGGCTTTATGTTAAAACAGGTTTTTATTCGATCGTGCACAAGCCGCCCTGCAGCCAAAATGAGCTGATGGTGCGGGTGCGCTGCAAAAATGACATCGATAAACTGCAAAAACGACTTCAATCTGAATATGAATTCCGCGGTGAAGTCATCGACTCGCCCAGGGCCGATTATGCGTACAGGATGATCGTGCCCCGGAAAATCCTGGCATCTTTTCTGGCCAATGAAGCCATGGTCATGGATTACGACAACTTCAAGAACACCATCGGCCACAGCGATTACCGGAGACGCGACGCGTATATGCGTTGCTGGGAAGCCATGTATGAATGGCAGCGGGATTGGCAAAGGGAAAAGAGAACGACATAAAAAACTTTGGAATATCCGCACCGATGAACAGACAATGAACAGATGGCTGGACTCAAAAATAATTTGTGCTAAAATGAAACAGGTTATATGGAACAGTCATGAACGAGGAAAAGATTCAATTAGACGAAAATGTTGCCGAAAAAGAAAGGCAGGACACGAAAGAGCCTGCCCTTTATCGGGTCATCATTCTAAACGATGATTATACAACGATGGAGTTCGTGGTGCACGTGTTGGAAACCGTGTTCCACAAGTCCACGCCGGAGGCCACACAAATCATGCTGAGCGTCCACAAAAAGGGCGCCGGACTTTGCGGTGTTTATACGCGTGAGATTGCCGAAACCAAAGTGGTCACCGTTCATGAAATGGCTTCCAGAAATAAATTTCCACTGAAATGCACAATGGAGAAGGAATGATCAACAAAGAGCTGGGCCTGGCCCTGGATGCAATCATCAGAGACGCAAAAAAACGCCGGCATGAGTATATTACCGCCGAGCATATTCTTTTCGCACTGATCCATGACGATACCGGCATCGAGATCATCACAGGATGTGGCGGCGATGTCACCCGGATCAAGAACGCCATGGAGACATTTTTCGCCAAGAATATCCCCACATTGCCGCCTGAAAAGCGCGCAGAGCCTGTTCATGCCCTTGGCTTCCAGCGGGTTATTCAACGGGCGGTAAACCATGTCGTGTCCGCCGAAAAGGAGGAAGTCGAGGCAGGCGATCTGCTGGCGGCGCTTTATGGCGAACAGGATTCCTACGCCGTCCATTTCCTCCAGCAGGAAGGCATCTCCCGCCTGGATGTCCTCAATTACATCTCCCACGGCGGTTCCGGTTATCTCGAGGAAGAACATCATGGTTCGCACCAGGAAGAACCGCTGCAGGATCCGGAGGCAGACCAGGCCTCACCCAAACGACCCGTTTCCAAAGATCCACTGAAACTTTACGCCGTCAATCTGATTGAAAAAGCCGCCGCGGGCGAGATCGACCCGCTGGTTGGACGGAAAGAAGAGCTCAAGCGGTGCATTCAGGTGCTGTGCAGGCGCCGGAAAAACAACGTCGTTTTTGTCGGCGAACCGGGCGTCGGCAAGACCGCCCTTGTCGAGGGCCTCGCGCTGAATATCCATCAGGGATCTGTTCCCGAGCCGTTGAAGAACACGACGATTTATCTTTTGGACATGGGCGCGCTGCTGGCCGGGACAAAGTACCGGGGCGATTTTGAGGCGCGCCTGAAAGCCACCATTAATGAACTGGAAAAAATTCCCGGCTGCATCCTTTTCATTGATGAGATTCATACAATTGTCGGCGCGGGAGCGACCAGCGGCGGATCGATGGATGCGTCCAACATTCTCAAGCCGGTGCTGAATTCAGGCAGACTGCGTTGCATCGGCGCCAGCACGTATGAGGAATACAAAAATTATTTTGAAAAAGACCGCGCACTTTCCAGAAGGTTTCAGAAGATAGAAATTTATGAACCCACGGTTGCGGAAACGATTGATATCCTGAAAGGCCTGCGTTCTTATTATGAGGATTTCCACGGTGTCCGGTACACGGATGCCGCGATCAAGTCTGCCGCGGAACTTTCCGCGAAATATATCAACGACAAATTCATGCCGGACAAGGCCATTGACGTCATTGATGAATCAGGCGCTACTCAAAAGCTGCTGGCGGGGAGTAAAAATAAAGCGGTTGTCGGCGTAAAGGAAATTGGCGCCATTGTCGCGCACATTGCCAAGATACCATCGATCAACCTATCCGCGTCCGACACAGAAAAATTAAAAGACCTTGAAGCGGAACTTAAAAATGCGGTCTTTGGACAGGATAACGCCATCCATTCTCTGGTATCCGCCATCAAGCGATCACGCGCGGGCCTGGCCCTTCCCGAAAGACCGATCGGCTGCTTCCTCTTTACAGGTCCGACAGGCGTCGGCAAGACGGAGGTCTCCAAACAAATGGCCAATGTGCTCGGCGTCCAATTCACCCGCTTCGACATGAGCGAATACATGGAAAAGCACACCGTGGCCAGGCTGATCGGCGCGCCTCCCGGCTATGTCGGCTTCGACCAGGGCGGTCTGCTGACGGACGCAATCAGGAAACATCCCTACTCTGTTCTACTGATGGATGAAATCGAAAAAGCGCACCCCGATATCTTCAGCATCCTGCTGCAGGTCATGGATTACTCCACCCTGACAGACAACAACGGGAAAAAGGCTGACTTCCGGAATGTTATTCTCATTATGACGTCCAATGCGGGCGCCAGGGAAATGGATAAGGACACGATAGGTTTCGGCTCAAGAAAAGATGAAACAGGCTCAAAAAGTGAAGAAGCGATCAAGAAACTCTTTAATCCTGAATTCAGGAACCGGCTGGACGCCATAATTAACTTCAACCCGCTTTCTCCCGCGGTCATGAAAAAGGTCGTGGATAAGTTTGTCAAAGATCTGGGCAAACAGCTTGCGGCAAAAAAGGTGAAAATTGAATTGACCGATGCTTCCCGCGATTGGCTGGCGCAAGAGGGATACGACAGCAAATTAGGCGCAAGGCCCCTGGCCCGGCTTATTCAGACAGAAATCAAAGATGCGCTCTCCGAAGAACTGCTCTTCGGCAAATTGCAAAAGGGCGGCAGCATCACTGTTGACTTCCAGGACGGGCATCTCCAATTCCAATACACCGATTAAGTATGACGTCTGAGGTGATCATCCTGAAGCATGACTGTTTATCGACTGACCCGAAAGCTTGCCTTCCCGCCCCCCGAACTGGCCGACGATGACGGTCTGCTGGCCGTTGGCGGCGATCTGAGCGTCAACCGGCTGGTGCTCGCGTATTCGATGGGGATATTCCCGTGGTATTCCGATGACACGCCCATCCTGTGGTGGTCACCGGATCCTCGTCCGGTCATATTTCCCAAGATGTTGAAAGTACCACACACCCTGCGGCAGACCATGAAGAAAGGCATTTTCAGGATAACAACGAATACCGCTTTTGAAGATGTCATCCGAAACTGCTCCACCATCCGCAGAAAAGAACAGGACGGCACGTGGATCAACGATGACATGATCAGTGCATATGTCCGGATGCACAAGGCCGGTTACGCGCACTCCGTCGAGGCGTGGGATGGCGATGAATTGGCCGGCGGTTTTTACGGCATTATTCTGGGCAGGGTCTTTTTCGGGGAATCGATGTTCGCAAAAAAGAGCGACGCTTCCAAGGTTGCCTTTGCGACATACGCCTTAAACCTTGCGGAAAAAGGCTTTGAACTCATCGACTGTCAGGTCAACACGGAGCACATGACAAGATTCGGCGCTGTAGAAATCTCCCGTGCCGAATTTATGAAGCATCTTCAAAAAGCCCTGCACCTTAAATCATAATTGAAGAACCAAAAGGTTTTAATTGGAATGAAAAATGATCCCCTGGAAATACCCTACCGTCTGGAAACCATTGAAGACATCCTTCAGGCCATGCACAGCGAGCTTATCAGTGTCACGGATTACCAGAAACTCCTGCTTCTGGCCGACAAAACCACGCTGCATCAACCGCCCGCGTTGACCCAGGCGAAGAAGACCGTATCAAAAGAATTCACGAAAGTTAACATTGATAAAAAAAAGATTCGGGACGTAAAGATTAATCTTTCAGAGGTCGCCTTGCTGCCTCTGCTTGACCAGTACCCGCTGATCAGGCAAAGCATCCCGTGGATAAGCGATATTATCCGTCATCCCGATCTCTTTCATTTTTTTCATACCTTCCCCCTGGAAATCCGGAAACGCTTTGAGCTGGAACATCTTCCCGCAACGCCTTTGCCGATGTATTCCGCCATCATGGCCATCCGCAGGTTACTGAAAAAGGAGTTGATCGTTTACGTCAAAGCGCAAAAGACATCGGTCCTGAATCCTGTCCAGTTGAAAAAAGGTCTCGTCGCTTTGACGGTATTCGACCCTCGCAACGAAGACATCCTGCTCGTCCTGAAAAAAGAAAAATCAGGCGGGGACAATCCGCTTCATCAAAATGCCATGGCGGAATTGCTTTTTGCCCGGTTGCCGCAAACGCTTCAGGGATTGCTGACGAGAAACGCCAACAGCATGATCCCGAAACTGTCTTTAAAGATGTCCCGTATCAATTTGTCATCCCGCCACATCATGAACCTGATGGGTTATATCAAACAGAACATGACCTCCGATGATTTATACAAAGCATTGAACAAGATAGATGGTGTCGCCGCGAAAATGTCCATCCCGGGGGAATCCAAAAACAGATTGCATCATTACATTGAATCCATGAAGCACAACATTGACCGCGCCCCTTCGGTTTACAGAAACCTTTTCCTTTCCCCCGAACTGGAAACATTCCAGAAACTGTACAAGCCAACCAAAATCATGGAATCAGTGGCAACTGTTACCGAGAGGACGGTCCGGCACTATACGAAAGCCATCACACTGGATTTTTATCCGACAAAAGATTTTTTTGATCTGATCAAGGCACGATTTTCCAGCGATTGCACCGACTCCTATCTGGGAGAAAAACAATTAATGACACCTTTTTTCTTCAACATCAGAATATTTAAAGGACCAAAATGGATCGGCAATATTTACATGCTCGATTTCTGCGCGCAACACGACACCCTGATCATTGACCGGATACAGATACCAAGGGAACGCAAAGCGCTGTATCATAACTTTTTTGAATGTTTGAAGGATGTCCTGATTGAGATTTTTGAAGATGTCCGTTATCAGTACATTCTGATGCCGCTGAGGATCTCCAATCACGCCGCCATTCAGAAAACTTTCAACCAGTACAAGAACAATCTCAAAAAGAAAGCAAACGGCATTGAGACGGAATATGCGGGACGTTTTGAAAGCCTCGAAGGCCGGAAAACATACTATGTGCTGCATAAACGATCTTCGGCATGAGACCTGGCTGAAATGCCATTGCGGTTGACGAGACTGTGTCACAATAGCAAAGACTGTCATTCCGAACGTATGTGAGGAATCTTAAGACGCTGAATTTATTAAGATCAAGATTTCTCGCTTCGCTTCGAAATGACACAAAGACGGATTACGACACAGTCTCTACCAAAGAGGTTCTATGCCCCCGCCTACTTCAGGCATACAAGTCCGCTTTCCCTGTATCTTGAAGCTACGGATAATTCCGGATTGAGATCTATGCGCTGTTTCATAACATGATCAAACGTGCGAAACGCAAGATCCGGCGTGTTGTTGTTTTCGGAAATGTGAGAAAGGACAATGTGCTGCAATCTCGGCGATGCATGCTGTAGAGCAATCATCGCGGCCTGCATGTTGGACAGATGGCCGACATCAGACGCAATCCTTGCTTTCAGAAAGGACGGGTAAGGGCCATGCTTCAGCATGTCGTCATCATAATTTGATTCTAAAAATATCGCGTCGGCATCCCTCAGATGAGCAACCACATTCGGGCATTCCAATCCAATATCGGTCATCACCGCAACATTCCCGCCTGCCGACGAAACCAGGAAGCTGCAAGGCTCTGCCGCATCATGATTCTTCAGGAATGAACTGACGCACATTCCGCCAATTTCCACCTGCTCGCCCGGAGAAAAATAATTCAACAGGGATTCGCTGATTTCCCGGCCATACGACGCGTATGTTTTTCGGGTCAGGAACACAGGAAGAGAAAATTTTCGTGAAAGAACATCAACCCCGCGGATGTGGTCTGAATGCTCGTGGGAAATGAACAATCCCTTCACCCGGGACATGGAAAGGCCGAGGTTGGCCATCCGGTTGACAATCTGTTTGGCGCTGATGCCCGCATCCACGAGAATGGCTTCCTCGTCATTTTCCAGATAATAACAATTGCCATTGCTTCCAGATGCTATTGATGCGAATTTCAAATGCGTTCCCCGAGTGTTTTAATGCCGGCTTCATACCATATTTTGTACAAATTCAACACGTCAGCTTTTTCAGGGGCTGATCCCCTCACCCTTCGGTTAAACCAATTTGCAACCTTGTCAGACCGGCGTGGCCAGTTTAAGACCAACAATACCCGCAACAATCAGAAAAAGACTCAACAGCCTCATAAAACTTGAAGACTCGCCAAGCAGTACAATGCCGACGATCGCTGTGCCAACCGTGCCAACGCCTACCCAAATCGCATAAGCCGTCCCGACAGGCAGTGATTTCAAAGCTATCCCCAGCAATCCCATACTGATAACCATTGATAGGACCGTACCGACGGAAGGCCAGAACCGTGTAAAACCTTCTGTATATTTCAGACCAACTGCCCAACCGATTTCAAACAATCCGGCAACAAAAAGAATTAACCAATGCATACTCGCCTCTCCTGCACC
>CAYZLL010000100.1:7788-8967 GCA_964479225.1 uncultured Smithella sp.
CCGCCTTCGGTTTCGGCATTTTCAGTAATGGTCACCGTATATTCGGTATCCGTGTCCAGAGGATTATCCGGCGTGAAGAAGGCTATCATGTTTGTGGCGTCCATCGTAACGGTGCCGTCCACCGGTCTTTTAAGGACTTTTTCTCTGACTGTGAACGTCAGCGTATCGTCCGCTACGATCGTATGGGGATTCATGGCGTGACTGAAGAAAGCCTCGATTACAACGTCTGTCGGGACATTGGAGGCACCGTCCCGAAGATTGGACAACGTGACCTTGGGCCCGTCTTTCGTACATGTGCCCGGATTGACTGAATCGCTCTCTGCGTCTATCAGTGCTTGGACATCTCCGCTATCGCTGCTGCATCCGGCGCCTAAAAACACACATAAAATGAACAACAGCATCAGAACATAAACTTTCTGAATTTTAAAATATTTCATAATAACCCCTTTAATATTTTTTTTTATCCTTTATCAATCTTTGCCTGCTGATTCAAGCATTCTGATGATTATTGGGGCGTTCTCAATTTCCGGGTTCAATCTGCAAAATGGAACCACCCAGGAAAATTGAACCCGCCCGAAATATTTTTTGGTTTTTAATTTTCATCTTTCGCAGGCAATCGTTTTGCGTAATTGTACGCAGTGATCGCGGCGATGACATGACAGATCCAGCCCAGCATTCCACCGGAACCGATCCAAAGGCCGGGGGTGACAATCAGCCAGAATATTCCCCGCCAGAACGTGCCGTTGTAAAACTGGCCCACTCCCGGAATGATCAAACTTAAAACGGCTGCTATGCCGGGTCTGTTTGATGATGCATCAGACATGATTTTTAACCCTTCCCTTCCGTAAGTTCCTTTTCCTGAAACTTACGACGGAAAACCAACGGTGCGCTTATATCTGAAAAGGATTCCCTTGATCCGCCGGTTCCGATGACCGTAACAGTGCCATACCCGAGAATTCTTCCGAATAAAGACTGATCCACATTAACGGATTCAATCTTCTGCAGATTCATCTCGAAAGTTTTTCTGGAAATAAAACCGGTTTTCATGATGACCCTTTTGTTGGTAATGATGAACTCGCTTGTCATTTGGCGAATCAGCGGAGAAAGTCCCAAAGTCAACAAAGATGGAACAGTAAAATAAATCCGCCAGTGCAATTTGGCCTGATATTCGACTTTTTC
>CAYZLL010000101.1:0-8917 GCA_964479225.1 uncultured Smithella sp.
AAAGAATAAAGAACGTTTGCTTTTTTATCAAGCGCCAGCTTAGATACTTGCATGTCCAGGGCGCCTGTTTCTTTTCTCTAAAGATTCATCCTGAAGTAACGAAGCAAAAATTTAGCCGGTCTTTCCGGCAAGGTGGCAAGCTGTTGCCGGAGAATCGTAAATGATTCGAGCCGTCCATCGGCGAGATCCCACAGATCATCGAGCTGTTGAAGAACAATCAACGTGGTTTTAACCATTTCGAATTTTCTGAGCGTGCCGGAAAAGCCCCGCCAGTCGATGACCTTGTCATATTTGTAAAAACTCCAGAGGATGTCCACCAGAATTTTGAACTCCCGGAATCCGTGCCGGAAATGATGCATCAGCAACATAAGCACCATGTTTTCCGGCGTCAGAGAATAGCCCTGTCTGTAGTCACCTGTGACACCTTTTCATATTTCATCGGGCGTCATATCGAAATACAGGGGATAACCGAAATCCCAGTGCATCTCCAGCAGGATGTCGTTCCCCTCCCTGCTGTAAACCAGGTGATGAAGCCTTCCTGTCACGAATTGTAGCGGCAGTGAATCATGACGCCTGAATCCCATGGATTCAAGAATTCTGTCCGCTTCCGCCAGACTGCCTGTTTGAATGAGCAGATCAATATCGGACGAACTACGGCAGTTGGGATCGTTTAACCTGTTTTCCTAACCTTGAACGTTGAACCGTGAACCCTGAACCGCTGAACCTGTCTTCCCTTCAGCCTGTTGTGTGATTTCCGCTTGACAAGAAAAAGGAATTTTATTAACCTAAGTAAAAAAGTAAAGAGGTAAAGCTATGCGCATCAGCAGTAAAAGACAAATTGCTATTCCTAAGAGCATTATGACCGCACTTAAGCTTAAGCCAGGCGATGAGGTCGACGTTCGTATAGAAAATGGCATTGCCAGCTTAGTGCCTATCACAACAATAAAAGTACCCCGAGAGCAGTCCTGGTTCTGGACAAAAGAATGGCAGGAAAAAGAACGTCAGGCCGATGAGGACCTGGCTAACGGAAAATTCCGTGACTTTGATAATCTTGATGCACTTATGAAGGATCTAAACAGTGATCATTAGAAGAACTGATGCCTTCCTCAGAGATTACCGTGCATTGCCTGCAGATATTAGACAACGTGTTGAAAAACAGTTAAGACTGCTTTTGGAAGATTACCGTCATCCATCATTAAGATTAAAGAAACTTAAAGGAACGGATAAATTCGAAATCCGTATCAGCAAAGGATACCGCCTGACATTACGATTAAACAAAGAGTACATGGAGTTGCGACGCGTAGGAACCCACGATATTCTTCGTGAAGAAGGCTGATTTCACCATCATCTCTTGCTGATTCAGGCCCGCAGCCCGAATCGAAACATTTCTGAGCAGGAAGCATCCCTGCTCCAGCTGCCAATCTTAAAGCTTTTTATTTTTTAAAGATGACAGAACTTCCTCTATGGACGCCACCGTTACGCCATCGCGCATATCCCAACCTTTGGCAATCGGACATACAACCCATGCATGATTCGGCGCAACATCCTTCAGCATAGTAACACAGCCGCGTGTCAACTGCGGGGACGTGGATGCTTTAAACTCAAAAGCCAGTCGTTGCCGGCCTCGTTCCATCAACAAATCAATTTCCTCGCCGTTGGAAGTACGGACAAAAGATGCCCGCCAGCCGGGCAAAACCGCGCAAATCTGTTCAATACACCAGCCTTCCTGTCAGACTAAGCGCCTAAACTTGAACCTTGAACTTTGAACGTAAAAATGTTGTCCCCGGGTTTTTAAAACTGTTTTCTTCTTGACACTAATAATAATTGAGGTTATTTTAATTCACGCCAACGGTAATGAAATTAGGATCATGCAGGTTTCATTTCTATTCAAATGAGGGCAACGAGCCATCTCATATTCACGTTGAAACACCTGATGGTGAATGCAAATTTTGGCTTGATCCTGTACGATTGGCACGTAATCGAGGCGTAACACCACAAAATTTACGACATATTGAAAAGACAATCTACGAATATCGCGACTTTTTGGAGGACAAATTTCATGAGTACTTTAGCCATGAAAAATGAAACTGTCGAACCTGCTGCCGTCAGAGCATGGACAGAAAAAAGAACTATTTACATTGAACTCACAGACGGACGCATTATCGGATTCCCATCAAGCCGTTTTAAACTTCTTGCCACCGCATCAGAAGAAAAATTAAAAGAAGTGACTGTGCGCCTTAACGGTTATGCTTTGCGATGGGAGTCTCTAGATGAGGATATTACTGTACCTGGAATAGTCGCAGGAAATTTTCAACTGCCCTACAACATCGACTAGATATATTTTTTCTTTTTCTTAGATCTCTTGCTGGTTCAAGCGTTGCAGATTGAATCAGAATGTTTCGGAGCAGGAAATATCCCTGCGCCAGCTACAGTTTCCCTTGTCATCCCCGAACGGGCCTGTCGGGCCATGGTGCCCTCTGGGTAGATCCAGTATTTAAATCAACTCTGCATACAAGTCGCGCCAATCGGGATTACTCTTCTCAATTAATCTTATTTTCCAGTCCCTATTCCATTTCTTTAGTTTCTTTTCTCGAGCAATAGCACTTTCAATAGACTCGGTAATTTCAAAATGTACAAGGTTATGAACTTTGTACTGTCTTGTAAATCCTTCAACCAAATCGTTTTTGTGTTCGTAGATGCGTTTCACAAGATTAGATGTTACGCCAATGTAAAGGGTGCCTTTCTTTCTGCTTGCAAGAATGTAAACGTAATATTGCATCGACTCACCCTATGGATTCCCACCAGAAGATTGCGGGAATGACAGTTTTTTTGTCATCCCCGAGCGGGCCTGTCGGGGATCCACTTTCTTCCTGGATTCCGGCCAAGACCACGCGGGAATGACGCGGTAGTGCGAACCCTATAGTGACCCCATGGTGCCCTTTAGGGTATTTAAGTTATTCAGGTTCGCGTCTGCTCGCCCATTCAACGGGTCTAAAGACCCGTACTACTGCTTCAGCATTCAGCCTATTATTGCCTCCGCCCTCCGATCTCAGACTGTCTTTCCTTCGGTCTTCAGTCTCCAGCTTTCAGACGGGCGGCCAGATATAGCGGTAAATAATGAAGAGAGTTGGAACGGCTTACGTTTTTCGCGCTCAGGATATGCATTCGGGAAGGGCGATAGCGATCAGCATAGACCTTCAGGCTTTTAGACTGTGTTACCCACCCGGACTTTACCTCCACCGGCACGATTCCACCCTCCCTTTCCTGAAGAAATTCCACTTCCGACGTACGACCCTGCCAGCAATAGAGAACCCGGTCACCGGCAGCCCTCAATTCCTGAGCCACAAAATTTTCCGCCACATATCCCTGGTAGCTGCCAAAATCATAATTCAGAAAAGTCGTCGGAGCAATCCCGCTCATCGCGCCCAGAAGTCCAACGTCAAAAAAATACAGCTTAAAGCGATTTTCCCTGACATATCCCGAAAGAGGAATTCCGGCGGTATCGATAATAGGCACCCGGATAAGCAGATCAGCGCTTTCCAGCCAGTCCAAAGGCGCCGAGAGTCTATCGTAACCGCGGATTCCCGGGATGCCTTCGCGGAGCTTGAATTTTCCGGCTGAGCCGTTCTGCGTTTTGGCCAATTGCGCGGGAACATTCCGCCAGAGCCTTTCAATATGCAAAGCATTGGCTTTTCCGCAGTGTTTCGCCATATCGGTTAAATACGCATCCAGCAGATCGCGCTGCATTTTTCTTATCGCCCGGGCGGCCTCATATAAATTTTCCTGTTTTTCCCGATAAAGATTTACCGCTTCCGGCAAACCGCCGACAATCAAATATCGCTTCCATAAATCCCATAATTGTCCGTGGGCCATTTCCGGCAGGGGCTGTGCCGGATCGTGATTCCTGATCAATTCAGCCAATCGCACCTTTTCCACCCCAGCGAGAAATTCATCGAAAGAAAGAGGGTACAAATTCAGAAACTGAACCTTTCCGACAGGGAAAGATTCCATATTCAGCGTTACACCCAGAAGCGATCCGGCGGCGCACATCGCCAATTCCGGCATCTCTTCTGAAAAATATTTCAGACTGGTCAGGGCCTTGGGAGAGCGCTGGATCTCATCAAAGATCACAAGATCCTGGCGGCGATCAATGCTTTGATTCAGATAAAATTGTAATTCTTCAAGAATCCGGGTTGGTTTAAGATCCTGCTCAAAAATGCGTCCGAGTTTTTCATCCTCTTCAAAATTAACATAGTGGAAGCGAGGGAAGGCCGAACGACCGAAATCCTTCAGGATATGGGTCTTTCCTACCTGCCGGGCACCCTTGAGAATCAGTGGTTTACGGTTTGCCGACGCTTTCCATTCATTTAAATATGATGTTAAATTCCGTTCCATGATGGCTATAAATAAACAAAAAAGGTATTTTCTGCAATGACTATTTTATAATTAATTGTACTTTTAACAATCAGATATTAACCATTAAAACTTAAATCTGTCTTTTCTTAACATTGAACGTAGAACTTTCTTCAACCGCTGAGCCGCGAACCTCGAACCTTTTTCCCTTAACCCTTCACTTTTTTAAGCCATCCACTGTCCACTATGTACTATCTTTAATTAAGTAAACATACGGTGTGAAGGAACAGCCCATATTTGCGGAGATGCAATTCTTTTGATTTCATTGCCAGAATAAATAACAAGTCCGCCGCGCCATCGCTTGCCGATTATGTTGGCAATTTCTTTCAATCCCGCTGTATCCTTAGCTGCAAGTGTTCTGCGAGATTTGATTTCCATACCGATGATGCCAGAAGACGTCTCAAGAATAACATCCACTTCCAATCCTGAGCGGGTACGATAGAAATACAAATCACCGTCATGTTGCATCGTTTTCATCCACTTTAGCAACTCAGCCACTACCATGGATTCATATATTAATCCTGTTGTCGTTTCCTGCATCCCTGTTAAATATCGGAGCAAACCTATATCCAGCCAGTAAATCTTGGGCGTTTTGATAACGGTACTTGTCAGGTTGGAATGGTATGGTGGCAAAATAACTGTTTGATAAGAGAGACGAAGATACTCAAGGTAGCGTCTGGCGGTATCAACACTAACAGTAGCGTCTCTGGCAAGCTCCGTGAAATTTAACAAACAACCCGAACGAAGCGCGGCAAGACGCTGAAATTTTCTGAAAGGCAACAAATCGTTTAGGCGGACAAGATCTGCCACATCGCGCTCCAGATACGTGTATTCATAATCTTTGAGCCACTGGCGGCGTTCGTTTTCATTAAGCGTTATCAGAGCGGGCATGCCGCCCCATTGCAACAGATAATCTTGAGCGCGGAGGCGCAGCGCATTATCATTGTCCAGCAACATACCCGGCTGTTCTCCGAAGATATCGTCACAATTCATGGACGTAAAAAGACTATCGACAAGCGGTACCTTCAAAGGAGCTTTTGCCGAGTCATTAAAAATCTCACACAGCAGCAACGGCCAGAGTTCGTAAATCGCAATGCGGCCGGCAAGAGTTTCTCTTATTCTTTTTAAAAGGAGAATTTGGCTGGAACCCAGTAATATGGAAAAGCGCAGTGCGCCATCGTCGTAAGCAAACTTAACTTTCTCGAATACAACAGGTTCCTTTTGCGCTTCATCAAGGATCGACGACCCGACATCGCGAGCCCAAAGCGATGATGAAATGGAACGAACCGCTTCGCGGTTTTCCGGGGCATCAAGATTGAGATAACGCAAATCAGAATATTTATTTTTTGCAAGAGTTGTCTTGCCTGTTTGGCGCGCGCCAGTCAGCAGGACAAGGCCATGCTTATTGGAAGATGGGAGTTTTTTTTCTAAAATACGAAATAGCTGCATATTATCGCTCATAGTCGTATGATTTACAGCATAATAATATGATTGTCAAGCAGAAAAACCAGGCAGACCCTTGCGCAATCAAGACAACTCACCAATATTATCATCCCGAATGGGCTTGTCGGGCCATGGTGCCCCTATAGTGACCTTTAGGTTATCTGGGTAGATCCATAAATCCTGGATTCCCGATCAGGTCGGGAATGAAAGTAGCGGTGTTTCTAACGTTGAACCTTGAACGTAGAACTTTTCTTTCGTCCCTTCAGTCCTCCGTCCTTATGTCATCTCATCGCATCCAGACCTTTGCGGTCCAAAATGCTTAACAGTTTAAGAGAGGGGCCGGAAGGATGCTTATCTCCGACTTCCCACTTTTGAACAGTGGAGAGGCTGGTATTGAGAATTACCGCCATGACAGCCTGGCTGAGCCGATAACGCGCGCGCAGAGAACGGATTTGCTTTGCCGAATATTGTCCGACCGGTTCCATACACAAAAAATCATATTCATGCATTTTACGTTTATCTATTAATCCATCCTTGTGCAAATCCTTTGCTGTTTCATGAACAGATTTTAAAAGACGGCTCTCACATTTTTTATTTTTCATCTTGAACCTCCACTAAAGAACCATTACTAATGGCAACTTGAATTTGTGCGGCAGACATTCCCAGCAAATCATCTGCCAGCATTTTCAAAACCAACAGTTCTTTTGCTGAAACATTTTCAGCCTCGTTTTTTTCAAAACCAAATATGAAAACCAGCGGCTGCGTAAATTTGTTGCCAGCAATGTTCTTGTACTACCACACTTTCCTCTGCCCGGCAAAGCAATGCGCTTTTTTACAATACCACCACCAAGATTGGCATCCAGCAAACCACACTTAATCTCAAGAACGGCATTTTTCAGCAAAGCGTCAATCAAACCAGCTTTGCGTGCCCATTTGGAAAAATATTTGGTTTTTAGTATCATCTTGTTATTTACCATATCACTTAGTGCAACACAAAGCAATGCAAAATTTCATCTTCTTGCTGATTCAAGCTTGCAGCGTGAATCTTGTCATGCAGGAGACTGTGTCGCAATTCGTTTTTGTGTCATTTCGAAGCGAAGGGAGAAATCTTGATCTTCATAAATTCAATGTCTTAAGATTCCTCACATACGTTCGGAATGACAGCCTTTACTGAAACCTTTGCATAATGATCAAATTGTCATTTCGACCGAAGGGAGAAATCTTATAATGCAATAATATTAAAGAAAGATTTCTCGTCGCTTTGCTCCTCGAAATGACATGAGGAGGAGTTATGCAAAACTCTCTTTACTATTGTGGCACAGCCGGTGCAGACCGGCATCCAGTATTGTTATTTCCTGGATTCCGGCTAAGCCCACGCCGGAATGACGCGTCCGAACTTTTCCTTAACTACTTAAATCTTAAATCTGTCTTTTTTTAACCTTGAACGTAGAACGTAGAACTTTCTTTTCGCTGTGCCCTCTGACTTCAGCCCTCCGTCCCCGGGTTTTTAAAACTTTACCTGCTCGATATAGTCCCGAAAAAGAACAATTTTTTTACTGTCTGATGGAGAGAACAGGAAAGGCTCCACATCTTTAGCCAATTCTTTCAGATTTACACCCTTTAAATGGTCTAGCACCTTATGTTTCAGCGCCTGTTCATCAGCAATACCGGTTTTTTGTTTCAGATAATCATAATTCAGTTTTGTCTTTTTGAGCAAAAAAATCACATCATAAAAATCGCGCCCTTTCGCCCTTTTGCGGTTCAGCAGCGCGTAAATTTTTTGCGCCAGCAAAATGTCCGGCGGCGTGACAGCGATCTGCGTGAAAACGTCAAACTTATTCAGAAACACTTTATCCGGCGTGTAGTCGAATCCGTGCGGTTCCGTATCCACCTGGATGAATATCTTTTCACCCTTTAAATCCGACATCGCGTTATCAAACAAAACCTGCGGCAGTTTGATATAACAGCTCAAGGCGCTTTTCAAAACATTGCGAATCTCCACACTATAGCCTTCCCGCTGAAGGCCTTTTTCAATTTCTTTGGTCAACAGAATAAATTCATCTTCACCGAGCTGAAAATTATCAAAGTCGAGATCTTCAGAAAAGCGCGTGTTCTCATGGACAATACGTAAAACAGTCCCGCCGAGAAAAGACAGTTTCGGCGCCAACCGCGAATTGAAAATAATCTCCAGAATCTTGTATTGCAAATACTCACGCAGAATATTTCTTTTAAAACCGCGCAACTTTTCCGGATAGTATTGCTCGATCTGACTGATGCTAATCATAACGGATATATCTTAAAAACCTGTTGAACCTTTGCTCGAGTTTCTTATTCTCAAAAACGGCAAGATAACTTTGTAATTTATCCTTCGCCGCCACCTGTGTAAATTCCTCGCTGTTAAAACGCAAACCGTCAAAGTCCGCTGCGGAATTTAAATTTGAATTCAAGTAGAAATAATCCAGAATCGCTTTTTCCGGCTCCGCGATTTTAAAATTCTGGTGCCTATAATCGACAAGCTTATAACCGAACATAAACTGCGGCTTCATGTGACGATAAATAAATTCGCCAAAACCCGTTTTGAAACGATTTGTTTTGCGGGACGTAACCGATGTGATCCCGTAAACAGCTTCGGGAATCAGATTATAATGAGAAAGCGCCATTTCCAGCGAAACGTAAGAAGGAGCATAAATTTTATTGGCAACCAAAGCAAGAACCGACTCATTCATTTCAAGACCGGAAAAGGAGTAATGCCCGCGCCGGATGAGTTTGATATAACCTTTCGCCTGCCATTCATTTAAACGGCGCAAATCAAAACCGGCATCAATTTTACGAATATCATTCAAACTGAACGCTATAAAATCCCTTAACTTTTCCTTAATTTCCATGATATTCATATTTAATATTTCCATATTATGTGAATAATAACATATTACAGAATTATAATGACACACTTTAAATAAATATCAATCCCTTTTTCCATAGATGACACAATCTTGCTGGTTCAAGCTTGCACGGCCTGTTGCCCAAATAATATAATGTATGGCAAGGTTGATAGCAAAAC
>CAYZLL010000102.1:0-8908 GCA_964479225.1 uncultured Smithella sp.
GGAGTCAAAGTCTCAGAGATTACTAAACGCACTGGCAAAGTGGCTTCCGCCAAATTCTTCTGCCATAACATCCTGCCGATCGTGGGCACGATTCTGAGAGTCATCAAAGAAGGCGACAATTCCATCATGGAAGCACCCGAAGCGTCCTTCAACGTGTAAAGCCCCCGTGTCATCTTCAAGAGGGATGGGAGTTCATTCCCTTCCCTCTTTTTTTCTTAAGTTTGTTTTGCCATAGACGTTACGCGCCGCTTATTCAAATGACTGACGAGCTTACATGAGGACTGAATTGATCTCAACGCGGTTTCGGCCGGCTTCTTTGCCTTTATACAGGGCTTCGTCGGCTCTGCTGATGATTTCGTCCATTTTGTCACCGGGAAGAAGTTGGGTTATTCCAATCGTAGCGGTAATCTTGATTGATGTCGAGCCGACATCAATGTCGGTTGCGGCAAGCGCTGTCAAAAGTCTGTTACAGGTCATCTGGGCCTGATCAATGGCAATTTCGGGCAGCATGATAATAAATTCTTCGCCTCCCCAACGTCCGACGACATCCATCGTTCGGAGATTTTCACGGAACAAACGTGCGGCTCGCTTCAATACTTCGTCACCTGCGGCATGACCATAGGTATCATTGACCTGCTTGAAGTGATCCAGATCGATAATGCCCACGGACAAGGGCGTATTCAAACGATTGGCCCGCTCCATTTCATGCTGAAAAAGCATGTCATATTCGCGCCGGTTGTAAAGGCCGGTCAGAGGGTCTGTTGCTGCCATTTCCTTCAGAGCAGCCTCCAGTTTAACACGACGATTAATTTCTTCTTCCAACTGCCGATTGATTGTTTGTGACTGGATCCACAGCGCAAACTCTCTTCGGTGCATAACGCCCAGGCGGTGTGTTGTTAACGCACCTACACCGACCGGCAGCAACAGGATCACAAACAGGGAGATCAGGTTGGATGTTGTATAGATCGGGTTGGATGTTGTAATGCTCAGTAAATAACAGGTCAGGACGATGATGAAAACACCATACAAGGAGGCGAAAAAGGTCATGATAAAACGGATGGGAATAAAGATCAGTAAGGCGAGCAGTTGAATCATGAGTACCGCAACAACCATATAAACGAGATCTGGCTTATAAATAAAAAAAAGCATGAATCCTGACAAATAGACGATGATGAACCACATGACAGGATGACTGATTTTAAAAATTTTGGTTTCCGGTGTGATCATAAAAAAAAGCGTTAACAACCCGATCGTCATGACCAACCGGTAGGCCAGCAGATAGTAAAACGGTCTGGTCAAACCCATAGCAAGATAGTCGGGAATGGCGAAGAGCAGCAGCAAGACGCCCCAGAGGATCAGAGCCGTGCGCAACTGCCGGGTCACAATCGGCTGAACATGGCTTTGAAAAGAGGCTTCCGTATCGTGGTCTGAAAATTCGGCAAACCACCTTGATATTTTATATTCACTCGTTGCGTCATTCATGGCTGAGAAAATTATGAAAAATTATTTTTCACTTATTAAAACATACCTGATCTTTTTTATCTATTATTTTATCATCTATCGCTCGCTTGGCGCAAGGTCTGCGCAGGTAATCCTGTATTGTGTGTTCCTGTATTGTGTTGACAAGCAAATGAATTGTTTCTATACTCCCAAGAATAAAAACTAAAAACAGAATATTGAATCAAAGGACGAAGGAGTAATGTATGTACCAGTTAATCAAGCCGGATAACATTGTCGAAATCCTGGAAAAATCAGTTGTGAAATATGCACAGCGGCCTTTTCTGGGAACAAAAAACAAAACATTGCAACAATATGAATGGATCACTTTTGCTGATTTGGGAAAACGCGTGGATCATGTCAGAAGCGGCTTGAGTCAACTGGAAATTCAAAAGGATGATGCCGTCGGCATTATCTGCAACAACAGCACAGAATGGGCCGTGTGCTTTTTTGCCACCAGCGGCCTGAATGCACGGTTTGTGCCTATGTACGAAGCCGAACTGGCAAAGGTTTGGCAATATATTATTAACGATTCTCAAATTAAAGTGCTCTTTATCAGCAAGAAAGAAATATACGCCAAAATAAAGGATGTCCTTTCTTCGATCCCCTCGTTGCAAAAAATTATTGTGCTGGAAGGTGATGGCCCGGATACGCTGGCGGATCTGGAAAAGAAAGGCGCTGCCAAAGCTGTTAAAAGCATCTATCCGGATCCTTCTTCCATCTGTATCCTGATTTATACGTCGGGAACGACCGGCGATCCGAAGGGTGTGCTTCTGTCTCAGGCCAACATTACATCCAACGCTCATGCGGCTATGGCTTGCTTCACTGAAATGAACGAAAACGACCGGGCGCTGTCCATCCTGCCCTGGGCGCATGTCTTCGGACTCGCAGAACTTATCATATACTGTTACTTGGGAGGCTCCATAGGCTTTGCGGAAAGCACAACGACGATCGGCGCTGATTTAGCGTTGGTTAAACCGACCATGTTGACGGCCGTTCCCAGA
Organism: uncultured Smithella sp.; assembly: GCA_964479225.1. Taxonomy (GTDB): domain Bacteria; phylum Desulfobacterota; class Syntrophia; order Syntrophales; family Smithellaceae; genus Smithella. The sequence continues at coordinate 2,502 of CAYZLL010000102.1, forward strand.
GTCTTTAATAAAATATATGACGGGTTATGGACAAAGATGAACGAAGAAGGCGGACTGCCCAAGGCGTTATTTGTCATGGGAGTGGAAAGTGCCAAGAAGAAACGCGAGCTGGCTGCACAGGGCAAATCAGATTTTATGACTAACCTGAAATTTAAAATTGCGGATGCGATCGTTTTCAAGAAAATCCGGGAAAAGCTTGGCGGCAGATTAAGGGGCTCCATGACCGGAAGCGCCATGATGAATCCGGAAATTTCTCATTTTTTCTGGGATGTGGGTATCCCGCTTTATGACGCTTACGGATTGACCGAAACGTCACCCGGCGCAACGATGAACCGGCCGACGAAATACAGAATAGGCAGCGTAGGTCCCGCCATGGGTTTGGGCAAAATCGTGATCGATAAGTCGATGACCGGGCCGGATGCAACCGATGGAGAAATCATCATTTACGGGCCGAACGTGATGCAGGGGTACCATAACAAGCCTGAAGCCACTGCGGCCGTTATGACTCCTGACGGCGGTTTCAGAACAGGAGACCGGGGACGTCTGGACGCAGACGGTTTTCTTTATATCACCGGAAGACTCAAGGAACAGTTTAAACTTGAAAACGGCAAGTATGTATTCCCGGTAGGCATTGAAGAAGATATTAAGCTGAATCATTACATTGAAAATGCCATGATCTACGGGGAAGGCCGTGAATTTAACGTCGCCCTGGTCGTTCCGGATTTTGCCGCACTGGAAAAATGGGCAGAAAAAAACAATTTACCAAAAGACCATGCCGAACTATTGAAAAAAGAAGAGACTCGGAAATTTCTGGAGAATGAAATCGTCAATCAGTTAAAAGCCACCTATGGAAACTATGAAATCCCGAGAAAATTCATATTCATTGGAGAACCTTTTTCATTGGAAAACGGCATGCTGACGCAAACCATGAAGCTGAAGAGACGCGTCGTTTTTGATAAATACAAAGACCAGATTGAAAAGCTGTATGCGAAATGACATTAAACCCAAAAATTGTTTTTGGCTAAAGAGGCCTTTTCGATCATTTTAAAAGGTTCCTGCAGATATTTTTCAACAAGAAACCTCGCCGCCTGCACGCGGTGAGGTTTCTTGTTGATGCACACAATAGTCTTGACATACCATAGAATGTCGCTTATGCTACGCGACACTAAAGGAAGTTCTTATCAATCAGATGTTTGTATCACTTCGTACACTTCATAAAACAAAACCAACGAAACCGAATCATTATACTCCATACTGTCGCAACAACGAAGAGGTCTATTATGGCAACAAAAGGATTTTTTAAAAATCTCAACCTCGGCATCCGCTCAACCCCGGTTGAAAAACTGGAAAAAAAATACTGTGATGAAGATTCAAAATTCATCACCATCGAAGGTACCCGCGTTCATTACAAGGACCATGGCACTGGCCCGGTGCTTGTGCTTCTGCACGGTGTTGTGTCCTTTCTGCATACCTGGGATGGCTGGTGCGAGGCATTAAAAGACCATTACCGTATCATCCGTCTCGACATGCCGGGATGGGGCATCACCGGCCCCACTAAAAGCGAGCGGTATCTGCGTGACGATATCAACAAGTTTCTCGATGCATTTCTGGGCGCTCTGAAGATCGACCGTTGCTTTCTGGCCGGTAATTCACTTGGCGCCTTCTACGCATGGAACTATGCCGTCCACCGGCCGGAAAAAGTTGAAAAACTGGTGCTGCTGGATCCCATAGCTTATAACCAGTCCCTCCCGTACGAATTCCAGCTGGTTAAAATTCCCGGAGTAAAGCCCCTGATCAACAATCTCTTCCTGCCCCGGCTTTTTATCAGATCCAGTGTCCAACGGCTGTATGGCAAAAAAGAAAGAATAGCACCGAGAGTTTATGACCAGTACTGGGAAAACATCATGCGTGACGGCAACCGTCGAACGTTGACGAAAGTCTTCAAATTTATTGCTGAAATGAGCAAATCAGACACGATTTACCGGGATGTTAAAAAAATAAAGGCACCGGTTCTTATGGCTTGGGGCGATAAGGACATATGGTCTCGCTGGCCCGAGACACTGGAACACTGGAAACGCGACCTTCCCCACGCAGAACTAATAATGTACAAAGACTGCGGACATATGCCGATGGAAGAACTGCCGGAAGAAACAGCTCGTGACGCCCATAATTTTTTCATGAAGGAACGGGCGACAGCCACGAAAAAGAAACCTGAGGCACCGGTCAAGGCTAAAAAAAAGAAAAAGTGAATTACCCATACCTGCTGCACAGGGTGGACTGATGATCGTCTCAACCATCATCATCCTGCAGGACCTTATAGCAAACAGCATTGATTTCAAATTACCCCAATGAGGAAATATATTCAAACGCCATTCCCTCTTGATAAAATTTTACAAAAAGGGTAAGAATAAAACCGTAATCATCGAAAAAGCAGACGTCCGTTCTTTAATGGTGCGGACGAAAGAAAGATATCCCTTAACATTTCAATTCAGGGAGGTTCCTTATGAAAAGCTTCTTAGCCTCTTATCTGATGATTATGATTCTTGTGCCCTGCCTTGCCATGGGAGAAGAATCGCCGATCGGTAAAATCAAAACAAGTACCGGCAATATTGTTGTTCTCCGCGGGGAGAAAGCCACTCCTCTGGCAATCGGTGACAAAATTTTCCAGAAAGATACTATTAGAACCGGTCCAAACAGCTCCGTGGGGATCATTTTCGAAGACAACACCATTTTGTCTCTGGGCTCCCATAGTGAAATTGTCATTGACGAGTATATTTTTGCTCCCGAAAAAGGAATTTTGTCGATGATCGCCCGGATCGTAAAAGGAACGGCTTCCTATCTTTCAGGCATCATCGGGCGACAATCTCCGGAATCGGTTAAATTCCAGACTCCGGATGCAACCATCGGCATTCGCGGAACTCAATTTTTAGTCAAGGTGGATTGTTGCAGGTAATTCGTGCATCTATCATCTGAAACAGCCCTCCTTTACTTGTAGCGCCTTTGTTTTAAAATGCCTTATGGAGAGAGGTGTGCATGAATCAATTGATCAGAACATTTGCGTGTTGGTGTCTGTTTTTGTTTTTAACGGGCTGTTGTGCGAACAGTACAGTTGTATTAATTCCCGACTACGACGGTCATGTCGGTCAACTGGTGGTGTCAACCGAAGGCGGAAAACAGGTCTTGAGCGAGGCAAATCAATCCGTTGAGGTCATGGATAGAAAAGAATCACCGGGTAAGGTCACAAAGATCAGCGACGATAAAATCCGTTCCGTTTTTTTTGAAGCGCTGGAGGCACGGCCTGTGCCGCCGGTAAAATTCATTCTCTATTTTCTTCCCGGATCCAACGACCTGACGGATGAAGCCAAAGCTGTTCTTCCGGAAATTCTTAAAGACGTTCAGCTCAAGCATTCCAACGATATCGTCATTTCCGGACATACCGACACGGTGGGTGAAAAGGATTATAATTACAAGCTCGCTCTGGAACGTGCGCAAACAGCCTCTCAGATTCTGGTAGCCCAAGGCGCAAATCCTGAAACGATCACGGTCACCTCTCATGGTGAGGGTAATCCCCTGATCAAAACAGCCGATGAAGTTGCAGAACCGCAAAACCGGAGAGTGGAAGTAACCATTAGATGATCAACACGGTTCGCCCTGCTCATTCATGAAAAAAGAATTGAAAAAAAATCAAATTTACCACCCCCCTGATTTTATTGTAAGCAACGGTTCGGAAAATCGGCGCATCCTGATTTGGGGAATTCTGTGCACCCTGTGCTTCGCATTGATCTTTGTCTTCAACCCGAACCTTATGCAACGGTTTGAATATATAGAGTACGATTATCTTCTGAAAAAATTTCCGAATAATCAAGCCAACCCAAAACTGGTCATTGTGGACATTGATGAAAAAAGCTTGAGCCGTTATGGTCAATGGCCCTGGCCCCGTTACCGCGTCGCCCAACTACTGGATAAAATCACGGGTATGCAGCCCGCCGTCATCAGTTTGGATATCGTTTTTGCCGAACCGGACAAAACATCCGCACGATCGCTGCTGCAAGATCTGGAAAACACATTTAAACTTAAAATCGATCTTAACAGTTTACCCCGGGAGTTGAGCGACAACGATCGCATTCTCGCTGAAACCCTCGCCAAGGGACCTTTTGTCCTGGGTAATGTGTTTCATTTTGATAAGAAGAAGGCGAGTTCTGAAAAATGTATTCTGCATCCGGTAAAGCTTTCTTATGTGCATCCCGTGGATAAACAAGACGCGAGCAGAGGTCTTCCGCAAAGCACCGGCGTTCTGTGCAATTTAACCATCCTTGCCGAAAAGGTTAAGGCCTCTGGTTTTTTTAACTTCAGCCCTGATGAGGACGGTGTGCTGCGACGTCTGCCCCTGCTCATTGAATATAACGGGACTGCATACCCCAACCTGGCTCTGGCCACTATTCTGAAACTAAACAAAGAAAATCAAATCCTTTTGAAACATGACGGCGATATTCTGCAATCTCTGCGTTACGGCGGACATTCCGTGCCTGTTGACCGACACGGTCAAATGCTGGTCAAGTTCCGGAACCCGGAGAATAGATATGAATATGTGTCGGCATCTGATATTTTGGATAGCAACGTTTCACCGGAACGGCTGCAAGGGAAGATCGTGTTTGTCGGCACTTCAGCGATGGGATTGAAAGAATTGCTCAACACGCCCCTTGGTTCCGTCTTGCCGGGGGTACAGGTACATGCGGCGACTGTCGATAATCTTCTGACGGGAGATTTTATTTCGGCGCCCGGTTGGTCCAACGGTTTGATTCTTCTACTGATTATTGTGCCGGGTTTGATGATGACGCTGTTGATCCGCCACAGAAGCGCGGCATCCTGCTTGTTTGTCATGTTGCTGTTTGTCTGCGGATTATGGTTGGCAACGCAACAGCTTTTTTTTCACATGGGATTTTTTATAGCATCGGCATTTCCGATAGCCGCCATTGTGTGCAATTATATGTACTTGACCCTTTTAAAATACCGTTTAGAAGAAAGGAAGGTTCTTTCGGGTATGCGCGAACTGCTTTTAACACAAGATATCACCATCGAGAGCATGGCCAACCTGACGGAGCACAGGCACCAGGAAACCGGCGGCCATATCAAGCGCACGAGAATGTACGTCCGGCTGCTGGCTAAACAGGTCAGGCATCAGGACAGGTACAAAAAATTTCTTACGGATGTCAACATTGATATGCTGTATAAATCAGCCCCCTTGCATGATATCGGCAAGGTCGGGATTCCTGACAATATTTTGCTGAAGCCGGGCAAATTAACAAAGGAAGAGTTTGAAATCATTAAAACACACACAACCAATGGCCGTAACCTTATCCTCTCCTCCGTTCGTCAATTCGGCAAAACATCATTTTTGGCCATTGCCGAAGAAATAGCTTATTCGCACCATGAAAAATGGGATGGTTCCGGATATCCCCAAGGCCTCAAGGGGGAGGCTATTCCTATCAGCGGCAGGCTCATGGCGATTGCCGATGTGTATGACGCTCTGATCAGCAAACGAGTCTATAAGGAAGCTTATCCGCATACCGTGGCCGTGGACACGATCATCAAAGGGCAAGGCTCTCACTTTGATCCGGACCTGGTGGATGCATTTCTTGAAATTCACGAACGGTTCTATGATATTGCGCTTCAGTTTGCTGATTTTGAAGAGGAACGGGGCACGACGGGAAAAGACATTTCGGGGAAAGATTCAATCCATGATGTCCATCCATTCACAGGTGAACAAGCGTAAAATACCTCTTGACTATTAATCTGTAACGTGACCAATTGCCCCGCAGAGCAAAAGCTATTGTGTTTATATGATCCAATGTTGAACCTTTCTTTTTAGTAAATCTTTCCTAATAGACAAGGCACAACCACCAGCGCTTCGGAGAGCATGGTGTTTTTTCGCTTTAAGCGACAACGATGGTGGATTCAACACAGGCCCCGGCAGCGGTGCCGGAAGATACTAATGAGATCAGGGAATGGAAGAGAGGAGAAAAAATGAAAAAAGAAGATTGCATATTGTTTAGTGGTGGAGCTCAGGGTGCGGAAGCAGAATTTGGCGCAAATGCAGAAAACCTTGGGATTGAAGAAGTCAATTTTACATTTAACGGACATGCCATCATTCGCCAACGGGGATTACGTGTTCTCAATCATGAAGAGCTGAAAAATGGCGATGTGAGTCTGGAATATGTATCAAAATTAATGAATCGCCGTTACACGGATAATGAGACTTTTCGAAAGATTCTCCAAAGTATCTGGTATCAGATTAACAGCGGTCAGGAAACTTTTGTGATCGGCGAAATACTCGACGACAAGACGGTTAAAGGCGGCACCGGCTGGGGCGCTGAATTCAGCAAAATTTGCAACAAGCCCTTGCATGT
>CAYZLL010000103.1:0-8822 GCA_964479225.1 uncultured Smithella sp.
CAACCACCTTGATCGGATCACGACGCTGAAATCTGTTGTTGAAAAGAGGTGAAGCACAGTAACTGCATCGGTAGGGACAACCCCGCGACGTGATGACAGGCAATTGCTCTATTTTAGTGATCAGATCGAAAGCAGGGTAGGGATAGGAATTAAGACCGCTTTCTTCCGGCAGAAAGGAGACCTCTTCACCGAATAATTTTTTCAACAGAGCAAAGATTTGTTTTTCTCCCGCCCCCGCAATGACATAATCGGCGCCGGAGAAATTGACGGCATGGTCATAACAGAGCGTCGCGTATTTGCCGCCCAGGACAACCGGGATTTGCGGCAGCGTTTCTTTAATTATTCTGATGGCTTCAAAAACCCCGGGATACCAGTACGTCATCATGGACGTCATCAAAACCATGTCGGCATCCCCATGCTTTTTGAGTTCAGCGACAAATACTTCCGGTAAGATGCCGTAGCGGCAATAATTTCTGGAAAACATTTTTAAGGCGGCAGGTGTGGGAATAATCTGGCGGTAGAATTTGCCGCTGCCGGAGGCATAACGTTTTGGCTTCCGGAGACCCTGCCGGGTCATGGAGGGATGATGCGGGTCAAGGCAATCGATCAACGCAACCTGATGATTGTTTTTGCGCAGAAGTCCGCCCAAATACAAAAGGCCAAGAGGTTTTATCCAGAAATCAAACGCTGCAAAATCGTGAATCCAGGGATTAACCAAAAGAATCTTTTTACTCATCGGTGGCTATTTATCACAACCATCCGATATTTACAAAATGATAACCAATTTAATTTTTTAAAAGTTGAAGGGAACGCACAGACTCCGTAAAAGCAAGGAAGACTTGTGGCAGGGTGATGAATTGACTTCATTATTCTTTTATGTTAATCAAACCGGCGACAATAAAAGTTAATAATATTTTGAAATTATTTATCTTTGAGGGTCTGGAAAGTGTGAAAAAGAAGACTTTATTGAATATTTTTTGCAGGTCTTTGTTGATTCACGCGACGTTGAATTTCAGGCGAATGCAGAATCTGGGTTTTACCATGGCGGTCATTCCCCTCATCAGGGAACTGAAACTGACCAAAAAGGAATCGGCAGAGTTTTTAACGAAACACCTGCAGATGTTTAATACACATCCTTACTTTTCGGCCCCGATCATTGGTTCTATCGTTCGCCTGGAAGAAGAAAATGCTTCTCAAAAAGATGAGCTTTTTGATGCCAATGCAATTAAGCAGAGTTTTATGGCGTCTTACGCCGCGATTGGCGATACTTTTTTCTGGGCAGCTTTCCGGCCTTTTGCGGCCTTTGTCAGTGTTCTGTTGATGTATCTGGGGCTGACCTTGGCGCCGGTTTTTTATTTATTGATCTATACACCGGTTCATTTTTGGGTGAGATTGAAAGGATTTCTAGAGGGGTACAACCAGGGAAAAAGGGGATTTGAATTTATTCGCTCCCTGAATTTGCCGGGACTGGCTTTAAAAGTTCGCTGGATTTCCCTGGGTGTGCTGATGGCTTTGCTGATCTGGCTTTCCCGATATGACGGGTACTGGCCTTTTGTGCAGACATTCGGGATGGTCGTTAAAGTCACCGCCCTGGCGGCGGTTTTGATTTGTATGTTGTTGCTGAAAAAGGGCGTTTCGCAGATTCAGTTGCTTTACGGTGCGGTGGCGGTATTTATTCTTATGGCATGGACGGGATTGATTCATTGACGGAAACAAGAACACTAGAATTAAAAAATAAACTCGGAATGCATGCACGGGCGGCGGCATCTTTTGTAAAAGTAGCCCAGAGGTTTAAGTCAAAAATATATATCGAACGTGACGGGCAGACCGTCAATGGCGATAGTATCCTGGACATCCTGACGCTCGCCTGTCCCTACGGCGGAAAACTGACGATTGTGGCCGAAGGAACGGATGCGGATGTGGCTATCCATGAACTGGAAAAGCTGATTGAAAATAAATTTGGAGAAGAATAAATATAATATGAGCGCTGATCAAACAACTAAAACCTTTGTTCTCAAGGGTATCGGGGTTTCGCCGGGCATCGCCATCGGTCGTTGTTACCGCTTTGACCCGTTGGATAGTCAAATATCTTTTTATAAACTCAAAGATGAATCATTGGTGCCGAAGGAAGTTCAACGTTTAAAAAAAGCGTTGAAAGACTCGGAAGAGCAATTACTGGACATCCAAAAAAATCTCCGGAAAGCCAAGATTACCGAACCGGTTTATGTCATCGATGTTCATATTCTCATCCTGAAAGATAAGGCATTTTCCAATCGCACGGTAAAGTACATCCGTGACCAGGGGATTAACGCCGAGTGGGCGCTGCGCATGACGTTGGATCATTATAAAAAGATCTTCGAAGGCGTTCAGGACGATTACATCAGCAGCCGGGTCAGTGATGTCCAGTACGTGGTGCAGAGAATTTTGCGCAATCTTTCCGGTGAAAAACATGAAATGGTCTGGGACGTGGGCAATAACGGCGTGATTGTCGTGTCCCATGACATATCTCCGGCTGACACGGCTCAGATGAAACTGGACAAAATTCTCGGTTTCGCCACGGACAGTGGCGGGCGTACCTCGCATACGGCCATTGTTGCCCGATCTCTGGAACTGCCGGCGGTCGTAGGTCTCGATGATATCACGCAATTTGTCCGTAATGATGATGAGGTGATTGTTGACGGCACGGCCGGCATGGTGGTGATTAATCCGTATCCGGACATGCTCAAACGATATGAAGAAAAGAAGCGCCATCACGATGCGGCCAACGACGAATATCTGAAATTCGGTAAACTGCCGGCGGTAACCCTAGATAATTATCAAGTGCAAATAGGCTGTAATATTGAATTTATCGAGGAAATTCCTTCGGCGATCATGCATGGCGCGGAAAGCATCGGTTTGTACCGGACGGAATTTCTTTATATTTACCGGGAAGATCTGCCGACGGAAGAAGATCATTTCAACAATTACCGTCAGGTCGTTACCAACCAGAATCTGTCCAGATCCACCATCAGAACGTTTGATCTGGGCGGTGACAAATTTGCCAATTACCAGAAGCAGAGCAAGGAATTGAACCCGCAGATGGGCATGAGAGCGATTCGTTTCTGTCTGAAGGAAGTTGATATATTCAAAACGCAGTTAAGAGCCATCTGGCGTGCCAGCGCTCTGGGAAAGACCAAAATTCTTTTCCCGATGATTTCCAGCGTGGAAGAAATCAGGGAAGCAAAGAAATTGCTGGAAGAAGCCCGTCAGGAACTGATTGATGAGGGATTGCAGATTCCTCCCAAAATAGAAATCGGCGCCATGATTGAAGTGCCTTCCGCCGTTGTGATTGCGGACAAACTGGCCCGGGAAGTGGATTTTTTCAGCATCGGAACCAATGACTTGATTCAGTATTCGCTGGCGATTGACCGGGCCAACGAACGCTTGACCTACCTGTATGAACCGTTACATCCGGCTGTTTTAAGATTAATTCAAAGCGTGGTGGATGCCGCTCATGAGGCAAAGATTAACGTGGCCATGTGCGGTGAAATGGCCGGTGATCCGCTTTGCATCCTGATTCTGCTGGGCATGGAACTCGATGAGTTAAGTATGAATCATCTGGCGATTCCGCGCATCAAAAAAATTATCAGAGAGTCCACGCTGGAAGAATCCAAAACCGTGCTGAAGAAAGCCATGTCTTTCAACACCGCGTCAGAAGTGCGATCGTACGTTCAGGATTATATGTTCAAACGTTTCCCTGAAGAATTCAAAGCTGAAGAAGATTAATTTTTAAGCAATCGGTGATTTTTCAAGGAGTAAATCAGAAATGAACGAAAATAATAATGCAGCAAATTCCGGTCACGGCGAAGAATTCTATTCCGGGCGTCTTTATGACGAAAAGAATTATCTGCAGGACAAACTGGCTAATATTTTTCTTTCGCGGGTTTCCATGGCTGACGAGTATGTGGAAGCGCTTCAAAAAGCTTCGCGGGAAGGCGTCATTGTTTACGCTTTAAGTCAGCGCAGTGAATTTAACAGCCTGATTATCTATGATCTTTTTAAACGTAAAGGGGTTCCTGTTCCTGTTTATTGTCATGGCATGAATATGTCTTTGTTGTATCCCCTGCCGAAGCTACGGAAGTTCTTCTGGTCTGCTTTCTTGAGGCGCCTGGGCAGGGAACAAAAATCCTGGCAGGGCAAATTGGCTTTTATCGAAAAAACGATCAAAGAAAAAAAGAGCATGGTCATCCATCTTGGCGAATCCGAATTCATCGAAAATCGCTCTGCAGAAAGCGCGATAACGACGCTGCTTGATGTTCAGAAAAAAGTTGATTTCCCGATTCTGATTGTTCCGGTCATGGTGTCTTACGGACGCCGGCGTGAAAAAGAAGATGAGGGGTTGATTAATATTCTTTTCGGACAAACCGAACATACCGGATCCTTGCGCCGCCTGATTACTTTCGCGCGTTACTCCGGCAATGTTTTTGTTCTTCCTGCTGAACCGGTTAATCTGTCCACGTATCTTCAAACGACACAAACCGTCTCACAGGAAATGAAGGTTCGTGAGCTGCGCGGGGATTTGATCGATCGCATTGATAAAGAAAAAACGGCGATCGTCGGACCGGCGTTGAAATCAAAGGAAGAACTTATCGGCATGGTCATGAGCGACGAATCGCTGAAAAAATTCATGACTGAATATTCAGAACAGGAAAAGAAAGATATCGTCAAAGTGAAAAAGGAAGCCCGCCGTTATCTTTATGAAATTGCCGCTGATTACAGCGAAACGATGATACACATATGGAAAAGGGTGCTCAGTTGGCTTTGGCACGATATTTACGACGGTTTGTCGATTGATAAAGAAGGCATGGCCAAAATACGAAATATCTCTAAAAAAATGCCTTTTGTGATTGTGCCCTGTCATCGCAGCCACATTGATTATCTCCTGATCCATTACGTTTTTTACACAAATAATATTCAGCTTCCTTTCATTGCCGCCGGGAAAAATATGTTCTTCGGGCCCATGGGTTTTATTTTCCGTAAATCCGGCGCTTTTTCACTGCGGAGAAGCTTCAAAGGCAACAAACTTTATCCCCAGGTGTTTACCAAGTATCTGGCGACACTCTTGAAAGAAGGACTGCCTCTGGAATTTTTTATTGAAGGGGGACGCAGCCGGACGGGAAAAATGGTTATGCCGAAGTATGGCCTGCTTTCCATGATTCTCCAAGCCTATCAGGATAAGTATTGTGACGACTTTGCCACGATTCCCGTGTATATCGGATACGATCGCGTGATTGAGGAAAAGTCATACCTGAAAGAGTTGTCCGGAGGAACCAAAACTCCTGAAAGTACAGGGGATATCATCAAAACCAGTAAAATACTGACGAAAAGATTCGGCCGCGTTTATGTGAATATCGGCGAGCCGATGATTATGAAGGACTATCTGGCAGCCCAGAAAAAGCCGATAGAGCAGATGGATCTGGCAGAAAGGCAAAGCCTTTACCGCAAGATCGGTTATGAAATCGTTCTGGAAATTAATAAGGTTGCCGTTGTTACGCCATTTTCGCTCGTCGCCGCGGCGATTTTAAGCCACGATCGCAGAGGTATATCGCAAGATGAACTGCTGGATGTTGTCAATGAATTCTACGAATACCTGAGTATCAGAAAAGTTAAATTTGCGGAAACATTTGCCCATCCTGAAAAAGCGATCATGGATGCTCTAAATATTTTTGTTCAGTCGGGATATATTGAGAAGATTGAAGCGGAAGAGGAAGAAAAGGATGTTGAAGATATCCAGGAAATCGTTTATTCGTTAAAGGAAGAAAAAAGGCTCAATCTGGAATATTACAAAAACAATTTTCTCCATTTCTTTATTTCACTGAGTTTCGTGGCTACTGCCATTTTCAAGACGGATGAAGATATGATTGCTCTGAACAGTGTCATTGCCAAATATAAATTTATCAAACGTCTTTTATGGAATGAGTTTATTTTCGATAAAAACAAGGATGATGTCGAAGAAATCAATGAAGTCATGACCTATTTATTCGATAAGAAAATGGTTATCTCCGTCGAGCGGGATGGTGAGGTCTTTGTCGAGATGAAAGGGAAGGGCAGCAGAATGCTTAAACCTTATTCCGATTTAATTCATAATTATCTCGAGTCGTTCTGGATTGTCATCAGGGGCTGTCTGTATCTGAAGAAAGCACCGCTGAGCAAGAAAGACTGGCTCAAAAAAATCACAGCGCTTGGCGAAAGAATGTATAAAAAAGGTGAAGTCCTCAGGCGCGAAGCGCTTTCTCAACCGAATTATGCCAATGTGATGCTTTGTCTTCAAGATTGGGAACTGATTACCATCATCAAAGATGAAAAGACCGACAAGAAAGAAAAGCAAGAAGATCTTTACGCCCTGACTGAAAACAAGGCGGAAATGGAAGTCCTGCGCCGCCGTCTCTTCAGGCTGCTGTAAATCGCTGAGTTGAATTTCACTTTAATAAATGAACGAAATTAAAAAAGACAGAAACACAAAACTTTTTCTGCATTTGAAAAAGTGGCTGGAAAAAGGCGTGTTGGATTACGGCATGATTCAGGAAGGCGATCGCCTGCTGATCGGCGTTTCCGGCGGCGCCGACAGCCTGGCTCTGCTGGACTTGCTCGATTCGCCGATGCTTTTTATTCCCGGGTTTTCTTTCATCGCTGTGCATATCGATATGGGTTTTGATCCGCAATGCCAATCCTATCAAGCGCTGGAAAAATATTTTCAGGAACACGACTACCGTTATGTCATGGAAAAAACGGATATCGGCACATTGTCGCATTCCGATTTCAACAAAAAGAATCCCTGTTTTTTATGTTCGAGGCTGAGGCGCAAAAGAATATTTGAGATAGCCGATGACGAGGGTTGCAACAAAATAGCTTTTGCTCATCACCGCGATGACATCATTGAAACGCTGCTGATTAATCTTTTTTACGGCCGTGAAATCAGCACGATGATGCCGAACCAGAGCATCTTTGGCGGTAAACTGCACATCATCCGGCCGCTGGTTTATCTGCGTGAAGAGCTGGTTAAAAAATACAGCAGGGAACGGCAGTTTACCGTGGTGAAAAACTATTGTCCGACAAGCCAGACATCTAAACGGGTTTATATAAAAAATCTTTTGAACGAACTGGAGAAAGATAATAAAGAAATCCGCGACAATATTTACAAGGCCATGAGCCACGTAAAACCGGATTATTTACTGACCCGGAATGCAAAACTAAAAAATGTCATTCCGCGAAGTGCCCTCAGGGTAAATCCCGATTTATCGGGCGAGGAATCTTTAAATAAAAAACTATAGCAATACTGCTTAATTCATGTAAAAATAAATAATGGCAAAAGAAAATATACCGCAAAAACTGATTGCGTCCAACAAAACGGCGCGCATGAATTACGAAATCGGCGATACTTACGAAGCCGGTCTGGTTTTATCCGGAACAGAGGTCAAAGCCCTGCGCGCCGGCAAAGCCAATCTCAAAGATAGTTATGCTTTCGTCAAAGATGGAGAAGTCTATATCAAGGAAATGCACATCAGCCATTATGATCACGGCAACCGCTTTAATCATGAGCCGTTGCGATCCCGCAAACTTCTTTTACATAAAAGGGAAATCAAAAAGCTTTATGGTAAATCCCGCGAAAAGGGTCTTGCGCTGGTACCGCTCAAGCTCTATTTTAAAAACGGCAAGGTCAAGGTGGAAATCGGCATCGGCAAAGGTAAAAAACTATATGACCGCCGACAAGATATCAAACTGCGTGAAGAGCGCCGCACGTTATCCCGCGATTTCAAATCGAAGCAAATCAAAGTGTAAAGCAAATAACGGTTTTGCCAGGATCGGTACATAACAAACCTGCGCCAGTTTGTGAAAACACAACAAAACAGTTGATTGCAGGTATTAATCTGAAAATTTCGGAGAAAAATATGGAAGGGAAAAAAGTCAGTGAAAGCAAAGTGCTGATGGCACAGGTTATGAATCCCGAATGCGCCAACCCTGTAGGCAATGTTCACGGCGGCAATATTATGAAACTGATTGATACCGTCGGATGGGTTGCGGCTACACGGCACGCGAGCAAACACACCGTAACCGCATCGATAGACCGTCTTGATTTTTTATCGCCGGTTTACGTTGGCGATTTCCTGAATCTCAAAGCATCCGTCAACTATGTCGGTAAAAAATCCATGGAAGTCGGTGTGCGGGTTGAAGCTGAAAATCCCATTGCCGGAAAGGTGCGCCACACTGCTTCAGCTTATCTTACCTTCGTCGCTCTGGATGAGAACCATAAGCCGACAGAATTATGTCCTCTTATCCTGGAAACAGATGAAGAAATCCGTCGCCATGCCGAAGCGGAACAAAGAAAGCAAAACCGAATGGCAGAAAAGAAAAAAGAACAATCGGTCGGATAAAAAAACAGTATTAATGTTACATTTGACAAAATGTGCGTAAGTGTCTATATTACAAACGAATCAAATAAAGGGGGTGTCACGGTTTCGACGGGGACATTTGAAGTTGTAGAAGCGTGCCGAGGTTCCTACAGGCCTCGTTAAACAGGTAGGAAACATATAATCGCAGACAACTACGATTACGCTTTAGCCGCTTAGTCGGCTAACGTCGAACCCGGTTCTCCTGTCGGTCGGGTAAGACGTCATTCAGACAGGATTGCCAAACTTTCTGCCTGGGGGAGGGCGGTGAAAACTTACAGGATAGCGCGGTGAGATCCGGCCTTAGGGAGCAAACCAGCGTGAAGGTTCTAAAACGAAGGCTACGCACGTAGAAGCTCCAGCGGAAGGTTTTCGGACGCGGGTTCGACTCCCGCC
>CAYZLL010000104.1:0-8761 GCA_964479225.1 uncultured Smithella sp.
CAATCGTTTCCGAAATGCTGGGGGCTTTCTTCAAATCCAGCTTGCGGATTTTACGGATTGCGTCCACAAGAGCGTCGCAGAGTTTTTCTTCGATTCCCGGAATCTTCAGACGCACAATGGAAATTTCCGCATCCCGCGCCGGATAGTCAATGTAAAGGTGAACACACCGTCTTTTCAGGGCGTCGCTCATGTCCCGGTAATTGTTGGATGTCAGCAGAACAAAGGGAATCTGAATGGCCTTGCGAGTGCCCAGTTCGGGAATCGATACCTGAAAATCACTTAACAGCTCCAGCAGGAACGCTTCGAATTCCGGATCCGATTTGTCCACTTCATCTATCAGAAGCACAACCGGTTTTTCAGAACTAATGGCCTGAAGCAGCGGGCGGTGCTGAATAAAACGATCGGAGAAAAAGGCGTCTTCCTGTTCGGCGATCTGATCGACCGCCTGCGTCAGTGTTGCAGCGGAAGAAATAATTTCGTTGAGCCTGTCCTTAACCATCTGGGTGTAAAGAAGCTGCTTGGCGTATTCCCATTCATAAAGTGCCTTGGCTTCATCCAGTCCTTCATAGCACTGTAGCCGAATAAGTTCTCTGTCCAGAGAGCGGGCAATGGCCTTGGCCAGTTCCGTCTTGCCGACACCGGCCGGGCCTTCAACCAGAACCGGTTTTTGAGTAGCAGTCGCCAGAAAAACAACCGTGGCAATTTCCCGCGAGGGAATGTAACCGGCATCGATCAGTTTGGATTGAACATCATCGACATTTTTATATTCCATGGACAACCAGATCCTTTCTCGAATTGCGCAAAGCATAGGTGATTTACAGGGGTATGTCAATCAAGAATAGATATCCAAAACCTTGTGAAATATAATTTTGTACAGAAGATGAAATATTTTAATCTCAGCAAAAATCATGAATAATATTTTTGAAGATGGATTAATACATTGACATAAGATAAGGATATCCATATACTTCTTCCCGTTTAAAAGCACACAATTTGGATCTGTAACTTCTTAATACATTCTAGATAATAAATTGTAACGCATGGGGAGAAGACAGCTCGACATGGAAAATCGTTTTTTTGAAAAACCAATTCTCAATTCGCCATATGAATATCCAAAACAACACGGGGAATTAGATGAACAAGGCCAGCCGACGCAAAGAATGATAGGGATATTTTGAAAACGCTGGGTAAAAAATAGGCAGGATAATTATCATTCCCGAAATCTTTTGACAAGAACTCATAAAAGGGAACCAATGCAATTAATTGAATCGGAAATTTTAGAACTTAAGAAATCCACCAGTGAATTGAAGACTGGCATTGTTTCTCTGGCAGCCATGCTCAATAAGCATCAGCGCGGCGAGTTGTGGTTTGGGATTAAGAATGATGGAACCGCCGTTGGTCAGAATATCTCCGAGGCCAGTTTAAGGGAAGTCTCCCGGACAATAGGCGATCATATCGAACCCAAGATTTATCCTTCCGTTGAAAAAGTGACAATGAATGGCAAGCCTTGCATCCGGGTGCGGGTGGAAGGTAAAGAAACTCCTTATTACGCCTATGGACGGGCTTACAGCCGGGTGGGTGATGAAGACCGGCAGTTAAGCGCCAGAGAACTGGAAAATTTCATCCTGGAAAAAAACCGTGATCGCCTGCGCTGGGACACGGAAATCTGTCCCCAGGCAACACCGGATGATATCAGCAGCGCTAAACTGAAACGTTTTCTGAAATCCTGCGGGCTCAAATACGATACGGTTCAAAATGCACTCACCAAACTCAATCTGATCAAGAAACACAAATTGCTCAATGCCGCCGTTTTGTGTTTTGCCAAGAAACCGGAGAAATTTTTTCCCAATGCTAAATTGCGCTGCGCCACGTTTGGAACAGCCGACACAACCGTTACGCTGGACATGAAAGACATGACCGGAGATATCTTTACGCTCATCGAGAAGGCCGAAGAGTATATTCTGGAGCATATCAACATCGGTATGCGTGTGGAAGGCCTTTTGCGCGTGGATGTTCCCGAGATTGACCGGGAAGCCTTTCGCGAGGCCATCATCAACGCTTTTTGTCATCGGGATTACCGCGAATACGATTCGGTGAACATTGCTGTCTTTAAAGATCGTCTGGAAATTCGCAACCCCGGCCTCCTTTATGGCGGACTGACCATTTCCGATATCCGGGAAAAGATGGTTTCGATACGGCGCAATGAACTTCTGGCGGAACTCTTCCAGCGTCGGCATCTGATTGAGAAGTGGGGCCGCGGCATCAAGATGATTTTAGCGAAGGAGCCGGCGACGGAATTCGAAGAGGTAGGCACAATGCTGTTTGTGGCGCGATTCCGGAGGAAGGGATTGCAAAAAGGCACAGCTGATAAAGTCGGTGTGTCTTCGGGGAAAACGCCGGGGAAAACGCCGGGGAAAACGCCGGGGAAAACGCCGGAAATGATTTTGTTATTCATCAAAGAAAGTCCTGCTTTCACTATCCCGGAGCTTGCCGAAAAAATAGGGAAGTCAGAAAGCGCCACGGAGAGAGCCGTGCGAAAACTTCGACAGGCGGGTCGTTTAAAACGCATTGGTCCGGCCAAGGGCGGGCATTGGGAAGTCATAAAGGAATGAAGAAAGAAGAGCTCAGAGAAAAAAAACGAACAACAACAAATTGAACCATGGCACACGATGAAGCAAAGCGTAAAAATCATCCCACGGCCGAGTTTCTGGACGATCTGAAAAATTAAGAAGATATTTCAGAAGCAATCATATAAGCATATGCCATGACCAATAGCCCCTTGAAATCAGCTTTAAAAGATTATTTCTTCTTCTGGCGTCCGTCGCTTTCCCGAAGGCTGACGTTGGCCTTTACCCTTTTCGGCCTGGCTATCGGCTACGCTGTTTTTATTTATCTGGCTGTTTCTTCGACCAATGCTTTTATTCATCTGGCGTCCGATTCCGTTCAGCAATATCTTCAGTCAGCTTCCCGGGAAACCATCAGCAAAAATCAGGGCGAACTGCTTAAAATTGTTAACGAGCGCATGACGCATATCGCCAACGCAACAAAGGCTTTTCAGGGAATTTTCCCTCCGATGAAATATTCTCTTTACTTTAATGACGGCAAGACGTGGCAACACACCTACATGAATAAAAAGGGTGAAATCCATTCGGAAAAAATAACCAGTGCGGTACTGGCCGGGGCGTTGGAGCAAACGAAAACGAAAAAAATTATTCAATCGGCTTCTCTGTTTTCCGGTATGAATAGTACTGTCCGTGTGAAAATTAATATCACTCCCGTGGGCAGCGATTACACGCAAATTTTTACTTTTGATGTCCAGCGTCAGGGATTTCTCAGCGCTTTCTGGATGAATTTGGCGAAGGTACTTCTCTTCTTTCTGCTCCTTCTGCTGGCGTCACGGCTGCTGGGACAAATCTTCAGCGCCCGGTTGGCCCGTCCCGTTGAGCAGCTATCCCGGGAAGCGGAAATCATTGCTTCCGGAGATTACGAACATCGCTTTACAACCGGACGGAAGGATGAGGTCGGCCGGCTGGGGGAAGCGCTCAATACCATGGCTTCACGCATCCTGGACTCGACGAGGGAAAGAGAAAATATTTTTATCGGCATCCTGATTGCTTTGACGCGGGCCATTGACGCCAAATCGCCGTGGACAGCCGGACACAGCGAACGGGTTACCCAGTTTGCGGAAGCCATCGGTCGGGATCTGAACTTCAGTGAGGATGAAATGCGCGCTCTGACGATTTCCGCCATTCTGCATGATATCGGCAAGATTGCCGTGCCGGAACAGATTCTCGATAAACCGGGAAAGCTGACCGATGAAGAGTTCGATATCGTCAAAAAACATCCACAGGCCGGCGCGGATATCATCTCCTCCATTCCTTCCTATGAATCGATTCTGACAGGAATTGTGCATCATCACGAACGCTGGGACGGGAAAGGATATCCCCGGGGACTGTGTGAAAAAGACATTCCCTTGATTGCGAGAATCATTTGCATCGCTGATGTTTATGATGCGCTGACGGAGGACCGGCCCTACCGAAAAGCCTGGAGCCGCGAGCAGGTGCGGCAATTTTTTGAAGAGAACAGGGGAAAAATGTTCGACGCCGACCTGGTGGATATTTTTCTAAAACTACCTGAGATTCGAACTTTTGAGCCAGGCCCTGGCGGCGTCGATATCGACAAAACATTTCAATGAAATACCGGCATTGCGGGCCGTGGTCTCCAGAAATTTCAGATATTCTTTGTGTTCGGTGAGATCGACAAGGGCGGATTTCACTTTTGGTTTTTCGGCAGGACTCCTGACAAAGGCATAGGTATCCATAATGCCTAAACGTCCTTTCAGGGCACGCACATCTACCAATATATTTTTCAATCCACTTTCGCTGATGATTACACCCGCTTCCACGGCTACCTGATCAATGCTGTGCTTGGTCATTTCGCCTGTCAGGTTAATTTCCAGGATTTCGTCATTCACTGATGATGAAATTTTATATTCCGGCTTCTTTTCCATTTGTTGTTTATTCTGCAATAATACGATTTTTAACTAAAAGGCAGAGACATTGCTGCCTCTGCCTTTTTTCCCCATATTGTCTTAGCGTATAGCAGGTTCTCTATGAATTTAAGATGAAAGTTGGAAATCTACTTTTTCCCTTTTTTCTGCTGTTTGTCATCGGAGGAATAAAAGTTCCCCATGCTTTTGACGTTTTCATCAACCTGTTTTTTTAAATCATCAAAACTTTTCTGATACATCGCCGTCCAGTCGTCCATCGTTTTCTTCACATCAAAAGGCATCCAGGTTTTCTGTACGGGAAAAAGATCAAACATCTTTTTGGTCTGCTCCTGGAACATCGCGACGGTATCGTTGTCGAACAGGTCTTCCAACTTGTCATATCCGTCATCGACCGCTTTTTTGAATTCGTCACGGTTTTTCTTGTACGTGTTGTTTAACTGTTCCATGACTTTTTTGCCTTCATCGGTGATGCCGGGTGTGAGATCGACAAAAGCCGTCATGATTTTTTCCGCCTGATTCTGCAGGTTGACCATTGTTGAAAAACAGCTTCCAAAGGATTTTTTGTGCCAATCCATCATCTGTTTTAAGATTTCTTTGTTATCCATAATAACCTCCTTTTGATTTTACTGGTATTGTGCCGGGTTTAAGCACTAAATTCTTTTTTTTACAGGGTTTTCTTAAAAGAAAGTTCATAATAGTCAAATATTTTTATAAAACAATACGGTATAATACAGGTGATAATACGGGGGGAAAACAGGTATTATGAGAACTTCATCAAAAAAGATTGCAGATTGGTTTTATTGTTCCTGATGCCTAATTTTTTGCGGAGGTTGTCTCGATGGTAATCAACGGTTTTGGCCGAAATCCTAAGAATTTCGGCAATTTCTTTGGTGGTATACCCGTTCTTCACCATTTCCGCCACCCGGAGTTCCTGTGGCGTCAGATCGAAAGAGGATTGGGATAAAGAGCGCAGGAAGGGGGCAATGATCTCGCTGATTTGATCTTCGATCATCTTCAAATAAGTCTTCTGCTGCCTGCTCAGGGTGCCTTTTTTCAGTTTTTCCAGATACGGAATAATGGAGGTTTTGACATTGGTCAGTACGTTTTCTTCCATTTGATAGCGGTCATCTTCCCGCTGCTTGAGGAGAACTTTTAACGCGGCGTTCATTTCTTCGAGGTTGCGCGATTTCACCGAGAGTTCCTCTTCCCTTTGTTTCAGTGCTGCCTCCGCCTTCTTGCGCTCGGTGATATCTCTGGCAATGGCCTGGATGGCCACCGGCTTTCCCTTGGACATCACGATAGATCCTCGGGTTTCCACATACACATCGGTACCATCTTTGTGTTTCAATCGGTATTCGGTTAAACCTTTTTGAATGCCGGCTACAAGAATTTCCGTTGACTTGATGGCAATAGGAATTTGATCTTCACTTAAAAACGAAGCAAAATTGAGAGAATGGATTTCTTCCTTGGTATAACCCAGGCGTTTTAGTGCGGCATCATTGGCATCCAGGAAACGACCCTGGAAATCATGGAGGTAAACGAGATCCAGTGAACGGTCAAAAAGCGACTTATACCGCTCCTCGCTTTCCTGCAACTTTTCCTGAGCCTGCTTCAGCAGGTTGTCGGAGTTTGGAAGTTTCGGATGATTCTTTTGTCGCTCTTTTTTCTTCATGGGGCAATATATTGAACGGATAAAAAAGCTTAACAAAAGAAGCTATTTTTCTTTTTCAAATTTTGATTTGTCGGCGCCGCAAACCGGACACGTCCAGGAATCCGGCAAATCTTCAAATTTTGTTCCGGCAGCGATGCCGTTATCCGGATCACCTGTTGCCGGATCATAAACATAGCCGCAGATACTGCAAACATAACTGGTGGCAGCCTGAGGCACTGCGGCAGCGGGTTCTGCTTTGGAGTAGGTCGGCGCTGTTTTCGGTGATTTACCGCCCTTGACTTTCTGATAATACGCGTACGTCAGCGGTACGCCATCACTGACCACGTCGCAGTCAACAATGTTTCCGACAAAAATGGTATGTGTGCCGCAATCCATTTCTTTGTCCACTTCCACTTCGAAATAGGAAACTGTGTGATCAAGGACAATGGGGACTTGGGTTACCGCGGTTTTCGTTTTAACATTTTGCAGTTTATTGACATCGCGGCCGCTTTTAAAGCCGAAAAGGCCGATGAAAGTCATGGGCGCTTCTTCGGAAAGAATGGAAACCACAAATTTGCGGCTGAGTTTGATTAATTCATGCGTGTAGTTTTCTTTGTTGATGCTGATGGCGACCGTTGCCGGATTCGACGTCACCTGAAACATGGAGTTGGCAATCTGGCCATTGAATTTTCCATCCTGACCGGAGGTGATGATGTAAAGGCCGTAGCTGATTTTGTGAAGCGCTGATCTGTTCATTGATATTCTCCTTTTAACTTCTTGCGTGTTTGTATAGCCTAATTCCCTTTTCAGCGCAAACAGAAATGAGCCAAAAACCGAATCCGGGATGGATTAAGCAGGCATGTAATGATTTTTCGGGTTTGCCAAATCTTTTTCTTTTTGACAAATCAGGGCTTTTCCGATAATTGACGCCAATCAGCGTTGGGATCCGGACTTCCCGATTTTGTGGATATGGCTTTTTGCCTTCCGACATGAGAATGAGCTTTCAACATTATCCTGAATACATTAAAGGAAAAAAGAAACATGAAATACCGGGAATTTTTAAAGAGGGACCACTTTAATTTTGAAGAGATTCTCGCTTTTGCCCACGGGAAGCTGGTTGATGATCCTCCTCAACATTTTGATGCACAGTTTCCTTCGCCTCCTTTTCTCATGGTGGATCGAATTTTATCCATTGAAAGCGACGGCAAGAAGGGTAAAATAATCGCCGAACTGGATATCAAACTGGATGCCTGGTATTTTCAGTGCCATTTTAAGGGTGATCCGGTACAACCCGGATGTCTGGGCGTGGACGGAATCTGGCAGTTGCTGGGTTTCTTCTGTGTCTGGAGCGGTGCGCTGGGAACGGGCCGGGCGCTGGGATGCGGTGATGTTGTTTTCAACGGCCAGATTCGTCCTTTTAACAAGTGTGTTCGCTATGAAGTTGACGTGCGGCGTTATTCGATGTTGAAAGAATCCGGCGCCAGCATCGTCATTGGCGACGGCCGCCTTTATGTGGATGATGAATTGATTTACACGGTTGGACAGGCTCGCGTAGGAGTGTTTAAGGATATTGCCTATAAAGATTATCCGCTGCGTTCAAAACATTCAGTCGGCGGAATGATGGAACGGTAATTGATCAGGGACTGTTTTGAGCATCATAAAAAGAACGGCTGTTTATTTTGCCCGAAAGGAATTTTGTCGAAACGCCATCAATGCGTGCGTTGATTTAAGCGTTTTAAAAGAAAAGCACACCGTGCCGGTCAAGTTGGGGATTTTTTCTCTGATTTTCAGTTATTTGATGGTCATCCCGTCTTTTTTGATCGTCGGGTTCTTGGCCGCCAAGTTCAAAAAACCGGTCATTGGCGTTGTCGGAATCCCTCTGGCTTACGGCATTTCCTGGTTGTTGACGATGCTGGGATTGTATCTGACCGGGCCTGAATATGCCAAAGCGCTGGGGCAGTGGCTTGTGCGAGGGATTCTGGAAAAAATTCTCGGCGATGAAGCGAAAAAGATCGCTTCCGCTTCGAACTGAAATATCGACTACGAGGAGTAAGCAATGAGTGAAATTGAAAAATTGATAAGTGAACTCAAGGTAAAAATTATTGATACCCTGGGACTGATTGATGTCACACCCGAAGACATCAAGGATGATGAACGGCTTGTCGGCGGCGATCTGGGCATTGATTCCATCGATGTGCTGGAGCTGGTCATGATGATTGAAAAGGATTACGGCGTTAAAATCGACAACAAAGAGCTGGGCGTCAAGGTTTTTGCATCCGTGTGTGCCCTGGCCACGCACATTGCACAGCATCCCCAAAAGAACGGTTAAATTTTCTTTAACGATACATACGCATTGATGATGTATGCGTGTTGGTTCCTATGATGAAAGTACTGCTGATTTCCGCCAATACCCTCCGAATTCCGTATCCGGTCTATCCGCTGGGTCTGGATTACGTGGCCGGTTGCCTGGATTCCCGTTATCAGACAAAAATTGTTGACCTGAATGATTATTCCCATCCGGAAAATCTGACAGCAATGATCAGAGAATTTTCGCCTGACTTTGCCGGCGTATCCATCAGAAACATCGACAACACCGATGT
>CAYZLL010000105.1:0-3751 GCA_964479225.1 uncultured Smithella sp.
TTGATAAATTCAATATCATGAACCCGCGCCATCAGAAACGGCGCCATCGGACGGGTGTCCTTGCCGGTAAAATACGATAAAACGCGGCTTTTTAAATCATTGGCTTTGCCGACATAGATAATCTTGCCTGACGCATCCTGCATGAGATAAACACCCGGGCTCTTCGGAAAGGAAACGACTTTATCTTTTAAGACGTCAATTGCAATCATACAATGAATTCAAATCCCCATGACAAAACAAAAATGTTTATTCCTTTCTTTTTTTAATCGTGTTCATCAAATGATCACAGATCGCAACAGCTATTTTTTTATTGGATGCATCATTGACGTGAATGTAATCCGTAAAAACAGGTTCTTGAGATTCGGCAAATATGCCGCTGAGGTCATGAAAGTCGAACGGGTAAATCCTTTGCTGTTCGTGAACATTCCGCAGAATTCTTGCTCTGACGTCATTCGTATAGGGTAAAACCATTTTTGCTTCTGTCTTCGGCCATCCGACAAGAATATTTTTCTCAACATCCGAAACGGCATGACGTTTATAAAAAATGATCGGCTGAAAGAAGGCCGCATATTCTATATTATAGGCACGGCAGATTCGGCTAGCCTTGGCCAGATTGCCGGCATAAATTGCCGCTGTTTTTTCCGCCCACGAAACCTCTCCATAATCCGCCATCATTCTCAATGAAGAATAATTGCCGAATTTTTCAAAAAAATAACCGCGAAAAAAATGCCTGAACATTTCACTGCCATAAGCAAGAAGCGAAAACCAGGGATATTCCTTCGTATCCTTAAAAAGAACATTATTTTCATAAGCGAGAAAATTAAACGGATAACCGGGGCGGGGGTCGTAAAGCAGCGGGTCCATAATATCATTGCCGCCATCGTAGATAACAACCATATCCGGATCGGAATCAAGTATGTGAAAAACAAGATGAGCCAGTTCCTGGCTGGAGTTCTGCGAGATAACGCCGTAATTAAACACGCGGGCGCCCTGAATGCCCCGTCTTCGGAGTTCCTGCTCCACATATGTTGGCAATGGCGGATTGCCGTAAGCCACAGTCGAGCCACCCAGCATAAAAATTCTCAGTTCTCCCTGAGCTTTTGATTTTTCCTTTGTTCCATACTCAAAGTTACTGAACATGGTGTAAGGCGTGGCATAACGGACGGCAATGCGTTCATCAAAAGGAATGATCCTTGGGTATAAATAACGGAAAAACAGCTCCAGACTGATAAAAATAACTACCAGGAAAATCATGCTGAAAATCAGCCATCGGAACTTTTTTGACATCGCTATATCCTCACCGGTTTAGGACATTTTTTACGTGAATAGACTATTTGATAAACTGGGGAATATAATCTTTAAACTGTTTTTTAATTTCCTGATTTTTCTCCCTGTCGTAAAGCCTTTCCATAATCCCCCTGACGCCATACCTTGACACGACCAGAGATTCCCCCTGCTCTTTATAAAGGGCGACAGCCGTCTGAGAAACAGCAGAGCACATGGCATCTATAAATCTATCCCAGATTCTGAATCCTCCTCCGTTCTTTGTGGGATGAATGAAAGACCGCATAAATATTGTCATGGAATTTACGGTTGCTCGAAACGGCGATCCGACTTTCTTCGATATTTCATAAACCATGGAAGCAATCACCAACGGGCTGTTGTGCAGGGCATCGGGCGGAAGCTTGTTGGTCTCGGCCAGATCGGCGATGGACAGCGACAGGAAATAATCCATCGTGCCTTTCCGGCCGTAGATGAACTGATTGTTTTCCTGGCTTTCATTGAAAAAAACCGAACCGGGCAAATCGACCAGCGTGCTCGGCTGCGCTCCGATATGATTTAGTTTGCAGAATCGCGCAATATCGACGCCGGTGTTGTCTGTTGCCGAATGATAGTAATCATAAGGCAGACCGACAATGAAAGACCCGTGAACCGATATGCCGTGAGCGTGAATTTTTTTGATTTTAGACGCATAATATTTTTCCACGGACAGACCGCTTTTTTCTATGTCTCTGACAATGTGTTTATTAATATGCTTTAAATTTTGCATATCCAGAGATTCAAGACCGATAAAGAAATGCGTTCCGCCGGAGGCCCGAATCAGTTTCAGCAGCTCCTCATCATCCGCCACCTCAATGGATATCTGCACGGCGTAATTGATCCGCAAATCGCTTTTGATGATTTTATTTAAAAAAGTGATCACTTCTTTTCTATTTGAAAATAAATTGTCCGGCGTAAAAAAATAAAAACGGTTTCTAAAATCAACCTTTCCTTTTTGATAGGATCTCAGCTCTTCCACGAAATCGTCAGGGTTGCGAAATTGAACCGATTTGAATTTTTGCGGCAGTGTGGAAATCGAACAAAATTTGCAGGAAAAAGGACAACCGGTAAACGGCGCTACCGGATTAATCCGGAAATCTTTCAGCGGCGTGTATTTGATAATCGGCAACCGGTTTAACAGATTTATTTTCAGCGGCTCCAGAGGTTCCAGATTCTGGAAATCACCCCAGACGCCGTTTTCGATCAACCGGGTACCGGAATATTCGCTCTGGAGGGAATTGTTTTTCAAATCTTTCAAAATATCGCTAATGACGCTGGAATCACCGGCCCCCTTTACCTGAGAAACCAGCTCCGGATGAGGACAATATTTTCTGATAAATGTATCCACATCCTCATGAACCGTGGAAACATGGATTCCACCGATGATCACCGGTATTTGGGCGTGGTTTAAAACAATGGCAACCGCGGCAGCCGCAGGAAAGCTGGAACTCATCGCTGAAATAAAAACAGCGCGAGGCAGCCCCTTTTTCTCCTTGATGATCTGAGAAAAATACTTGCGTTTACCGTCCACCATCACAATGATGTGATCTTTCGCGAGCCGTGCCAACTGATTTTGAATGTATATGCCGGCATACATTTCAATGGCTAAAGCGTCAACCATCGTCGCCCGCTGTTTTTCCGGTTGGAAATCTATGAAGCTTAGAAAATTTTCAGCATTGATTTCTTGCGCATTCTGACCCGACAGATAGGAAATAACATCCATCGGTGTAATGGACTCAGCCGGCATCAAATCCATTAATTGATACGTCAGGGGGTTATAAACGATAAAATAATCAACGGGCATTTTTCCCAGTCCTTGTGAATAATAACGGGCATGCTTTAAGATTTTAGAAAACGTAATGGAAAATTTTCCATCAAAACGATCATGCTGTCAGTTTTTTAAGAATTGACGCATAACATAGAGTCGTGAAGTCAAACAAGCTTAAATTTTTAACAGGTATTTATCGTGCAATTTTGTCAGCAAACATAACGCGACAATCGAACCCACCAGACACCAAAACATATCGGTTTGTGTATCCCAAATATACCCCTGCGTTCCCAGAAAGGCTTCCGTATCGGCGGGATTGGAAAGGGATGCCAGCCATTCAAAGATTTCGTAAAGTGCTGAAAAAGCCAGAGGAACGGCGACAGAAACCAGGGCCAGCCACTTTCCGCGCTTCAGAGGAGATGTGCGCGCCATGATTTCACGCGTATAAATAGCCGGACCAAAACCCTGCATGAAATGACCGATTTTGTCGTAGTTATTACGGGTCCAACCAAACCAGTCTTCCATCCAAAAACCCAGTGGTACTTTGGCGTAAGAATAATGCCCACCCAGCATCAGAATCATTGCGTGGATGGCGATCAGCGTATACATTAAATCCGTCAGTCGAAATTTTTTGTAAGTCATCAACATAATCGGCAAAGCAAT
>CAYZLL010000105.1:3851-5669 GCA_964479225.1 uncultured Smithella sp.
TTAAATCCGTCAGTCGAAATTTTTTGTAAGTCATCAACATAATCGGCAAAGCAATCATGAAAGGCAACGTTTCCAAAATCCACGTCAGACGAGTGTCATGAGGATTTATTCCCGACCAGACCCAAAAACTTAAAACGATTATCAATAATATTGCCGGATATTTTTCTGATAACATATCATCACATCCTCGCTACCCGTTATTTTGCATGACAACCCGAAAATCTTTACGCTGGCCGGTAAAATTCAAATCCGCTGATGATTCGACATCCATATAATCACGTGAGACGGGCACGATGCTACTTTATTTGGTCAAAAATAAAAAGTGAAAATAATTGATCAAATCCATAGGAAATACGCTTCGTCTTTGTGTCGTTATATTTATATTATTATATAAATCCGTATATTTACGCAGTGTTGAAAAAAATCCTTGCATTTACATCAACAATGAAGCATGATTGGTCCAATGGTAGTACCAATTTGGGGAATATTGGTGATTTACTAAGATTTTATCACGATAAATATGTACAAAATGTGATGATTTTCGACCCGTTAAGCGATGCAATATTTAACTCTAAAGGATTAAAATGAAAGCAGAATTGACACCCGTTGAAAAAATGAAAGCGCCGGAACAGATTGCCGAAATGTTATTGAAATACATTTTGGGCGGCGGGGTAAATCCCGGCGAAAAATTGCCTCCGGAGCGAGCCCTCGCCACGCAATTGAATGTGACCAGGGCAACGCTTCGGGAAGCGCTGAAAAAACTCGAGCAATTGAAACTCATCGTCATCCATCAGGGTAAAGGCATCATCGTTGAAGACTTTCACAAGGCATCAATTGATTTAATTTTCTCTTTACTGGTCATTAACGGCCAGATTGATCTGAAGATTCTGGAAAATATTCTGGAAGCAAGGGAACTTTTTGGAACGGACGTGGCGAGATGCGCAGCGAAACGCGCCGATAAAAAAGATATTGAACAAATGAAAATCCTGATGAAGAAACTGGTCAAAACAAGCGATCCGGGAAAATTGCAGCAGTTGGATTTTGAATTTTTCCGTCAATTGGCGCTGGCCAGTAAAAACATGGTCTATATTCTCCTGATGAATACCATCAAAACAATTCACGACAAACACCTGGATCTGTTTTTACCTTTGTCAACCAATTTAGACACGACTCTGCAGCAGGAAATATTACAGGCTGTCATCGATCGCGATGAGGAAAGCGCGTCTGAAAAAGCCCAAACTTTTCTGAAGGCCGGGATGGAGTTACTTAAATTTTTAAAATCTGTAGCAACAATAAAGGAGTAAAAAATGCAGACGGCCCGAAAACTCGATGATGATCCGATCGAATCCCTGGAAAAACTCAATGTCCTGAAAATACAGCGCACTTGCGTTCATGATGGTCCCGGCATTCGGACAACCATTTTCTTTCAGGGTTGCCGACTGAGATGCTTGTGGTGCCAGAATCCCGAAGCATTGTCCTTAAAGCCGGCACCGGCTTCTGATGGCGATTATTCCATTCCTGAAATCATGGAAATCGTTCTGCGGGATAAAGATTATTATGCTAAAACGGGCGGCGGGATAACGCTCAGCGGCGGCGATCCTCTGTTACAGAACCCAAACACTTTGACGTATCTATTGAAATTATTGAAGGATGAAAACATTCACATTGCGGCGGAAACGTCCCTGCATGTGCCGTGGGAAAACGTAGAAAGAATAGCCCCTTATGTAGATTTGTTTTTAGTTGATTTAAAAGTTGTCGGCGACGAAGAGCTGCATAAAAAACTGACCAAACAGGACGATCATTTGATCCACAGCAATA
>CAYZLL010000105.1:5769-8626 GCA_964479225.1 uncultured Smithella sp.
GAAGAGCTGCATAAAAAACTGACCAAACAGGACGATCATTTGATCCACAGCAATATCAAGAAACTGATCGCCTCGAATGCTAAAATAAAATTCCGCATGGTCATGGTGCCGGGATACAATGATGGAGCAAGCCGGATCAAAGCAACCGCAAATTTTCTAAAATCCGTCAATTATGAAACCATTGAGCTGCTGAAATACCACAACATGTATGAGGACAAAGCCAGGCGTCTTGGCCTGGTGCGCGAATCGTTGAACATTGCACCTGAACAAAGCCTTGAATCGGTCAAATACGCGTCAGAAATATTCAAAACGTTGGGGATTTCCGCGGAATGCCATGAGCTGAATGCCTGTCGCAATAAGGCAGTCTTTAGCGATCGCGTTTATGCAATACAAAAAGATATCCGCGAGAGCGGTTATCACCTTTGTTTTGAAGTCTCCAAGCTGAAAACAGAATTTTACAGAAAGAACGGCTTTCAAAAACCGACGCACATTCATCGGGCAGAGCGTCTCGCGTATGTCCTGAACAAAAAGAAGGTCATTATTTATCCCCATGAGTTGCTTGTCGGCAACTTCACTTCCAGTAGAGTCGGAGGCCAGGTATGGGAAGAACATTACGGAATTCTCTTCACGTCCATTCTCCATCAGATTCACCGGCAGACACCGGTTTCTTTTCAATGTTCATGGAAAGACAGGCTGAACTTTTATTTCAGAATATTTCCTTTTTGGAAAAAACACTGCCTTTTGACCAAGGTCAACAAAAAATTATCGGATTTGATTTTAAGCATTTCACGGCTATGCCAGATGAATGTCGGATTTAACAACAACATGGCGGCCATTGCGCATTTCATTGTCAATTTCGAGCGCCTGCTCAAACTCGGCACATCCGGTTTAATCAGAGAAATAGAAGCCGCACAAATAGAAAAACCGCAAAACAATCAGGACTTTTATAAAGGTATGATCGTTACCCTTCATGCCCTGGAAACTTTTGCTGAAAAATATGCAGATGCCCTGTCAGAATTAAGCAAAACTCAAACCGATCCGGCACGTCGCCGGGAGCTGGAGGAGATGGCTCAAATTTGTCGCCATGTCCCCAAATATCCGGCCCGCACGTATCACGAGGCTCTCCAGTCAATGATGTTTCTGCAGATAGCGCTTTGCATCGAATCTTATGAAAACGCCATATCCTTCGGTCGTCTCGACCAGATATTATATCCGTACTATAAAAGAGACAAAGAAGCCGGAAAAATCACTTACGAAAAAGCGAAAGAACTGCTGGCCTTGTTCGTTATTAAAATGGACGAATGTATTTTAGTCAACGATGGCGATACCTACCTGGCCATCGGCAGGCTTTTTGAAACACAGTCCACGGATCAGGCATTGACCTTCGGCGGCGTTGACAGGGACGGTCAGGACGCTACCAATGATTTAACGTATATGCTGGCGGACATCTGCGAACTCCAGCCTCTGGCCGTGAACATGACCGCCAGAATTCATCAGGGCAGTCCTGTGCAGTATCTGGACAGACTTGCAGAGGTTTACATCAACGGCGCGCCTATGCCGGAGCTGTTCAATGATGATATTTACATTAAAACGCTGCAAAAGCATTATCCGATTACGGTGCAGAATGCGCGGGATTACGCCATCGTCGGGTGCGTGGAGCCCAAAGCTTCCGATGATCACTTTGGCAATACCGACTGTGCCAACATGAATGTTGTCCTGCCGCTGCTACAGGCGCTGAAGGGCGAAAAAGATGATTTGTGGAATTTTGGATTTGCAGCTCAGACGGAAAAGATGCTCACCAAATTTATCGAATATAACTTTCGCGGAAACAACAAATTTTCCAGATTTATCGCCGCCAAATATGACAAGGTGCTTGCTTCGTATAAAAAGAGAAAAGCAACCAAAATCAACCCTCCGGCTGATATGGATGAACTGCTGGAACGATATCAAGTACGCTTGAATCATCTGGCTTCATCCATTTTAGCCGACCACCAAAAAATTGAAAAAGAAATTTGTAAAAACTTTACCACACCTCTGGCATCTTCTCTTTCGAGAGGTTGCATTGAAAGCGGAAAAGATGTCAATGAAGGAGGTTGCGAATTCAACAGCAGCGGCATTCAGGCGGTTGGAATAACCGATGCCGCCGATTCATTGCACGCGCTCAATGAAGTCGTCTTCGAAAAAAAGATGTATTCAATCAATGATGTAATCGAAGCAATAAACAACGATTTTGAAGGCGAATATTATCAGCAAATCCGGGAGGCACTGCTGGCGGTTCCGAAGTTAGGCCATGATGAATCCCGCGAAGCCGTCGCCTGGGTCAATAAGACATTAGAGATTTATTGCCATGCGCTGAAGCAGGTTCCGAACTGTCCACGGGGCGGCATCTACACCGCCGGTTACTATGCCCTGAATGTGAGTGACGTTTACGGAAAGCATACTCCCTCTCTGCCATCCGGCCGACTCAAAGGCGTTCCTCTGGCCAACAGCGTTGCTCCTCATTACGGCATGCAAATGTCGGATTTATTGTCATCGCTGAACTCGGTGGCTGGAATTGATTTTGAAAAATATGCACCCAACGGAACAACGTTAACCTTCACCATTGATTCCGCCCTCTTTCAAGGCCCGGACGGAGTTAAAAATCTATCCGGCATCTTCAGTACGTATTTCCAAAAAGGTGGCATGCAGTTCCAGCCAAACGTCATCCATAGAGAAATGTTGCTGGACGCCTACCATCACCCGGAAAAATATCCTTACCTGCTGGTGCGTGTGGCCGGTTACTGCGCGTATTTTAACCATCTGTCCGATGACTTAAAGAAAGTTATCATCAACAGAACGTGTTATTCATAGAGGCCTT
>CAYZLL010000106.1:0-8577 GCA_964479225.1 uncultured Smithella sp.
ATTTCATTTTGATGGGTGACCAATTTCCTGTGGTCATTGAAAACAATATAGTTTCAAGCTTCTTTTGCCCCTGTATTTTATTGACAGACGGGACACTTCTTTCTATAATCCCAACATAAGAAGGGATTTTCATAAATTTCAGGGTACCGGAAACATGGAAGATAAACAGCTTCGCATACTCATGATCGAAGATTCGGCAGACGATGCCTTTCTGATTATCCGCGCTCTTAAAAAAGGCGGATATCTTCCTGTTTATGAACGGGTGGAAACGGCGGCGGGAATAAAGCAAATGCTACGGGAAAAGCAGTGGGATATTATTCTGTGCGATTATAATCTGCCGGAGCTCAATGCCCCGGCCGCGATTGCTCTTTTCCAGCAGGCTCATATCGATATTCCCCTGCTTGTTGTTACCGGCGCTGTCGGCGAAGAAACCGCAACGGAATGTATGCGTCTGGGGGCGAAAGATTACATCATGAAAACCAATCTTTCCCGTTTATGCCCCGCTATCGCCAGAGAATTGGAAGATGCAGAAAACAGAGCAAAACAAAGGCAGGCGGAAGCACAACTGCAAACCAGGGAAACGCAATTTGAATCCATTGTGACAACGAGTCAGGAATGGATTTGGTCGATTGATTCTGAGGGCGTCCATACATTTAGCAATGCCGCAGTTGAAAAGATACTGGGATTCACTGCTGAAGAAATCGTGAAGCTGGGCGCGGCCAGAGATATGGTTTTCGAAGAAGATATTCCTTTGCTAACCGGGACACTGGCCCGAGCGATTGAACAGAAGAAAGGCTGGTCGAACCTCGTTATACGCTGGAAACACAGGGATGGAACCATACGATATCTGGAAAGTAGTGCGGTGCCGATCTTTGATCATGCAGGTAATGTGCAGGGCTTTCATGGAGCAGACCACGACATCACTGAACGCAGGAAAGCGGAAGAAACGCTTTTTATCATCAAGCAGGCGATAGAAAGCTCCGGTGATGCCATCGGATTATCCGATCCGCAAGGAAATCATTTTTATAATAATAAATCTTTTACCAATCTTTTTGGATACACAGCCGAAGAACTTCATGCCATCGGGGGTGGACCGACCATTTATGCAGATAAAGATCTCGGGAAAACAGTCTTCGAGACAATCCGTAATGGAGGATCATGGAGAGGAGAATCGTGGTTTGTCGCGAAAAACGGCAACCGATTTCTGGCGCTGATGAGCGCGGATGCCGTGAAAGATGAGCGGGGGAACGTTATCGCTCTCATCGGCGTCCATACAGATATTAGTGAACGAAAGAGAACAGAAGAAATGTTACGGGAAAGTGAGGCCAATTACCGTCAGCTTTTTGAAAACTCTCC
Source organism: uncultured Smithella sp. (assembly GCA_964479225.1). GTDB lineage: Bacteria > Desulfobacterota > Syntrophia > Syntrophales > Smithellaceae > Smithella. The sequence goes on from CAYZLL010000106.1 coordinate 1,357, forward strand.
CGCCGGCATATATCGAATTGATTTTAAAAGCGGTAAATTTATCACAGCGAATGATGTTTTTTGCGCCTATGCCGGCTGTACCCAGGAAGAAATAAGCTCTTTGAGTCCTTTTGACATTTTGACGGAGGAAAGTCAGAAACTTTTTTTAGCGCGTCTGGAAAAAATTTCTCAAGGCGTAAAAGTTCCGGAAGCTGTTGAATTTGAAATTTTAAATAAAAAAGGCAAGCGATCCCTTATTCATCTGAACATTAAGAATATTTATGATGCAGAAGGCCACATCGTTGGCGCCAATGTTGTCGCGCATGACATCACCGAGCGCAAAAAGGCAGAAGAGAAAGTTCATCAAAGCGAGGAAAAATATCGAAACATTCTGGAGCATATGCAGGAGGCCTATTACGAAGTCGATCTGACCGGTAACCTGATCTTTTGCAACGAACCATTATGCCGGATAACAGGATGTTCCAGAGATGAATTATTAGGTGTGAATTATAGTGTTTTCACTGAGCCGGAAAATTCAAAAAAAGTTTTTAAATTATTTAACAAAGTTTACAGGACGGGGGAACCCGAAGACAGCTTTGACTGGCAGGTCATCAGGAAAGATAACACCCTGAAATACGTTGAAGCCTCAGTGTCCCTGATGACAGATGCAACCGGGGAGAAAACCGGATTTCGAGGGCTCTTGCGAGACATAACCGATCGCAAAGTGGCAGAGGAAAAACTGCAACAGACTCTCGATAGTCTGAAGAAAGCAGTGGGCACAACGATTCAAGTCCTGGTTTCTGTTTTGGAGACCCGAGATCCTTATACAGCGGGTCACCAGACACAAGTGGCGAATCTGGCCTGTTTTATTGCCACGGAAATGGGACTGGATCAGGAAAGAATTGAAGGGATGCATATGGCCGGCGTCATTCACGATATTGGCAAGTTGGCGATTCCTGCAGAAATATTGACGAAACCGACTAAATTAACCAACATTGAGTTCTCCCTGATTAAGCAGCATCCCCAGAGCGGCTATGAAATGCTGAAGTACGTGGAATCGCCATGGCCCCTGGCGCAAATTGTTTATCAGCACCACGAAAGAATGAACGGAACCGGCTATCCGAGGAACCTGAAAGGTGATGAAATTCTTTTAGAGGCCCGAATCATGGCTGTTGCCGACGTTGTGGACGCCATGGCTTCTCACCGTCCTTATCGGGCGTCATTAGGGATCGAAGAGGCTCTCCAGGAAATCGAAAAAAATAAGGGCATTCTTTATGATGAGACGGTTGTCAATACCTGTGTGAAATTATTCCGAGAGAAGGGATACCAACTTGCGTAAATCGGGAAGCAACAGCCTACACACATTCATCATATCCGCTTAAATAGCATTGACATAAAAACTGAATTTCTATAGAGTTTTCTGCAAGTCCGCAATGTCTTGTCCAACAACCTTTCTTTTGATGGAGGCAGCATGTCCGACAAACAAGATTTTAAACAACTTAGCACCATACCCATTTTCAGGGATCTTGATCAGAATGAGCTGGCGGTTGTCTGCAAGCATATGTTTGAGCAAAGCGTTAAAAAAGACAATGTGTTATTTGTGGAAGGCATGCCGGGGGAATCTCTTTATATCATTATGTCGGGATGTGTCGAGATAACCAAAGAGATAAAAAATAATCAGAAAATAGTGCTGGCCATGATGGGCCCCAACGATATGGTCGGGGAGATGTCTCTGATTGATTCAGAACCGCGCAGTGCCACAGCCGTCACGACGGAGGATTCAGTTTTGCTGGTGATTACCAAGCGAAGTTTCAATGAGATATTGCGTTCGGACTCGCAGATAGCTGCAAAAATACTGATGGGCCTGCTTAAAATTATCAGCCGGCGCTTAAGGCTCATAGACAATAAGATTGAAGAAATCCGAAAAATCGTCAAAAAACAATGAAATTTTTTTATAAAAAGAAAAAAAGCAACGAATTCCATAAAGCTGAATTACTGGACACTGTTAAAAAGCTTAAGAAAGCGGAGACAACCCTCTTTATCGTCAAGAAAGCTGCCGAAAGCTCACCTGACGCTATCGTTTTAACCGATCCTCAAGGGAATCATTTTTATCATAATAAGGCTTTTACTCAACTGGTCGGATATACGACGCAAGATCTTCGCGCTCTGGGAGGCGGACTGAGTATTTATGCTAAACGGGAAATTGCCCGGACTGTTTTCGATGCCGTTATCGGAACAGGTTCCTGGACAGGCGAAATAGAACTGACCTCCAAAAGTGGCAAAGTATCCATAGCTCTGCTGCGCGCAGACACCATAAAAGACGATAACGGTAAAATTCTGGGTTGCATTGGATTATACACCGACATCACCGAACGCAAACGCAAAGAGGGGAGATCAAGGTTTCGAATCCTGGAATGGCTTTCGGAAAGAGTTCCTGAATTTGGTTCCCTTCCGGAATGCGATAAAGAAGCCATACAGGATTTCTTAATATTATGGAGTTTCTTTGAAGGGACCAAACTGAAGAATGACGACAATGTCAACGCCATCAAAAAATATGTTGAATCCATCCGGTGTGACGGCTCTCTTTATCAATTCAATATTGCCAGCTACATCCGTTATCTGCGCATTAAATACTATGCCAACGGCGAATTTACCGAGTTCTACAGTGGGCTAAAAATGGAACAAAGTAAGCAAGGTATGGAATATGTGGAAAATCTGCTGAAGGGAAACAGCATGAACCAGGAAGACGAGTTAATAGGATGTCTGATAATTATTTATCGTCTCCGGGAAAATCTGTTTTGTGGTAATCGTTGGCAGAAGCATCTTCAAGGTCAATACGATAATTTTACAAGAGCCAATCAGCTGCTGATGGAATTAATCGGGTAAATAAAAATTTTCCCCATACGTCAGAGTATTCCCGCTGGATATCTTACGAACGAAGCTGTCGCCTTATTTCTATTAATGATAAAAATATGCGGTATTTCATAATCTTACATAAATATTTCGTTGACATCGAGGATTGAATTTCTTATAATTCACCGGTAATCAATGATTTATAACAGATTGTAATGGAATGACTTAATATGCTTTAAGGAGATTGTTTGAATGCCTGCAGCGGAAGTGCGGCGCGAAAGAATTGTTGTAGAAACTGATTGTTATCGGGTGGAAGGTGATATTACTTTACCCCTGGAAGGTTATCGCAGCCGGCTTTCCGACTATCTTAATCGTCGTGATCAGGAATTTCTAATTCTTTTGAACGTGGATTTAAATGCTCTGGACGGATCAGGAAGAGACTGGAGCACACAGGTACTGATGCTGGCCAGACAGCACATTCGCCTCGTTGTACCCCTCGGTCAATCCAGTGAAGCGATCGAACAGGAAAATCAATAGAGGATCCGTTCCTCTCATAAAAGATTCTTGTTATCATAAATACCGTCTTTGATATGTTTGGGGATAAATAACAGAAGGTTGTTTAAAATATCTTCCAATAAAAAAAATCATAAAGGAGTTTGCAATGCATCTGAAAGATTTGTTTGATTTAAAAGGGAAGGTTTCTGTCGTAACCGGAGGCGGCAGGGGGATAGGAAAATTTATGGCCACAGGTCTGGCGGAAGCCGGTTCAAATGTTGTCCTGGCCTCGCGCAAACTTGACAATCTGGAAAAAGAAGCTCAGGAGCTGGAGAAACTCGGTGTCAAGACTCTGGCCGTCAAATGCGATCTGGCCAAAAAGGACGACATCGACAATCTGGTGAAGACTACCACAGATAAATTCGGCACCATTGATATCCTGGTTAATAACGCGGGACTGACGTGGGGCGCGCCGACGCTGGATTATCCTTTGGATAAATGGGAAAAGATTTTTGATGTCAATGTCAAGGGTGTTTGGATTCTGTCTCAGCAGGTCGCTCGCATTATGAAGGAAAAGGGTGGCGGCAAGATGATCAATGTTTCTTCAATCTACGGCTCGCGCGGCTCCAACGAGGAAGAACATCCGGCTGTGGCTTATAATCCTTCGAAGTTTGCCGTAGAAGGACTGACCAAAACGCTGGCGCTCAAATTAGCCCGATACAAAATTTATGTAAACTGTATTGCTCCCGGATTTTTTAAAACGGACATGATGGGTCATTTATTTAAACCGGAGATGAAGCCAATCCTTGATTTGACGGTGGCCGCGATTCCCCTGAAGATGTATGGCGAAGAGGATGATGTAAAAGGCCTGGCAGTATTTCTTGCGTCAAAAGCATCCAACTATATAACAGGCGGTATTTTCCCCGTGGATGGTGGATTTTCGGCACAGTAAAAAATATTGTCAGTCGGGATAACTTTACAGGTTTCCGGCGTTGTGTTAATAAAAAAAGTTAAATCTTATAGAAGGAGAAATGTATGTCCGGGCATTCCAAATGGAGTACAATCAAAAGAAAAAAAGGCGCCATCGATGCCAAGCGAGGTAAGATATTTACTAAAATTATCAAGGAAATAACGCTGGCAGCCAGACTAGGTGGCGGGGATGTTGAAGGAAACGCCCGGCTCAGGCAGGCGGTCATGCTGGCCAAAGAAGAGAATATGCCCAAAGATAACATTGAAAGGGCTATTAAGAAGGGTACCGGCGGCGACCAGGGAGCGGCGGCTTTTGAAGAGATAACTTATGAGGGGTATGGACCCGGCGGTGCGGCTGTTTTGGTGGAAATCATGACGGATAATAAAAACAGAACGGTTGCGGAAATCAGACATATCTTTTCCAAGCATGGCGGCAACCTGGGTGAAAACGGTTGTGTGTCGTGGATGTTCGCGAAGAAGGGAAGCATTGTCATTGATCATAAAGTAATCGGTGAGGATGCCCTGATGGAGTTTGCGCTGGAAGCAGGCGCGGAAGATGTGAAAAGCGAAGAAAGCGAATACGAAGTGATTACCGATCCGGCTTCCTTTGAAGTTGTAAAAAAGGCACTGGATGAAAAAGGCATCAAGCATCTGGAAGCGCGCATCAGCATGATTCCTTCCAATACCGTCAAACTGGGTGAAAATAAAGCCGAGCAAATGTTGAAGATGATGGAAAAACTGGAAGACAATGATGATGTGCAAAATGTGTATTCCAATTTTGATATCGATGAAGATGTCATGAAAAAACTGAGTTAATGGAACCAGTTCACCTGGAAACATTTTCTTCAGATCCTTTAAAGATTATCTTAGCGGAATAAAAAATTGCGAATTCTAGGCATCGATCCCGGCAGTCATATTACCGGCTATGGCGTCATTGATAAAAAAGGGAATCATCTGCGGCACGTGATTCACGGTGAAATAAAATCGAAAAAAGATTCATCACTTTCCGCGATGTTGATCTCCATTTATCAGCAGCTTTCCGATCTGATCCTGCAGACAGCTCCCGAAGCCGTTGCGCTGGAAAATATTTTTTACGGAAAAAATGTGCGCAGTTTGATTAAGCAGGCCCAGGTCAGGGGCGTGACCATTTTTGCCGGAGCCGATAAAAATATCAGCGTTTTTGAATATTCTCCACTGGAAGTCAAGAAGGCGGTGGTTGGTTATGGACGGGCGGAAAAAAGGCAGGTACAGGTGATGGTCAAAGCCATATTGAATCTTTCCGATCTTCCTCCGGCAGATGCGGCAGACGCTTTGGCGACAGCGATCTGTCATGCCAATTTTCTAAAAGGAAAAACCATCTGATGATTGCCTTAATCAGCGGCAAAATAATATACAAAGCCATTGCGCATATCATCGTGGATGTTCACGGCGTCGGGTACCGCGTTTTTATTCCTTTGACCACTTTCTATGAATTACCGGAACCGGGGCAGAATATCACCCTGCATATTCACACCAACGTCAAGCAGGATGGCATCAATTTATTCGGTTTTTACACCGATCAGGAAAGAGACCTTTTTCAACTGATGATTTCCGTCAGCGGGATCGGACCCAAGATTGCGATGAATATCCTGTCCGGTATTTCTGCGCATGATCTGATGAACGCCATATCCGGAGGTCATGTTGAAAAACTGGTCAACATACCGGGTGTGGGAAAAAAAATGGCGGAACGTCTGATTCTGGAATTGAAAGAAAAAATCATCAAAAAAATGACGCTGGAAAGAACAACGGAAGAAGATGTTCAACGTTACGCAGATGACCTGATCAGAGAAGACGTTCTTTCCGCGCTGATCAATCTTGGTTATAAGAATAACGTGGCGAAGGATGCTGTGGACAAGGCCATGCGTTCTGCTGAGGAAGCTGTCAGCATGGATACGCTTCTGAAAAAGACTTTAAAAATTCTAGCCGGATAACCGGATCGGATCAGGTATTTGAATATGGATAAACCCCAGAAAAATTCGCTCATCAGTCCTTCCTGTGCCGAAGAAGAAAGCGACTTTGAAGTTACGCTACGACCGTCAAAACTGAAAGATTATATCGGTCAGGAAAAGGTCAAAAGCAACCTGGCTATTTTTATTGAGGCTGCGAGGAAACGTCGTGAGGCACTTGACCATGTACTTTTGTACGGTCCGCCCGGTCTGGGCAAGACCACCCTGGCGTATATCATTGCACGGGAAATGGGCGTCGATATCAAGGTGACTTCCGGTCCCGTTATCGAGCGTCCGGGCGATCTGGCCGCTATTTTAACCAACATGCAGGAACATGAAGTTCTTTTCATTGATGAAATTCACCGGCTGTCTCATGTCGTTGAAGAAATTTTATATCCGGCGATGGAGGATTTTCACATTGATATTTTAATCGGTCAGGGGCCGTCAGCCCGATCCATGAAACTGGATATTCCCAAGTTTACTTTGGTGGGCGCTACCACCCGTGCGGGATCGTTGACGTCTCCTTTGCGGGACCGTTTCGGTATGCATTTCCGGCTGGAATTTTACACGCCGGAAGAGCTGGCCATTATTATCAGGAGGTCCGCTTCCATTTTGGGAGTAAAGCTTGCTGCGGCCGGTGCCGAAGAATTGGCAGGGCGTGCGCGTGGTACGCCGCGGATTGCCAACCGATTGCTGAAGCGCGTCCGTGATTATGCTGAAGTAAAGGCGGATGGAACCATTGATGGAAAAATAGCACGGGAAGCTCTCGATGCCTTTGAAGTTGATCAGAAAGGTTTTGATCAAATGGACAGAAAACTCCTTCTGGCGTTGATTGAAAAATTCAACGGGGGGCCGGTCGGCGTAGAGAGCCTTGCAGCGGCCATTGGCGAAGAAAGAGTGACCATTGAAGATGTTTATGAACCGTATCTGATTCAGGAAG
>CAYZLL010000107.1:0-8520 GCA_964479225.1 uncultured Smithella sp.
TCGGGAAATAGTTTTTGAGCCTTGCTCCGGTTATCTTCATTCTGGACGGAGAAAACCACCCGCGCGCCATTATCTATCAAACCTTTTGCAACAAAGAAAGCGACGCTCTTTTTATTGGCGACACCGGTCACTAGAAATGTTTTTCCTGAAACCTGCAGAAAGTCCATATCATCCCCTTAATTTTCCGGCGGAAGAAGCGCCGCTTGAAATATGATTTTCAAAATCAGTTTTTCATCAATCCGAATTGTTCCGCTCATATAGTAAGCGTTATCCACTTGATCATCAAGTGTTACCGTAATGGTCAGGGTATCACCGGGGCGGGCAAAATTTTTGAATTTCGTATCTTTTATCCTGGTGACCACGCCCAGGCCGGGTTGGTTAGCGGCTCCCATTAAAATGGCGCCGGTCTGAAAACACGCTTCACACAACAGCACCCCGGGCATGATGGGATTGCCGGGAAAATGTCCCTGAAAAAAATATTCATCTTCACGCAACGTTCTTTGCGCCGTGATGGAGTTGCCATCTCTGGAAATAATCTTATCGACGAAAAGAAATGGCGGGCGCTGCGGAATGGCGGCAAGAATTTCCTCCATCACAATCCTCCCGCGACGGTGATGGTGGTTCCGGTAATGTAAGAGGCTTCCCGGCTGGCTAAAAATAAAACCGCATGAGCGACCTCCGGCACCTTGCCGAAACGTTTTAACGGAATCATCTTGAGATATTCTTTTCTCTGTTCCTCGGGAAGATCACCGATAAGTTCGGTGTCAATAAAACCGGGTGAAACACAGTTGACCGTGATGCCTTTCTTGGCGACTTCCTTGGATAATGATTTTGTCAGGGCGAGCTGACCGGCTTTGGAGGCCGCGTAGTTGGCCTGTCCCTGAAAACCGATGTCTCCGCCTAGCGAACTGATGTTGATGATTCGGCCGAAACGGTTGGACATAAAACGCGATATGATTTCCCGCGACATGTAGAAAGTGCCGGTCAGGTTGACTTCCAGAACCTTGTGCCATTGTTCATCCGTCATTAATGCCGCAATGGCATCCTGCCGGATGCCGGAGTTATTCACGAGGACTTCCAGCGACGGATATTTTTCATCCAGATATTTAAACAGGTCTTTGACCGCCGGCGAGGATGATACATCATATTTTTGAACATCCAGTCTGTCGGCAAATTGTTCATTTTTATTTTTAAATTCGTTGGCGGCAGCGTCATTGGACGAATAGACGGCAATGACTGTTGCTCCGGCCTGAAGAAAAGCCTCGGCGATGCCCGCGCCGATGCCACGGGTTCCGCCCGTCACGATAACTCGCTGATTTCTGAAATCAAACATAAGACACCTCAGTGTTGTTTTTCCAGATAGTTGTCCACTTCATAAGACTGGATGACGCCGTAATTGGCTGCACCCAGCCATCCGGACATGATAATTCCAACAGAACCGGTATGAAACAAACCCTGAATTTCCTTATCCAGCCCCATCGAAATTGCCAGACCTTCGTGCTTGGTTCCGAAAGAAGAACCTTTTTCATGATGTGTATATCGCTTGATGGTCACGGGCGTTGCCGCCTCGATATAATCAATTTTTTTCGTGACGCCGGGGATAACTTTTTCCAGACTCACCAATGTCGCCTCAATCAATTCCTGTTTCTTTGCTTTATATGCTTCTCTGCTTAAACTCATCCAGTCTTCATAGCGTGCGTTGGTGGAAGCGACGATCGTGTAGCCGGCGTCGGCCAACTGCGGCCGTAGCCTGGGATAGTAAAGCGAAAACGTCCGGCTCGTGGTATTCATCGACAGAAGTTCTTCGGTTTTGAATTCCTTGGCCTCCGAGTAGAAGATCAGATCGCCGATATCCTCGATGGTTTCCCCTGATCTGATGCCCATATAAACCTGACAGGAGCTGGTGTTGAGCCGCACTTTTTTCACCTTGTCGATAAATTCCGGCTTGAAATTGTCTTCGCCGACAAGATTAAAGATTGTGCCGATGAGGTTTCCGTTGGAAAGAACCGATTTGGCGGCGACAAAATCTCCGCCAACGATGACGCCCTGACAGGCATTATTTTCGACCACAACCTTTTCCACTTTTGATTTCAGGCGGATATCGACATGGTTTTTCAGAAGCTCATCCTGCATCATCTGGATGATCAGATCGGTCCCGCCCTGAAAAGTATAAACGCCTTTGCTCATAAAATTGGAAAAGACGATGCCGTAAGTGATTGCGGGGTCTTCCATCGTGGAGCCGTTGGCGTAAACAATGGGTTCAATCAAAAAACGATGAACATCTTTCCGGCCGGGGAAGAAGCTCTCCAGCAATTCGCCATTGGTCATCTCCTTATTGTCGTAATAATTCATGTTCATGATGAGGTTGAAAAAATTATCCACCTGCTCCTGGGAGACTTTAAAATCGTTGATGAGCTTGCTGGTAAAATCCGCCACGGTAAAATCGGTTTCGATATTATAAAGCGGATTGATGAAGCGGACTCTCTTGAGCTGAATGATTTTTTCGGCAATCGCTTTGCTCCAGTACTTGCGGCAGGTCTTGATCATGCCCACCGGAAAACCGTGCAGCGACACATCAAAAATATGCTTCCGGCGGTGAAACCAGGTAGCAAATCCGCCCAGTTTGTCATGAGATTCCAGCAGGAGAACCTTGCGGCCGTTTTTGGCCAGCTTGTTGGCAGCAGTCAGTCCGCCCAGCCCGCCGCCGATGATGACGACATCGTATTTTTGTGTGATTTTATCATTCTTGTTGAAAAGCATTTATTTCCTCACTGCCAGATCCAGCGCCTGTTTGATGGATATTTTCGGATCGTAACCGAAATCGTTTTTCGCCTTTTCATGGGAAAAATAATGAGAGCGTGAAAATTGCAACGACACAAATCGTGTCATCGGCGGCTCTGTGTTAATTTTGAAAAATCTATACCAACTTTCAAAAAATAATCCAACATTAAAAGCAAGCCCTGCCGGCACTTTTTTGGTTATGGGGGGCAGGTGATGGCGTGCCAGAATCTCGTTGATAAAATGCCATAAAACGACCGGTCGTTCCTGGCCGATAAAATAAGCCTGTCCGGCTACAGGTGATCGGGGAGATAATTTCTCGAAGGCCAGAATATGCGCGTCAACCGCGTTTTGAATGTAGGTGACATCAACAAGATTCTTCCCGGAGCCGACTATTTTCAATCGGCCCAACTTTGCCGCATGGACCAGACGAGGAACAAGATGAGGATCATCCGGGCCGATGATCTGGTGGGGCCGCAGGGCGACGGTAGATAAATTTTCATCATTGGCCTGCAAAACCATCTGTTCGGCAAACGTTTTGGTTTCGGAATAGTAATTATAGAATTTCTGAGAATAGGGCCTGGTTTCGTCGGCGCCGCAGATATCGCTCCCGTCAAAAACCACACTGGGCGTGCTGGTGTAAATCAGTTTTGTTATGCCATTGGCGCGGCATGCCTTGATGACATTTTGCGTGCCGAGGACATTCGTCTGGTAGTATTCATCATACTCGCCCCAGATGCCGACACGGGAAGCGACATGAAAAACAACATCCATGCCCTCGAATGCCGCGGCCACATCGGCTTCGTTTTGCAGGTTGCCGCAGGTGGTTTCAATGCCCATTTCCTGTAATTGTGGATGATTGCTGCGGCTGAAGTTCCAGACCTTGTGTCCTTTAGACAATAAGGCGGCGGCCAGATTTCTTCCTAAAAAACCTCCCGCTCCGGTTATGATCATTTTCATATCTTCCCCCGCGCAACGTCATCGGCAAGTTTCAAACGGTCAATCTTGATATTGTGTCGGACATCAACTGGAAAATGATCGCAAAAATGGATCGATTTTATTTGGACCGTCAGAACGTTGTTGCCAGCCAGTAGCAACAGTTCTTTCTCTAACATTTTTTTATCGAGCTTTTTGCCGACTGCATTTCTTTCAATCACGATGGCGACGGACTGCTTTCCCTTTTCCCCCAAAGCGACGAGCGCTGAACGTCTGACGCCGGGATGCGCGTTGAAAACAGCTTCGCAGGGCACGGAGCATAACAATCCCGAAGAAGTTTCCGCCCGATGCGTTTTCCGGCCGCAGAACCATATTCTGCCCCCGTCATCCTTGTAACCCAAATCGCCAATACGGTGCCATACGGATTCATGATCTTTTATTTTAGACAGGGCTGTTTCCTGCGGCGACTGATAATAACCCGGTGTAACGATATCTCCCTGAACAATAATTTCGCCGATGTCATAAGGATTTAACATTCTTGTTTTAGAGATATTTTCAATAACGTCATCGTTGATCTCTATGATGGCCACTTTCACACCGGGCACCGGCTCGCCGACGCAGGTTCCCCTGCCCTGCGCAGTCAGTGCGGCTGTCTGCTCCAGAATTATTTTTCCGGAAATGTTGGCAACCGGCAGACTTTCTGTCGCGCCATAGGGCGTGTAGGTTGTGCCATTGGGAAGAATCTTGCTGAATTTTTTGTGCAGTTCATTTCTGACCGGCGCGCCGAACATCACCAGATATTTCACGGAAGGCAGGGTAATGCTGTTTTTTTCGCAGTAATCTCCCAGCGCCTCCCAGATGGCCGGCGAACCGGCCATAAAGGTTACTTTGTTATCCATGATGTTCTGCCATAATTGCTGAGGATCGGCTTTGGCCGGTTGTGACGGATTCATATCCGGAATGCAGGACGTCATGCCCATGCAAAGCGAGAAAAGGGCAAAGAGAGGAAAGCACGGCAAATCTGTTTCATTTTCATTCAGAGAAAAAAGTTCCTGAAGAAGCCGCGTCTGTTCCAAAAAAATTTTATGTGTCGTGACCACGCCTTTCGGACGGCCTGTCCCACCGGAAGTAAAAAGAATCGCGGCCATTTCGTCCGGTTCCAATTGAGCGCTTGCAAAGTCGGTTGGGGAATTTTCCAACATGGCCAGAGGGAGACAATTTCCAATCTTTGGCCCTTTTGTTGTGACCTTGAACCGGACCGATTTAAACGACTTGCTGAAGAGTAATCTCAACAAGTGCACTTCCGGCTCGGCGATCAGCCCTTCCGGGGCGATTTCTTCTATAGCCGCGAGCAGATTTTTCCTGCCCATGCCGGGATCGATCAATACGGGAATGACGCCTATTTTAAAAAGAGCAAAAACCAGCGCGGGGAATTGCAGGGAGGGGCGGACAAACAGAAGCGTTTTGCTGCCGCGGCGAAATCCAATTCCGGAAAGACCGTTGGCGTATTTGTTGGAAAGCGATTCCAACTCGCCAAAAGTGATGGCGTCGTAGCGATATTTTTTACCCGCGCGACGGGGATATTTCGCCGCGACCTTGTCTTTATGGATTTTTGCTATTTCGGTAAAACGATCAGCGATATTCATGGCTGGCAGCTTCTCACGGTAATTTATATAAATTTTTTCAATTCTGTAATGATTTCCTCTCCGGCATCTTCCAGAACATAATGTCCGGCGTTCTCAAATGTTTTTATCGTGGCGTGCGGATAAATTTCGCGCCAGCGATTGAGAAAATAATCGTTAAAGCAGAAATCTTTCCTGCCCCAGAGAATGAGGATCGGGCATTTGTGCTGAGGAAGAGATAATTCGATGTTCTTTAATGTCTGGTAACTGCGATGCCCGGGATTCATGGGAATGTCGGCGACAAATTTCGCTGTGGCGATGCGGTTCTCGTAACTGTCATAAGGGAATAGAAAGCCGCGTCGAATTTCCGGCGACATTTTTTGAGCGACAGCCATATAGGTCGCAGTCAGCGCGAATCCATTCAGGCGGCGAATGATCTGTTCGGCCAGAAAGGGAATCCGGCACATATTAATCTGGAACGCGATGACTTCAGACGTATAGGCGGCGGTATTCAGAATAACTATTTTTTTGACGAGCTCCGGATGTCGCTCGATCAGCCCGAACCCGATGGCGCCGCCCCAGTCATGCACCACCAAAATGAAATCCTTGAGTTTTAATTCCAAAACGAGTTTTTCCAGATTGTCGATATGCTGCTTCAGTGTGTACTCATAATGCTGAGGCTTGTCCGACAGTCCGCAGCCGATATGATCCGGCACAACCACTCGGTGGGATTTGGAAAACTCCGCCACCAGATTTCTGTAATAAAAAGACCAGGTGGGATTGCCGTGCAGCATCAGCATCGGTTCACCTTTCCCTTCATCCAGATAATGCAGGGAAAGATTATCCTGGAGCTTCATGAAATTGGACTTGAATGGATATAATTGATTTAACCAGTCGGGCCTTACCACTTCACCCCCAGCATAATCGAATTCAATCCTGATCCGATGCCCAGCAAGCCGACCCTGCTGCCACGGGGAATTTTTTTCTGCTCATCAAAAATATTAAGCGTGATTGGCAGGGCGGAAGCTCCGGTGTTGCCCAGATATTGATACGTGGTGTAGGTGGGACAATGCTCGAGTTTTAAGATCTGTTTCAAAAGCGTTTCGTGAGCCACGCCGACCTGATGGCCGACAAAACAGTCAACATCATCGTTGGTCCATGCCAGTTCGTGTTTGGTTTCTTCCCATGTCTTTTGAGCCAGAGCGATGCCTGATTTCATCAACTCTTCAGAATCGGTTTCCATCATCAGGGAGTGTGTGTCACCGCCGCCGCGGCACAAAACATTGGCCGAGGAATCGACCAGAGAAGCGCCTCCGAGCAGTAAGTGCCCTTCCGGGACATCATCCTTGTGCGAAACCGTGAAGGCGACAGCCGCCGCACCGATGGTCAAGTTGGCAATATATCTCTTGATGCTTTTTCTGGTGATACTTTCATCTTTCAATAAATATTCGATCGTCTGGGAAAGCAGCGGTCCGCCGTTTTCGCCGGAAACAATCAGGGCGTGCCTGATTAAGCCGTTATCAATCATATTGGCGGCCACCACAAACGAACTCATCATGCCCAGGCAGGCGTTGGACAGATCAAAAAACATAATCTGTTCGCGCAGCCCCAGATTGTGATGAACAATCGAGGACGTTGAAGGTTCCAGAAAATCGCGGCAAACGGAAGCGTGAATCAGTAAATCGATTTGTTCGGGTTTAACAATATTTTTTTCAAACAGGTTCCTGGCCGCCTGCGTGGACAAATCGCTGGGCATGGTTCCGGGGGCCCAGAGGCGCCTTTCCTTGATGCCGGTCATCAATTCGATGCGACCGGCGGGCAGTTTGAGGCGCTGGTACAGAGGGTCAAGTTTTTTTTCAATTTCCTCCGAGGACATGATTTGTTCGGGAAGATGATACGCGAAAGAAGAAATGACGACGTTTTTAAACTTCATGCTTTTTCTCCATTCATCAGAACATGCAGGTTGGCCATGGAAATGCCGCTGAGCATCGCACCCACAATGCCCAGAAATCCCTGATCCGTGCCGCAGATAAAGAGGTTGCTGATGCCGGTGCGACCATCTCTGGCTTTTTGCGTCGTGCCGTAAACAGCGCCCTGGAAATGACCGGTGTAGCGCATGATGGTCTTCGGCGTGAAAACATCGTGATAAAGAAGGTTGGCCTGAAATTCCGGAAAGAGTTTTGCTGTTAAGGCAAGTGCTTCATCGCGCACCTCTTTTTTCATTTGAAGATACGTTGGACGGTCCAGTTCATTCCATTGGTCAAAATTGGCAATAAAGGTGACGCGAATCAAACCTTCGTTGTAATCGTCATGACCAAAATTATTGGGAAAGCAAATGACGGCGCTGTGGTAGTCCGTCAAGGTCTGCGGCTTTTGGTAATCATATTTTTCATGGTCGTTGTAGAATATGATGGTGTCCCTGATACCCGCTTCCGACGGTTTCTTGTCAAAAAATAAGATGGTTTCCGTAAAGCTCATCGTGCCGGGCAAGGGAGCGACCACCTTCTCGTCAACAATCTTCATCGTTTCCGGCAGGCCCATCGAGGAAATTACTTTATGTGTTTTGATGGTTTCGCCGGAATCGAGCGTGACGCCGTTGACAACGCCATTTTCCACATCGATGCTTTTGATGCCTGTGCCCAGACGCAGCTCACCGCCCAACTGTGTGTATTTTTCGGTCAGTAAATGGATAACGGAGCGCACGCCGTTTTTCGGACGGCTGAATCCTTCCAGATAGATACTTTTGAACATGATGACAAACTGGGAAAAATCCATGTCGTTTTCCCAGGCGCTGCCGTAAATCAGCAGGGGACAGAAAAGCATTTCCAGAAGACGCTCATCGGTAATGGTTTCCCGGACTTTTGCTTTGGCGCTTTCAGGCCTGTTATCTAAATTGACATCATCAAAATTTTTTACGATGTCCAGTAGGCGGGTAAAATTATCTTTCTGAGCGGGGAACTTTTTTTCAATTTCCTCCGTCAGCAGTTGCGGGTCATTGGAAAAGGAAATGTCCTGCTCAGGAAAAACTATCCGTGAGAAATTCTGTTGAGACAGCTCCAGCTTTTCGTAAGGGATTCTTAGTTGTTTCAGCAGTTTGGTTAACGGCCGGCCTCTTTCGCCCCGGCGGGCAAAGTTGGTCATGGCATGCAGACCGACATCCAGCTTCCGGCCCTGGCGTTCATAA
>CAYZLL010000108.1:0-8489 GCA_964479225.1 uncultured Smithella sp.
ACCAATCGTGATCTTGGAGAAGCAATGAAAAATTCAACTTTCCGGGATGATTTGTATTACCGCCTTAAGGTTGTAGAGATTTCTCTTCCCGCTTTGCGGGAAAGAAACGGGGATGTCATCGTCCTGGCTAAAGCTTTTCTGGATCGCTATGGAAGCGAAAATAGAAAAAAAATTAAAGGATTTAGCAGTCAGGCTATTGAAGCCATTGAACACTACTCATGGCCGGGTAATGTTCGGGAACTGGAGAATCGGATAAAAAGAGCTGTGATCATGGCCGAGGGCAAAATCATTACAAGTGAAGACCTGGAACTGGGGGAAGCTACAGGTAAAAAAGAGTGTATGGCGCTCAAAGACGCCCGCGAAATTGTGGAGAAAGAATTGATCTTAAAAGCCATCATGCGAAATGAGAATAATCTCACGAAAGCAGCATCAGACCTGGGAGTCAGCCGTCCAACCTTGTATGATTTAATGGATAAATTAGGGATTCCCAAGTAACTTTATCTGCTCTGAACAGAATTTAACCTGACAGTTTATGTCAAGTCTTGTACAAACTCGCTTCCTGAATTTTGTTTTTTCAATACTGCCGACCGCCACAACATTACAATCAGTCGGATGCATTGCTGAAAATAGAAAAGGCAGGGAGACCGACCCTGCCTTTCTATGAAAAACATCATGCTTTAGAAAACATGATGTGTGGGGGATTATTTCTGGATCTTCCTCCGAATTCCTGCCAGTCCCATAAGGCCGAGGCCAAGAAGCAGGATGGAGGCTGGTTCGGGAGCCGCTGTGGACGGTTTCACATAAGTAAGTTGGGCTTTGATGTCTGTACTCCCTGGAACGCCGAAATTGCCATCAAGCAACGCAAGTGTAAACTGACCACCGTTACCGAAATTAAACATGGCAGGGCTGTCATTCCAGTCGACTACAGCTCCGTCTATAATAAAAAGCGTCCACCCATGTGTCTCTCCGTTTACGGTATCTGGTATCGTGGCAGTTGGAGCACTCCAATTGAAACTTACGCCTATTGGTTTTTGCGCCGTATCTTCACCGAAGTTCACGGTACTCTCAGTTGTCCCCACTTTAAAAAGATTGAACCATCCCGTACTCTCACCTACATTCAAATCCCACGTTGTCGGTTGGGTAAGGATCGGATTCCAATAAAGAACCAGACCCGGATCAGATGTGTTCAGTGATACGTTGTAGCTGCTTAGCGTGAATGAATCCGCACCTGCCATACCTGCAACACCCAAAATTAAAATCCCTGAAAAAATTAAAGCCATTAAACGTATTTTCATTTTTGACCTCCTTTCAAAAAAATTCTTTTTTTAGGCATAGTCCAGCATTTATCGTGCCATACGTTAGTTTTATTATAACTCTTTGTAATGACAGGAATTAATTAGTACCTATAGCAACTAACGTAACAATGTAAACTATTCCGACACTTATCAGGTGATTCTGAGTGCTTTTAACGTACTGATAATGAGATGCATTAGGACTGCATTGACTTGTTTGGCCTTAATGATGCATATTTTCGTGGATAAGATGTACGAATCACCAAGTTCACATCAGAATTAGACAATAACGGATAAGTCAAGTATATGGCAGAATACTTTTTTCGATCACCGCTTAATTCACATTAACATCTCTTTGTGATACGCATCGTACTGTGAGTTGTTCCTCCCCTCCCGAAATAGTTTCAGACAGGCATCTACGACCGCATGATCATAAAGAATTCCTTTGTTTTTTTCGATTTCTTCAAGGGCGGTTGCAAGATCCAAAGCGGGACGATAGGGACGAAGGGAAATCATGGAGTCAAGGACATCGGAAACCGCCAGAACCCGGGACTCCATCAGAATTGCATCCCCTGACAAACTTCTCGGATAGCCTGAACCATCCATCCGTTCGTGATGCTGATAAATGATCTCTGCCAGTGGCCACGGTGACTCGACATTCATCAGCACTTCGTATCCTTTACGGGGATGTTCTTTAATCAAGGAAACTTCGAGGTCGGTCAGTTTGGAAAATTTGGATAAAATATCAGTTGGTACGGATAGTGTCCCGATATCATACATGGCGCCTGCCATTCTGATGGCATCCTTTTGCTCCTGCTCTAATCCTATATCATCAGCGATGGCACACGCCAGATGGGTAGCCCGGAGGTGATGTCCGTGCATAAGGGGATCTCTGACCTCCACAACAGAAACGATGACCTGTATGCTCGTGTCAATGACTTTCTTGAGGTTTTCAATGGTATGTTGAAATTGCGCTTTTTCATGTTTCTGTTCGATGATATTCTGACTCAGTGCTTTAATGATGGCCACCTCACTCTGTGATTGTATCTGTTTTTTCTTTCTCCTGATTTCCGCGTTTGCCAATTCCCTGTCTATGGCCGGACAAAGACGGGATAAATTGCCCTTCATGAAATAATCATGAGCACCCAAACGTATGCATTCTATGATTTCTTCCGTATTGGCAGATCCTGATATAATGATAACAGGAATATCGATATCTTCTTTTTGAAGCAGGGTAATCGCTGAGACAGCGTTAAAATCGGGCATATTATAATCGCAAAGAATGATGTCCCATTCCTTGTGAAGGAGGGCTTTTTTCATCGCGTCGGCGTTTTCTACTCTTTCATAAAAAAGATCGTATTTTCCTTTTTTGAGCTCACGGATTGTAAGCTGTACATCGTCTTCCGAATCATCAATCATCAGGACGCGAAGCGCGTGAACTTTAATATTCATCATCATAATCTTTCAACGAAATTTGTGGCAATGGACACAAGAAGTAATAAGAACGGCAGAGCCAACTTTGACTCTGCCGTTTTTGTGAAAAATTATACAGGTTTTATTTGCTCAATTTTCTTCTGACGCAAGCTACGCCAACCAGACCAAGTCCGAGAAGAAAAATAGTATTAGGTTCAGGGACCTGGTTTCCCGGACCAAAAAAAGTTACATGACTGATAGCATAAGTCTGGCCGGCTGGATTCCTGGCCAGACCCGGGCCGTAGGTTACCAGATCATCGCCCTCATCCTGGATGCCGTACCACCCATCATTCTTCCCGTCAAACTTGATGACTGCATAAAGCCATGAGAATCCGGGATCATATCCAACCAGCAGAAGAGAACCGTTGACCGGAGGGGTTTCCATTTTGCTAATAAATTCAACCGGGAATCCAAGAATATCTTCAAGAAAGTCACCTTCAGTGTCCGGGTTTGAATTTGGTAAGTTATATGCGGGATTGTTGTATGTTGCACCATCCACCGGATCAATTAAAATATCCATGGGCGTGGCCCATGCCGGCCAAGCAACGGACATCATCAAAATAAAGAAAACTGCCAATAACATCTTTTTCATATCTTCCCTCTCCACCTTAGAGTTTATATCATTTAGACGGTCATCTTTCTTTAAAATATTTATAAGCAATTTACATGCCTGACATGAATGCAGGTCTCAATTTCTGCTATCTATTGGATATAATTAATAACCATCAAGGTAATGTCCATTATGCAGAATATTCTTTTTTAAGCGGGCACAAACAGTAAAAATTTCCGACACGAAGAAGAGGTATATTCAGCTCTTATTTTTCTATGCTATTGAATTATAGGTACTTTGCAGCTAGTCGCCCGTCGGAAAATTGTAAAAAAACTCGACAACGAATAGCTGTATTGTGACACTGCCTAAAGGATGTTTAGAAAAACATTAACCTTATCAATTACATAAAGATATAGCATAAATTTTGCATCTACAAGTCGATGTCATATTATCGTTTTTTATTGGAGGGAGAAAATAATGAATCAGAAAAAAGTAGTAGCTCACTATCAGAACGGGAAAGTATTTAAAGGGACCACAAAAGATTTTTTTCCATCTCAGGACTTTTTCCATCTGGCTCCGATGGATGCCTCGAAGGAAACGAAGCCTTTAAAATTAAGTGTTTACGGAATGAAAGGATTGTTTTTTGTAAAGAATTTTTTAGGAAACAAGAATTATTATGAAAAAAAAGATTTCAATTCCGCCAGGCCTATCGTCGGGCATAAAATTCGTATCCTCTTCAAAGACGGGGAATTAATGGTCGGGACAACCAATGGATATCAAGAGGATCTTTCGGGATTGATTGTTGTCCCCGCTGATTCCAATTCCAACAATGAACGTTGTTTTGTTTTTACATCGGCGATTCACAAAATTGCGTCTATTTAAAGTCTCAATAAGGGCGAAACTGAATAAGAAAGCAATCACGAGGAATTGGATATGTTGAAAAAAATTGTTTTAGCCGCTGTAGGAATAGCCGTTCTTTTAATCATCATTTCGACCATCATTTTATTCAAACGGGAATCACCCATAAACCCTGTGCCCTATATTGCGCCTGAAAAACCGGAAATGACCGGAGTGCTGGAGCCCAATGATTTTCTCCAAAACGCGGAACTATTGGCACAAGGCAAAGTCAATGGTCCCGCGGAAATTGCAGTAGATGAACAAGGCCGCATCTATTTCGGAACCCCGGCTGGAACAATATCGCGGCTTCTTTCCAACGGCGTCATCGAGACTTTCACAGAAACCGGTGGTCGTCCTCTGGGCATGAAATTTGACCAGAAAGGTAACCTTATCGTGGCTGACGCCAATAAGGGACTACTATCGGTTAACCCCCAGGGGTCGATCATGATTCTGGCGACATCGGCTGACGGCGTACCATTCAAGTGCAGCAAAGCACTTGATGTTGCGAAAAATGGAACAATTTATTTCACGGATGCTTCCGATAAATTTCCACTCAAAGATTATCTGTTTGATATGCTCGAAGCACGCCCGCACGGCAGATTCATGCGCTACGATCCTGATACAGCCACAGTAACGGTACTGATGCGCGCACTTAATTCCGCCAATGGTGTAGCCTTGTCCGGGAATGAGGATTTTGTGCTGGTGAGTGAAACCTATCAATACAGAATACACCGTTACTGGCTCGCCGGGCCGAAGGCAGGGAAAAGCGAAATATTCATCGATAATCTTCCCGGCTTCCCGGACAACATCTCATTCAATGGGAAAGATAAATTCTGGCTTGCTCTTTTCACAATCAGAAGTGGCTTGCTCGATACGTTACACAAATATCCAACCATTAAATCACTATTGAGCAAATTGCCGGCATCGTTGTGGTCCAAGCACAAGCGTTACGGATTCGTGGTTGCCGTTGATGAGCGCGGAAACATTATAGAAACCCTTCAAGATACAGATGGAAATCATCTTTACGATGTGACATCCGCGCAAGAGTATGCTGGGTATTTATACCTGGGCAGCTCCTCATCGGATCGTATCGGCAAATTGAAAGTTGCGCAATGACCGGACCGAATGTATCTTAAAAGTATCAGGATGTTAGTTTGCAGACTTTGTTATCGGAAGTCGTGCCGCAGATCTGGAAATTATATGATCTTGCTTCCACAATATGTAATTCCAAAGTTTCGTGAATGCATCAAGGGGTGTATTGATGAATTCCACGCCAACTTCATAATACTCATTTTCTATGATGCTTCTTATCCATTTTACCTTGGCAAGGACATTGATCATTTCCTGCAGGTCCTTTAAGATCAATTCCATGTTGAGATAGGTGCCGACGGGCAAAAGAATTTTGGCCCGGATTCTGGCGCCAAGCAGGGAAATATCTCTGGTGTATGTATACAGGATTTCTTTGTCAGCAGAATTTTCTTTGCCGGAGATGATCGTGATGATAGCTGCATTCTTCTCCTTCAGTCGTTCTTCTTTCCGTTTATCTACCATGACGATTCATCCTTTATTGATTGCAATCGAATCATAATCTTTAATGCCTTAAATTAAGCATATTCCGTGCCGTACGTTGCCTTCATGGATTCTAAAAGTGCTTCTTTGGGCAGGTAGGGTCAAAATAAAAACTGCCATCTTTGATTCTGAAATAAGATTTCTCAAAGATGGCAGTTTCGTTTGTATCCGGTTACAAGATTGATGTTATTTTCACATGAATCAATTTATGCCGCTCTTGTATCCTCATCGGTGTCCCTGATGATTACCGCGATGGCCTCCATGGCCTCCGGAACCATCATAATGTCCGCCTCTGTCGTATCCGCCATGTCCTCCTTGTCCATGGGGACCGCCGGGACCATACCACCACGGCCAGCAACCGCTGAGAGATACAAGCAACATTAACGCGGCCACGGTCAGGATTATCATTCTTTTCATTGCTCACTCCTTTTCCAACCTGTTTGCAGGTTCTGTGTAATTTCTCCTTACCGGCGATGAGACGGACCGGGTACCGGTCCCACACCCGGCACATAATGCTCTTCAGGGCGCTGCTGTTCCTGTCGATGACCAGATTGCGATCTTACGCCCGGTACATAATGCTCTTCACGGCGTTGCTGTTCCTGTCTGTAACCGGGTTGCGGTTTCACTTTGCGTCCGTCATACCGGTATTTCTGGGCGGGACGTTTGTTCCATCCCTGCACACCCCATCCCTGTTTTTCCCATCGTCGGTCTTTTTTCCAGCCATTCCAGTTGCGTTGCAGTTCCTGATGAGGTATTGCTCGACGTTCCCACCGGTATCCTTGCCACCGTTGATTTCTGTAATTATCCCTCCATTGTGAAGGAATATTCCGGTGAAAATAGGGTGAGTTTGGATAATAAGTCCAACCCCGGTCATAGTATCGAGAGCGGTACCAGTGACCATCCCAGGGACGCCACCACCAACCACCTTGAAAAAATATGTCTTCCTCCACATCCGGTACGGCATATACATCCGTTTCCGGTATGACCACCAGTTCGGGCGGTGCCGGAAAGATAATCGGCGGCGGCAGGGGAATATTAATATGCACGCTTACTCTGGCCATGGCCGAAGCCGGCACAAAGACCACCAGTGTTAACAATAACATTTTAAACATTAATCTCTTCATTTTGTAACCTCCTTGTTTAATGATTTACATCCTCGTTTCCAAAATGCCGACATTCTTCGGCAAAAGTCAACTCTTACCTGTTTTCCCAGGGAATCCGGACTCCGTTCATCCAGAGTGCCGTTATTGATTCCGTTGGAACTTCAAACCAACCAAAAAATTTATCTCCCGTTCTGAAGTCAATGGTCGTGACGGTTACCGGGAATGCCATATCCTTTGTTACTACAATCACTTCCGGGGGTTCCGTTATTCCGAACATGACGAATTTGATGACAGGTCCCATCGGTCCGGAAACCGGATGAGGAAATACTAATATTTTTCCATGATCGCCGCTGACTTCGATCAGTTTAGTCGCCTTTACTTCCGCATTATCCTGAGCCATTGTCATAAGCGGCATAGCCGCCAGTAAACAAATGATCAGTGTAACCAAAAAGCGTTTCATAATTAACCTCCTGATTCTTGAATTGTTAAATTATCTAGTCACAAATTGGTTCAAAATCGTTGACGTGGGTTTCGCAACCCCTCTCGTTTTCTCTCCATGTAAATGTTTCGGCAAAGCCGTCACAATAATACCAGTAGGTGCGGGTGTGATAGTCATAGGAATCGTACCGGTTGATTTCGTCCGGATCGCCGCTGTTTCTTTCACGGTCGCGCATTTCATCACGGCAATCACTGTAATAATCATCGTCGTGATGGTCATAAAAGTCATCGCGGCAACCGGCCATCAACAATGCCGTTATTACGATCAATCCTGTCATCAAAACGATTGCATTTCTTTTCATCTTTAAACCTCCATTCCTTGGTGTTTTGCCGCAAAGGCCGGAGTGCGTCTCCGACATTGGGGGAATGTTGCGGCAAACCTGTTAAAATTTAAATCTGAACCCGCAATACACATTTTAGCCGTTAAATTCATTTTCCACTTCCATCCTCCTCGTTGTTGGTTTGAATTTGTAGCTTTCCTGCTTTTTCTTCAGCCAGCAGCCAGCAATTGTAATCCACCAGCCCGAATTGCTTTAACACCTCTGTCATGTAGTTTCCCAAGATGGTTTCCTTCATTTTCTCCTCTTGAATCTGTGAACTAATCACAATCGCCATATCGCCGGGAAAGGAATCATGAATATAGAAGTCGGCCTTCGATAAACTGTTTCCCCGGACCATTTCGCAAAATTTCTTCATGCATTCAACAGCCTCCGGCTCATGGGGATTGGATGTTCTCAACGTTATGATTTCCAGTCGCTTCATAATTATCTGCTCCCCGTTCTTTTGCTTTAATAATGCTGGAAGTATGCCAAAAATAATATATAATAATATCAGTTATTTAATTTTGAATTGATTAATAAAGTGTTGTATTAAACATAAATAAGTATCTTATCCCGCACTTTTTGTGATAATGATTTTCATAAGACATATTTGAAATGCACATAACGGGGAAAACACGATGATCGATAAAGAAGAATTTTTCCGGCAAGCAACGCTGCGAATTTGCGGCAGTCTGGAAATCGAAAAAGCGCTTTTCGATTGTCTGATTTATATCCGTAACTATATTCCTGCGGATTTCATCATCATGAGCACTTACGATCCCCAAAC
>CAYZLL010000109.1:0-8457 GCA_964479225.1 uncultured Smithella sp.
TCGACCATCAAATTTCAGTGCACTTCGTTTCTGAAATTTGGGTCTCATTAAAATTATACCAGATTTTCCGGTATGTTGTTGAAGAAAAAAAGTTTTTTTAAGAAAATTAAATTACTCTTGACAGTAGGACGTTCGTCCTATATAGTGCTTTCATGAAGCAAAGAATGGACATCAAGGCCGTGGAGCAAAAATTTGCCTCGTTCTTTAAGGAACAGAGAAGAATGCCTACGTATTCGGAAATGCTTCCCCTTTTGGGGGTTAAGGCCAAAAGCGCCGCCGAATACTGGACTAAAAAACTGCTGGAAAAAGGGACTCTGGAAAAAGATGCCAAAGGCTTCTTAAAACCGGCGCGTTTGTCTTTGAATCTTCCTTTCGTGGGCAACGTAGCAGCGGGATTTCCATCGCCCGCCGAAGAAGAATTGCGCGACAATATTTCCTTCGACGACTATCTCATCAATAACCGGGCGTCATCTTTTGTTCTTTCCGTTACGGGCGATTCCATGATCGGCGAAGGCATTAAGGAAAAAGATCTGGTGATTGTGGAGCGTGGACGGGAACCGAAAAACGGAGACATTATTCTGGCGGAAGTGGATGGTCACTGGACCATGAAGTATTTCCATAAAAAGGGGAGAAAGATTACCCTGGAAGCGGCCAACCCAAAGTATCCGCCGATTATCCCGCAGGAAGAATTGCGCATCGCCGGTGTGATTACGGCGGTGGTACGAAAATACCACAAATGAGATTTTGTAGTAATCTTGAATTTATTTAATAAAATACAACAACAGGCGAAGAGAAGATCGTAAGCCGAGTTCTGTCCCGCGCTCAGGTTGCCCTTCTTGCGGTGATGATCATTCATCTGGGACGCAAGTTGCCTTGCGCCTCTAGCGACACTACCCGAGAACATCAGGCGGGCCGCCCTTAAAAGTTCTCCTATTTGGTCTTGCTCCGGATGGGGTTTACCCTGCCTTCTCCGTCGCCGGAAAAGCGGTGAGCTCTTACCTCGCCTTTTCACCCTTACCCCGCTTGCGCCGGGCGGTATATTTTCTGTGGCACTTTCCTTAGAGTCGCCTCCAGTCGCCGTTAGCGACCATCCTGCCCTGCGGAGCTCGGACTTTCCTCCAATCTGCGAAAAGCAAACCGGCGATCATCTGATCTTCTCCTGCCTGTGGCAGATATTACGCTGAATTCTTATTTCTTTCAATAGTTTCCTTGAAAATTTCCTTGAAAATATCATATAAATCTGTGCGGTCTGCTTTCAATCACACAGATTAAACAATTTAATCTTGACAAACAAACTCTACTATGATTAACGCATTAACCTATTAATTTTAGGGGTTTTACTAATGAAAAAGACTTTGACCAATAAAACAAATGCCAAAAGAAAAAAAACTCATGGTTTTCTCGTCAGAATGTCATCAAAATCGGGAAGACAGGTTTTAAGCCGCCGCAGAGCCAAGGGAAGAAAAAGCTTAGCCGTATAAATCCGGCATCTTGTCAGTTATTTCAGGCGGGTCGGGGTCAGTATGCATGAAGGAACTATCATACGGGAAACCGGAAAGAGTAACGAAAAGAAGCAGGTATAAAGCAATTTATAACCAGGGGGTGTGGAGAAGTTCGCAACATTTTACGACGGTAACGTGCAGCAACACACAGGGGGACAAAAGGCTCGGAATAACCGTAACCAAAAAAACGGGAAACGCAGTAAAAAGAAACAGAATTAAAAGACTCATCAGAGAATTTTTTCGTCTCCATAAAAGCCTGTTTCCCGAAAAACATGACGTCATCATTATGGCTAAAAAAAATGTTCCCCCTCTTACTTTCAGACAGGCATGTCAAGAATTAACGGAACTCTTCACGCGGGAAAAGTAATATATAATTTATGCTCAGGGAAATATTGACAAAATATTTTATTTTTTTAATTCGTCTGTATCAAACCTGCCTGTCACCTTTCTTTTTTGCGCCATGTTGCCGTTTTCATCCGTCCTGTTCCGAATATGCGGTTGACGCAATCAAAATGTACGGACCGTTAAAAGGTTCTTTCATGGGCGTAAAAAGAATTCTGCGTTGCCACCCCCTTCATCCTGGCGGATATGATCCCGTCAAGTAAAAATTAGAGAGGTTAAAAATGGATAAAAGGACCGTTCTGGCTGTCGTCCTGTCATTAGCCGTACTTTTTCTGTATCAGATTTTTTTCGCCAAACCGCCTGCACCGCCGCAAACAGTGCCTGTGCAGGAAACGAAACAGGCAAGCAACGCGACCGCGGTTCAGCAACCCCCGCCGGTACCGGCGATTCAAGCACCAAAACCCGCAGATAAAAATATCGTTCCAACAAAGGAAGAAGCACCTAAAGATATCCTTGTGGAAACAGAAAATTACAGAGCTGTTTTTTCCACGAGAGGCGGCGCACTGAAATCCTTTAAGCTGAAACATTACCGGCAGGAATGTGAAAAATGCATCGCCGACATCTGGCCGGCCATTAAAAATGCAGTAACCGGCAATAAACAACCGGCCAAAGCCGGGAGTCAAGAACTTATCGAAGTGGTTGCGGTGAAGGAAAACATGCCTTATCCGCTCGCATTGACATTCCCGGAATCGCAGTCCGCACTTTCAGCCGATTCCATCTATCAAACCAACACAGCCGGTCTGGACATGACGAAAGACAAAAATCAGCAACGTCTGGTCTTTTCGCGCACCTTCAGTGACGGCATTAAAGTGGAGAAAGTTTTCACTTTTAATCCCGATAATTATTCCATAGAATTGGATGTTCAGGTATCCAATCTGACCAGCGCACCTGTGAACCAGGCACTTTATCTGAACTGGTATGAATATGTCGATCCGCAACAGGCAGTGGACAGCTACAGCAAGGAAGGTCCTGTTGCCTATGTATCAAAATCTATCAAGCGGAAAAAATCCGCGGAAATATCGAAAGAAGAAACGATGGGGCCGGATGTGTCCTGGGGCGGATTTGAAAGAAAATATTTTATGGCCGTGATTATTCCTGACAATCCTTCACTGACCAGCATTAATATGTCCCGGGACGCCAACAACATGGTGGCGGTCAATCTCAAAGGCACGAAAAATACCATCCCGCCAGCACAGTCCGGTTCTTTCAAGTATAATCTTTTCATCGGACCGAAAGATTACGCCATGCTCAAGAAGCTGGGGCTTTCTCTGGAGGAAGCCGTTGAATTCGAATCATTCATACCGGGCCTGAAATGGCTTTCCATCGGTTTGCTGATCTTCATTAAATTTCTGCATCAGTTTGTCGGCAATTATGGCGTGGCCATCATTATTCTGACGATTCTGATCAAGCTCGTCTTCTGGCCCCTGGGCAATATCAGTTACAAATCCATGAAGGAAATGCAGAAAATCCAGCCTAAAATAACCGCCCTGAAGGATAAATATAAGGACGATCAGGCTAAGTTGGGACAGGAAACCATGGCGCTTTACAAAGCGCATAAAGTCAATCCCTTCGGGGGATGTCTGCCGATCCTGATTCAGATTCCCGTGTTCATCGGCCTTTACAACACACTGCTTTACGCCATTGAACTGCGTCATTCGCCGTTCTTCTGGTGGATACAGGATTTATCGGCCAAAGATCCTTATTACATCACACCGATCGTCATGGGCGCAACGCAGTTTATTCAGCAGAAAATGACGCCGACCGTGGGCGATCCCATGCAGGCCAAAATCATGCTGATGATGCCCGTCATCTTCACTTTTATCTTTTTGAATTTTCCTTCGGGCCTGGTCATTTACTGGTTATTAAATAATATTATAAGTATCGGTCAGCAGATCTACATCAACAAAAAATTCGCTGATTGATTCATGTTGAGGATGAGAAAATGAGTTCTGAAATTATCGAAATAGAAGAAAAATCAATCGATGAAGCCATTGCAAAAGCATGCCTGACATTCGGTGTGCCCCGTGAAAAATTAAATATTGAAATCGTCTCCGCGGAATCCGGAGGATTTTTAGGTCTTTTTTCCAAAAAAGCAAAGATCCGGGCATCGTTGGTTGCGCTGAATATTGATTTTAGCTTCAATGAAATCCGGAAAGAAATCATCCCGGAGACAAAAGAAAAAGAAATAAAGACAACGGACGATTTCAAGGAAAAAATCGAACCAAGAAAAGAACCGGCCAAAAGACACAAAAAAGAAATAATCAAAGAGAAGCCTCCGGTGAAGATGGAAAAAGAGGTTGTGTACATCGACAATTCAACGATGGCGTTAAAGGCCCAGGAGTTGCTGGAAGGAATTTTGCAAAGAATGTCTCCGGAATACCATGCCACCGTTCGGGAAACGGATGAAAAAATAATCCTGGGCATTGAAGGCGACGAAAGCGGTTTGCTCATTGGCAAACGGGGACAGCATCTGGATGCCCTTCAGTACATCACGAACAAGGCCATCAATAAAATTGACGCCGAGCATAAAATGATTCTCATTGATTCAGGAGAATACCGAAAAAGAAGAGAAGAATTCTTGCTGGATCTGGCGGGAAAAATAAGAGAAAAGGTGAAAAAGACGAGGAAACCTGTGTCGCTCGCCAACATGAATGCCCACGACCGCCGTGTCATTCATATGTTTTTACAGGAAGATGCTTCACTGGTAACGCAAAGCCGGGGAGAAGGCAAATACAGGAAGATCGTTATTCTTCCCGCGAGGACCGGCAACGCCAGACGAAGCAGAGAAAAAAAACGTGATTAATTATTTCACCACTTCAATCATGACAAGTTAAAGGGGAAGTCCCCGACTGTGCTTCGCCAGGATACCATAGCAGCAACCGCAACCCCTTTCGGGATGTCGGGAATCGGCATCATCCGGATGAGCGGCCCCGAAGCGTTCGCCATTGCCCGCCGCATTTTTCGGCCTTCCAGCGGCAACTGCAAGTGGCAAAGCCATCAACTTTATCATGGGGATGTCGTTGCCGCCGACGGCAGCACCATTCTTGATGAAGTCCTAATCACCTGTATGCAAAGCCCCCGGTCTTTTACCGGTGAAGACGTTGTCGAAATCAACTGCCACGGCAATCCTTTCATCATCGAAGCCATTCTGACACAACTTCAGGAAATGGGATGCCGCATGGCCCGTCCCGGTGAATTTTCCGAACGCGCCTTTCTCAATAATCGTCTTGATTTATCGCAGGCGGAAGCGCTCGCCGCGATGATTTCCGCCAAATCGGCCAAAGCTTACGCCATGGGGCTTGCCCAGTTGAAGGGATCCCTCAGCAAAGAAATAGAAGAACTGCGCTCTCTGCTCATCGAAGCGTTGTCCGGGATGGAAGCATCCATTGATTTTTCAGAAGACACTTCCGGAGAAAGCATCCCGACCGTACCGCTCCAAATCGATCAGGCTTTCGAACGGATGCAAAAACTGCTTTCCTCATACAGCGCGGCAAAAGCTTATACAGAGGGACTCCAGGTTACCATCACCGGAAAACCCAACGTGGGCAAATCCAGCCTGCTCAACGCGCTCACCGGCCGGAAAAAAGCCATTGTCACCGACATTCCGGGAACAACGCGCGATCTGATCACGGACACAATCAATATCAACGGTATTCCGGTGCACATCATCGACACAGCCGGAATCCGTGAGCCGCAAAATCTGATTGAACGGGAAGGCATCTCGCTGGTCTGGGAAAGCCTGGCCCAGGCGGATGTCGTCATCGTGATGCTGGATGTCAGCAAACCTCTGACTGATGAGGACAAAACGATTATTGACAGAAACAACTCAGGAAAAATCGTTGTGGCGATCAACAAAATTGACCTGCCTTGCGCATGGGAGAAGGAAACCATTGCGCAACGGTTTCCGGCAGGAACAAGGATGATGGAAATCTCCGCGAAATCAGGCAGCGGACTTCCGGAATTGAAAAAATCAATCATTGATTTATCCGTCGGCAATGCATTAGCCAACAATAGCAGACAAATGATTACGAACCTGCGCCATAAACGGGCGCTGGAAAAAGCCTGCGAAAATATTCAGCACGCCAAAGACAGTATCACCGGCGGTTTATCTTTTGAATTTACGTCTTTTGATTTGCGCGAAGCGCTGGATAATCTGGATGAAATCACCGGCAGAAAAATTAACGATGAAATACTGGATAAGATATTCTCCAGTTTTTGCATTGGCAAGTAGCGTTCTTGCCAGACTCAAGGTTATCTAATCGGATTGCTTGACTCTTGCGCGTGTCTTCTTCACTGTCTTCCCGGCAGGATCTTTTGACCTTTCAAAGACATCCTCCAATCCTTCGATAAAGGCCAAAACGTTTCCGCCCAGAACGTTATGGTTGTAGCCGCCTTCCAGGATGCCGAAACAACCTCCGTTGTTGCGCCGGGCTGTTTCCCGCACCAGTTTCCCCATGTATTGGTAGTCTTCCGTTTTCAGAAGCCCTCCCCAATCGGCTTCATGATTGTCAAAACCGGCGGACACGGCAATCATATCGGCATCCGTCGCTCTCAGCTCGTCCTGAACATTTTTCAAATATTCATTGCGATTGGCGGAGGCGGGATTCAGGATGGTCACATAACCTTTATTCCCCAGAATATTGACGTTCCCGTCCCCGTAATGCAGATCGAAATCAAGAATAAAAACTTTTTTGATTTTACCTTCTCTTTTGAGCTTTTCCAGAGCGATCGACATATTATTGAAATAACAAAAACCCCAGGCACTGCCTGATGAAGCGTGGTGTCCGGGAGGACAGATAAGCGCAAAGCACGGCTCTGTCAAACCGATTTGCGCCGCCATCATCGCGCCGCCGGCGGCCAGAGCGGCAATATCATAAACACCTTCGCGCTCGACCGACCGGACATACTCGGGCGTGTGTACGGCGAGAATATCCTCCCGTGTTGCCGCAAGCGGTTCGACAAAAGTAACCCTGCCGCGCAGTGCCTTTTCCACGGCTTGAATTCTGCCGGGGGCGGAAGCAGGATCATTTGAATAAACTTCGTTGTAATCTTCATGATAAACGACTTTCATACCCTCCTCCTTTTTTCCAGTTGAAAAGAAAAACGGCTCACCATCCACGGTTCTTGCTGTCCGTCAAAGACTTTTTCAACAAATCTAACCCGCCTGTTTTTCCCCAGCAGCAAAACGGTGGAAGAACGCGTTCCGTAAATCGGACTTTCGATAAAGATGGTTGACAAAAGCTTTTCCCATTCCAGCCCCACGCCGGTTGACGGCAGTTGGTCATCCGGAGGCACGCGGCGATCAGCCAGCAGAGCAAACAATGCTCCTTCCAGATCATCCCCTTTCTTCGCCAGCGCGGCTTTCAGCATTCTTTTGCTTCTGGCAACTTTCGGCCATGGCGAATCCAACAGGTGATTGCTCAAGCCATATATTCCCGGCTTCAGTTTTTGTTTTTCTCCGCGGCTGGAAAAAACACACAGGTCATCGTCGTCGCTTAAAAGCAAATTAAAACCGTTATACCGATCAACCTGTGGGGCAATCTTTTTCAGATACTGCTCGGGGTTGTGTGTGCCGGTAAGATAGCGGCTGACGAGTTTGCCGCGTGATAACGCGTCGCTTTTGAGCGTTAAGGGGTCGCGATAATTGGTCACGGCGGAAATTTTTCCGTTTTTCGTTATGCCCAGCCAGGTGCCGCCGCTTTTTAAATCACGACCGGCCAGAACGTCAGGATGGTCTTTCCAGAAATCAGATGAAGATGAAGGCCGCTCGTAGAATTCATCGCGGTTGGCGGCCAGAACTAATCTGTACGATGGATGAACATGATACGCGAACACAATCAGGCACATTTTAGTGATCCTCCCCATAAAAATAAGAAGATTGTCAGATGAGCTCTCTTAATCGGTTCATGATTCTGGCCATGGTGTCTCCCGCCGGAGCGTTCAGAAACACATCGGCTATCTCATCCTGACCGGTCTGTCCCATATTAATAATGACGATCTTTGCGCCGGATTGTTTGGCGTAAAGCGGCATGTAAGCGGCGGGATAAACAACCAGCGACGAACCGATCACCATGAATAAATCACACTGTTCCGATTCACGCTCCGCCCTTCTTAATGTTTCCTGTGGAAGCATCTCGCCGAAGAAAACAACACCCGGTTTGAGGATGCCCCGGCATTTTTCACACACCGGGAAATGATCCGGTGACGGATGCTTCTTCCGCATTTCTTCCAGATCATAACGTGCATTGCAATCCAGGCAAACCAACCACTCCATGTTTCCGTGCAGCTCATGCACTTTTTGAGGATGGTTGCCCGCCCGCTGATGCAGATTGTCAATATTCTGCGTAATTACCGAACTCAGTTTGCCCATCTTCTCCAGTTCGGCAATCGCCAGATGCGCCTTATTCGGTTGAGCATTGGCCATCAACCCACCTGCCACCAGGTAGTACCAGACTTTTTTACGGGCCTCGCCGGAACGAATAAATCTGTCAATTGTAAAATCTTCCGGATCAACCTTTGTCCAGAGACCACCCGGTCCCCGAAAATCAGGAAT
>CAYZLL010000110.1:0-8173 GCA_964479225.1 uncultured Smithella sp.
GACACGGCAAAAACGGTTTTGGTGGAGGCCATACTGAAAACAACGCCCAGCATCGTAGCCATATAAGCGAATGTGCAAGGTCCCAGCGCTATGCCAAATAACAGTCCCAGAATGAAAGCCGCCAGAAACCCTTTTCTTTTATAATGCGGATTAGCAGCTCCACCTTCCATAAAAGGAAGAGGCAGTATTCCCAGCAAATTGAGACCGATGGCAAAGAAAATTAGTGCCACAAAATAACTGCCGTAGCCGCCGATATCGCCGATCATTCTTCCCGCAAGTCCTGTGATAAGGCCTATAACGGCAATCGTTATGAGGATCCCCAGCCCGAAAAGAAAAGAAAGACCGAATGCCCGCCCCGTGGAGATGTTTCCCTGACCGTCGATAAAACCGACAATCAGAGGAATGCAGGCGATATGACAGGGAGACAGTATGACTGAAAGCACACCCCAGATAAAGGCAGCCCCTATGGCAATTTCGGGGGATTGCGTCAGCGCATTCGTCAGCCACGTGAAAAGCTCAACAATCACTACTTGACTCCCTGCATTTTAAGCACCTTGATTAATTCTTCCTTGGGGAAATAACCTTCATGGCGGAAATATTCTCTGCCGTTTTTGTCCAGAAAAACCTGCGTTGGAATTACGCGAATATTGTATTTCCCGGCATCCATTTTACCTTGCGGTGTCCATACATCGTGAAAGACAACCTTGACCTGCCCTTTGTATTCCTCTGCGACCTCTTTCATGATCGGCTGCATCGCTTTGCAGGGAATGCACCGCGCCGCACCGATTTCTATAAAAGTTGCCAGAATTTTTTCCGGTTGTTCCGTCGTTCTCTTCACATCTTTTGTTACCGCGGAAGTTGACTTTTGATTTTGTGCAAAAGCCTGTGTGCAATGCAGCAAAGTGAAAGCGAATGTAAAAATCGTCACCGCAATAATTCCTGTTAATTTTGAGCGTAATTTCATTGGTAAGCTATCCTTTCAGCCATTCTTTGATTTGTTCCGGAGTCGGTATTTTCCCCGCAGCTTTTACTTTTCCGTCAATAACAAGCGCCGGTGTCGTCATCACGCCGTAGTTCATTATCTTTTTGAAATCTTCAACTTTTGTGACTTCTGCATTGATGCCTTCTTTTGCGACAATTTCACGAACCGTTTTATCCAATTGATGGCATTTTGCGCATCCGACGCCCAGAATTTCTATTTTCATTATTTTCTCCTTGCTAAATTTAAGTGTTACACGAATCTGTAACAACTTTTTTATACCAGCCCCGCAGCTCGCTACGGAATTAGGATCCAGCGCTTGCCCTGAAGTTCATACCCGTGATGAGCCCTGTTTCTGAAAATATCTGGTCTGAAATCTCAGGGCCACTGTTACCAATGCGATCATCACCGGCACTTCCACCAGCGGCCCGATGACAGCCGCAAACGCGGCGCCGGAATGAATTCCGAACACGGCAATTGCCACGGCAATGGCCAGTTCAAAATTGTTACTGGCTGCGGTAAAAGCAAGGGTTGTGGTTTTGGAATAATCCGCCCCCAGTTTTTTGCCCATGTAGAACGACACCAGAAACATGACCACAAAATAGATGAGTAGCGGAATAGCTATTCGCACGACATCCAGCGGGAGTGTAATAATGAGATTTCCCTTCAAACTGAACATCACAACGATCGTAAAAAGCAGTGCTATGAGTGTTAGAGGCGAGATCAAAGGCACAAAGCGCGAATGGTACTTCTCTTTTCCAACGAGTTTCACGCCGATCAGCCTTGTCAACGCTCCGGCAATAAAGGGAATGCCCAGATAGATGAAAACGCTTTCGGCGATCTGGCGGATGCTGACTTCCACAACGGAACCGGAGAGCCCGAAATAAGGGGGGAGCACCGTGATGAAAAACCACGCAAACACGCTGTAGAACAAAACCTGAAAAATGCTGTTGAAGGCCACCAGGCCTGCCGCGTATTCCGTGCTGCCTTTGGCCAGTTCGTTCCAGACAATCACCATCGCGATGCAGCGAGCGAGCCCGATCATGATCAGCCCGACCATGTAGTCAGGTTTGTCTGCCAAAAAAATAATGGCCAGGGCGAACATCAGAATCGGCCCGATAATCCAGTTTTGCACCAGTGACAGGCCGAGGATCTTCATATTACCAAACACCTGCGGTAATTCTTCGTACTTCACTTTGGCAAACGGAGGATACATCATCAAAATCAGACCTGCCGCAATCGGGATATTGGTTGTGCCGACCTGAAAGCGATTAATGAACGCCTCTATACCCGGGATGAAGTAACCTAACCCCACTCCCAGAATCATGGCCGCAAAAATCCACAATGTGAGAAAACGATCTAAAAAAGACAATTTACTGGCGATATGTTCCGACATATTTAATTTCCCTTTTTAACGGATATTTTGAGCGGCTTCTGAAAGCCATTGCCGGATTTTTTTCTTTTCCGGCACACTGCCCACCGCGACCACTTTCCCGTTGATAATCAGCGCGGGCACTCCCATCACGCCATAGCGGCCGATTTCCTTTGTGTCGGTCACATGCATCAGATCACCGGCCAGATTCATTTCAGCCATGACATTGCGGACGTTCATCTCCAGAGAAGAACACTGGGCGCAGCCCGGTCCCAGAATGACAACCTCCAGCCCGGCAAGAGGTTCTTCTTCCACATACTCGCCGATAAACTTTTTATATTCCCGCAAAAGCGCCCTGCCATAGGCTTGTTTGATGGAAGAGGGGATATAGTTTCGTTTTTCTACGCGGCTCAACAGTTCCGCAATAATTTCCCCCTCGGTCCTGCCTTTGGCCCAGTCGGCAATATTCTGAATGGCATATTCCAGCCCGACAACACCTGTCGGCCTGCCTTCCACGCGAATGGGTGTTACTTTGTTTTCCATTACAATATTCCTTTGCTAGAATACGTTAAGCTTTCTTGCAGGTGGCGTGCCGCTTGACATCCGGCAGTTTCTTCTCCATTTTACGCAGCATAGTGTCATTGGCCAGCCAGTGGCGAAGATTTCCCAGTATCGTTGCCGCGTAAGGATTGGAACTGCCGTAATCGAGCGCGTAATTGACCCACAAGCCCTCCTTGCTGCTCCTGACCATTCCTGCTTTTTCCAACACCTTCATGTGTTTGGAAACAGCCGGTTGGGGAATGGATAAAAGCTGTTGCAGCTCGCAGACACACAGATCTTTGTTCTGGAGAAGTTTAATCATCCGCACCCGGTTGGGATCGGAAAGCGCCTTCATCACATTTGTGAAATCATCCATAAAACAACATTCCTTTATATTCTATTTTAGGAATATAGTTTCTTGTGCCGTGCTTGTCAAGACTTTTCTCGTGGCGTGTCAGGCCATCGTTTTTTTGTTTGCACACCTTTGTTTTTTGTGTATCATCGCAACAAAAAGGGATTCGTATGGCGAAAATATTAATCGTTTATCACTCGCAGACAGGCAAAACGGAAACCATGGCGAAGGCCGTGGCCGACGGTGCCAAGTCGATCGAAGGTGTTGAAGTGGTTTTAAAAAAAGCGGCTGATGCCACGACGGAAGATTTGTTGTCAGCCGATGGTCTGGCGGTCGGCACGCCGGAGAATTTCGGTTATATGTCCGGGATGGTAAAGGATTTTTTCGACCGCACCTATTACGCCGCGCATGAAAAGGTTTTTCGCAAGCCTTTTGTCGTTTTCATCAGTGCCGGTAACGACGGGACGGGTGCACTCAGAGCCATCGAACGCATTGCGCTGGGTTATAAATTCAAAACGGTTTTTGCGCCGGTTATTGCCAAAGGAAAAATAACGCAGGAAAATCTTGATCAATGCTTCGAACTGGGCGCCACCATTGCCGGCGGCTGTCAGATGGGAATCTATTAAATATTTACACTGAACCATTAACTTGTTTTAATGGCCAGCATGGTGCCGCGGCATTTTCTTGCTCCGCATAAACAGGCATATTCTTTCTTCATCTTTGCGGTCTTGCGGGCGTCGGTGACCAGTCCATAATCGTAAGAGAGTTCTTCTCCAATGCTGATGTCGCGCAGAGCTTTCAAAAAGATGCGGTTGCCGTCCTGATCGGCTTCCAGATTGGGCTTGCAGGAATGATTAATCCATCGGGCGGAGTTGCCATGGTACTTGGCGTCGATGACGTGGCCGTCATCCAGATGAAAATAAAAGGTATGATGCGGCTGACTTTTGTCATGCGGGTGGCGATTAAGAGCTTTCGTCCAGGTAATAATTTCGCCTTTGTATTCCAGGACCATGTCACCGGCTTTAATGGGACGGATGGCAAAAACGCCCTTGCCATGAATGCCTGATTTGCGCACCTGAATACGGCGTCCGCCGGTGGTTATATCCGGTTCGGCATTCGTCTTTCCGGTCACCCGCTTTGTTTTTTTATCGGTATGCATTTATTGTTTGATTCTGTCCCATTGGTCATTTACTGGGGGGTGTATACAAAAAATGGATTTGCCGGTCAAGTTGAAAAAAAATCGGGAATGCACTGCCACCGTCTTCCTATTTGTTAATATGTAATGGAGTCTCTTGATCCGTGGTGGGCGTGAAAATAACCACCCGGTTTCGGCCTCCCTGTTTCGCTGCATAGAGCGCTTTATCTGCACAGGTAATAATGAAATCGGATATGGTGCTAAAATCGGCGACGCAGCACATGATACCGGCGCTGATGGTTGCCGAGACTTCCTTCTCCTGATGCTTGACAATCAACGATTCAATCTTTTGTCTGATTTGTTCCGCAAGCTGCCGGGCATGATCAGCATTGATTTCCGGAAGCAGGACAATAAACTCTTCTCCTCCATACCGGGCCGCAATATCAAGATCTCTTTTGAAAACGGAATTCATGATTGCTGCCGTTTTCATCAGATATTCATCTCCGGCCTGATGGCCGAAAGAATCGTTGATGTTTTTAAAATGGTCGATGTCGAAGAGAATGACGGAAAGCATGGTCTTATTGCGGCCGGAACGTTTCCATTCCAGGTCCAGCGCCTGGTCAAAGAAGCGCCGGTTGTAAAGGCCGGTCAGAACATCCGTATTGCTGAGATGGGCTAATTCTCGGGATTTTAATTCCAGCAGATGTTCATTTTCAAGGGCATCCCAGTATTCCCGGTTTCCCCTGTAGGTAATAATAATCAGATAGGCCGAAAAGAAAAGAATCATGGTTGCCAGGTTTATATTTACATTATTGACAAACAAAGTCACCGTGGCCGGCATCAGCATGGCGATATTAAAATAAAACGAAAGCCACCTGTTTGGCAAGAAAGCAACCACACCACCGGCACAAAGACCGCAGATTAACGCCACGGTAAGCATTTGCAGGGAGTGTTCTTCTTTTTGGAGCATGATCAGAGCGAAGTATATGCCCCAAATCAGAGCGGTGGCAATCACGCTGAGAAAAAAAATGTTTTGAGTGGACAGTTCGTAATGCTCTCCCTTTTTTTTGGACATCACCAGGTGAATCATACGAAACAAACAAATACCCCCGATGAACAAAAGAAAGAACATGGAAAATAACGGGTGTCTTTCATAATAATTATCAGCAAAGACAAGAATGAATGCCAAAGTGATATAAAAAAAGATTCCGAATGTGGAACGTTTTTTCAGATCCTGTAGCACCCGGTTGTTTACTTTGTTGCGTTCAAATGTCATAAGTTATCCTTCATTTTAAACATGATCATTAAAAGTTTCGTGATGCGCCGCCACCGCCGGATGCCCCGCCATTAAAGTATTTCCCTTTTTCTGATGGGGATGGCTGTACGTCAAGGCCTGTTGCCTCCGGTGTTAAGGCAGCGGCCACCTCAGGCAGGCTGATGCCGTGATGTTCCGGTTTGAGGATATTTTCGGCGGTAAAACCATTTCTTTTTTTATTTTCACCACGATTGAGCCAGATATTGATCGCAAGGGATATGATGACCAAAGCTGTTCCCAAAATCGCCGGGTCCCAGGCGTAACGCGTCATGCCCAGATAACTTTTGTTGGTAGCCATCGTGATGCAGGCCATGGCAAGACTCAGGTTGAGAATGAGCCGTTTGCGGCTTTTGATGCCCGCGTAAATTCCCGCTGCGGGAATAATAAACGTGAGGACATACGATGCCCAGTAAATATAGAGTGGAAAAGCTTTCGGATGAAGATGAGCACTGCCGGTTGCCCCGGTGAGTGCGCCCAGAGCACCGGAAACTTCCAGATTAATCGTGAGGTATATGCCCGCCAGCACACAGGCCTGAATGATGATGTCTTTTTCTTTCCGGAAATCTTCTTTTCCCGGTTTATCAAAAATAATGTTGAAAAATAGAATCAGGGTAAAGATGATGAGCAGAGAAATTCTTTCTCCCAACGGGGTCAAGGATAACTGGAAAGGAATCATGCAAAGCGCAATGATGCTGATGATTACAGCGTAGAGAAAACCGAACCGCTGGTATATCCCAAAAGCGCCAATAGCACACAGCGCTGATGCGGCAAGGATCGCCTGCCTGTTGGTTAATAAGAGTTCGTCTAAAAGCATACCGAATCCCGTGCAGAAAAAAGCCAGGGCGATCAGCGTTAAGGCTTCTTCTATGCCGTGTCTGTAAAAGTAGTATTTGCTGACCACATACTGGGCGAGAAAACAGCAGGCTGTCCCGCCGGTTAATAGTAGCAGAGAAATCGGAACAGGTTTTCTGATGCCTGTGATCCAGATCAGGAAGCCCAGCAATGCTCCGGCGCAAAGGCAGGTAAAAATAAAAAAGATAAACCGAAAAAAGATATTGGTCTGACGCACATCCAGAGGGGTTAGTTTATCCATTGCCGTCAGTTGTTCCGTCGTAATCAGGTCGGAGCGCTTCCACATTCTGGCCTGTTTGCGAATGAAAATATTTTCTTCCTGCTGTGATGAATATATACAGAGGTTCATTCGCCCTCCTTAAACTGACGCGAAATAATGAATATCGCGCCGATAACGAGCAGAGAAGTCAAAATAAAGTAAATAAAAATCAAAGAAGTTTTGCTCAATATATTATCGACAATAACAATGCTGATTCCAATGTAGCCGTATATGACGGCGTAAAGCATATATAAAAATTTGCGAACTTTCATGGAATATAATGCGAGAGCAATGCACGTTAAAATCAATGCAGGGAAGTACAAAGAGAAGATCTTATACCGGGCAACACCTTCAATTAGCGCAAGGCACAGGAAGTGAACGGCGAAATTCAGATAAATGTCAAATAAATGTTTTTTGATTTCCAACCGGTATAGAAGAATGCCGAGCAGTAAAACCAGAATGCCGTAAATAATAGCATACTCACGATAATATGTTTCAAACGATACGCGATACGCTGACAGTGTGAAGCCAAACCACGCGGCCAGCGTGGATAGTGCCATGGATAAAACCAGCCGGTTGTCAAAGCGATAAGCCAGCAAAATGAAGAGGGCGAATGATATCAAAAGATACATTTTCCAGGAATCGCCAAGGGGATGGAATTGCGCTTCAATATAAGCGATATTCATCGCAAAAAACGCGCAGCCGAAAAAAAGCACATAGTCAAAGGCGATATCAGGCGAAGCAACTTCATCCGTGGAAAAGGGAAATCCTGTGATAAAGCAATAGGAGAAGGCTGCCATAAAACACGAGGTCAGCGCAGAGATAATGGCGATATCACCGAGGTTGGCGAAGTATTGTTTAATAGTTAGACCGGCGCCCGTGATGATCAGCAGAATTCCAATGTATAAAAAAAATCTCAATTCCCGATGCACTGAGAAAATTTTACCGGAGTGGATCTCTTGCAAAGTGACAAATTGCATCGCGCTCAGCTTCTTTTCGTCAAACATCTTTTGTAAAAGTTTTGGTATGTTCACGGCAAAAGGCTATTTATTTTCTACTTTTTCGGGAAATATTTGGTATAATTTGTCTTTAAATTTAAAGCTTTAATAACAACTTGGCGAAAATAGTGCAAGAATTAAATATGGAAAAGGCAATATATCAGTGTTTGCTCATCAGGTATCTTTGCCCAGATATATGCGCCTCTTTAATGGAGTCAATCTCTCTATCGCGTAACGCAGCATGGTGCGGGGCATCGTCCGGCAATGCTTTCGCAGAAATGCTTCGGCGATTTTGGTATCGCGTTTGCCGATTTCGCGCAGCATCCAGCCGGTGGCCTTGTGAATTAAATCTTCCTTATCTTTAAGTAAAA
>CAYZLL010000111.1:0-3423 GCA_964479225.1 uncultured Smithella sp.
ATCTTCCCGCCAGCGGGCGTTTTTTATAACAACATTTTCTGAATTTGTAAACAATAATCCGTGACGGGCACACCGGGTAGGAATGACGCAATCAAACATGTCGATTCCGCAGGATACTCCGAAAACAATATCTTCCGGCGTGCCGACTCCCATCAGGTAACGCGGCTTATCCGCGGGAAGCAATGGAGCGATGGAATCGGTTATTTTATACATAATTTCCTTAGGTTCGCCCACGCTGACCCCGCCGAGCGCATAGCCGTCAAAATCCAGCGGAACGGTCTTTTCCAGTGATTGTTTGCGTAAATCCAGGTATGGTCCACCCTGAATAATGCCGAAAAGCGCCTGCTCGTTGCTTTTTTTATAATTCTTACACAGGTGAGCCCACTTTGCCGTCAGATTTAATGATTTTTCAGTTTCAGCGATTGTCGCGGGATAAGGCGTGCATTCATCGAGGCACATCATAATGTCAGAGCCGAGTGCTTCCTGGATTTCTACCGCTTTTTGCGGGCTCAAAAAGTGTTTGGAGCCGTCAATATGGGAACGAAACATAACGCCGTCAGGTGTAATTTTGCGCAGAGCTCCCAGACTGAAAACCTGAAAACCGCCGCTGTCGGTCAGAATCGGTCCCGCCCAGTTCATAAATTTATGCAGGCCGCCAAGGTTTTGAATGATTGTGTGGCCGGGACGCAGATACAGATGATACGTGTTGCTCAAAATAATTTCCGCCCCGCAATTTTTTATTTCTTCAGGTAACATGGATTTGACTGTGCCCTGCGTACCCACAGGCATGAATGCCGGTGTTTGCACCGTTCCATGCGCTGTCACCATCCTGCCCAACCGGGCGGAAGATGCAGAATCTTTTTTTATTAAATCAAATTGAAAAGGCATTTTGTTTTATTCCTGAAGCACCAGCATGCAATCGCCGTAACTGTAAAAATGATAGCGGTTTTCCACGGCGTGCCGATAAGCTTTCTTCATGAAGTCTGTGCCGGCGAAAGCACAGACGAGTAAAAATAACGACGATTGCGGCAAATGAAAATTGGTCACAAGCCCGTTCACTCTTTTAAATTGGTAGCCGGGATAAATAAAAAGATTGGTGAACCCGGATTGAGCTTTTACATAACCGTTGTCGTCGGCGACGCTTTCGATCGTTCTTGTGGAGGTCGTTCCCACCGCGATCAGGCGCCTTGCGTTGTTCATCATTCGTGCGCTTTCCTCGCTGATTTCATAATACTCGGATTCCATAACATGCGTTTCCACATCACGAACTTCTATGGGCAGGAATGTTCCATAACCGACGTGCAGGGTTACCGGAGCTATTTGAGTGCCTTTGGCCTTCAAATTTTGCATAACCGTATCTGAAAAATGCAGACCGGCGGTGGGAGCGGCAATGGAACCGGGATTTTGCGCGTAGATCGTCTGGTAACGTTCCAGGTCAGTCATATCGGGCGAAGCATTTTTTTTACGCTTGATATACGGCGGGAGAGGCGCTGTGCCAAATTTTTCCAAATGCGCGTCAAAACCATCCGGCGCAAAAAATTCCAGCAGCCATTTTTTATCGGATAGACGGGCTAACACCCTGGCTTCACCGTTATGATCAAGATGGATCGTGTCGTTTTCGCGCAGTCTTTTGGCCGGTCGTATCAGTGCTTCCCATGTTTGAGAATCTTGCTCTGTTTTTTTTCTGGTCAATAACAGGATTTCCATCAAGGCGCCTGTTGGCTTCCTGCCGAAAAGACGCGCTGGAATGACCCTGGAATCATTAATCACCAGAACATCGTCACCGGATAATAAATCCGGCAGTTGAAAAAAAGATAAATCGGTCAGCGCTTCTTTTTTTTTGTTCACGAAAAGCAGTCTGGAATGGTCGCGCTCGGCGCAGGGATGCTGAGCGATAAGTTCGTCGGGGAGATGATAGGAAAAGTCTTTTAATTCCATAAGGCTACTTGTTCATGAAGAAGTGACGGCAAATAAGCAGATAATGATTTCAGTGTCAACGCTATTATTTCATGTCCTTCCAAAGTAAAGGATAATCAGCCCGGCAACCATTGCGGTAATTCCCAAAAACCTTAACGTTGAATCCTGCATGGTGATGATTTTGGCAAGATAAAGTTTTAATCTTTCCGGGAAAATGAAGTAAGGAAGTCCTTCAATAATAAAAATCAAACCTAACACGCAAAGAAAATCTTTCATTTTAAATCCTTTGATTTTGATTCATCCCAGAGGGCATTCATCTGCGCTGGAGTTGCTTCCGCAGGCGTCAGACCGACCGCGGCGAGCCGCTCTGTGACATAGGCAAAACGTCGCAAAAATTTTCCGGTTGTTTTTGATAGGGCGGTTTCCGCGTCAATGGCGCAAAAACGGCTCAGATTGACAATCGTAAATAGCATGTCGCCCAGTTCATCCTCGATGTTGTTTTTGTTTCCTGTTGTAAGCGCCTCATCGAATTCCCGCAACTCTTCCTGAAATTTCTCCAGAACGCCTTGAGAATTTTCCCAGTCGAAACCGAAAGTAGCCGCGGCTGATGTTATTTTCTGCGCTCTTTTTAAAGCCGGCATTGAGCGCGGTATGCTCGAAAAAATATTTTCCTCATTTTTTTTGTTGCGTTCCTGAGCCTTGATGCGTTGCCAGTTGTCTTTTACATCCTGAACGGAATTTACTTTCCAGTCACTGAAGACATGCGGATGCCGCCGGATCATTTTTTCGTTGACTTCGTCCATGACATCACACAGGGAAAACAAACCTGACTCAGCGCATATTTCCGTCAGAAATAAAATCTGGAAAAGCAAGTCTCCCAGTTCTTCTTTTAAATCATTCGGTTCTGCTTTCTCCAGTGAATCAATAACCTCGTAAGCCTCTTCCAGAATATATTTACCGAGGTCTTCCTTTCTTTGTTTTTGATCCCAAGGGCATCCATCAGGCGACCGCAGCTTCCTGATAAGTTGCCTCAATTCTTGGAGTTTTTTTACATCCTGGTCATCTGTATTCATTTCTTCTTATCCTGAGATTTCCACGCCCGAAAAATTATGGGAGGTCAGTAGCATATAAAAAAAATACTGACAATATGGCTGTTTTTTTTATTTTATATTTTTTCTTGACAACGCCTCAAAAAAGCGTATTCTCCCGCGTCAATGTTAAGGCTTGGCTGATAAAAGCCAGGTCTTAAGAAATCTTTGAAAGGAGGTTAGTCGTTCATGAAAAAAATATTTGCCATTTTTGTCGCTATGCTTTTCGTTGCTTCTTTAACTTTTGCAGTCGTTGGCTGCAAAAAAGCTGAAGAGACTGTTCCTGCAGAGGCTCCCAAAGTTGAAGCACCCGTTGCTCCGGCTCCTGAAGCAGCCACTGCACCAGCACCTGA
Organism: uncultured Smithella sp.; assembly: GCA_964479225.1. Taxonomy (GTDB): domain Bacteria; phylum Desulfobacterota; class Syntrophia; order Syntrophales; family Smithellaceae; genus Smithella. The sequence continues at coordinate 3,359 of CAYZLL010000111.1, forward strand.
AGCAGTTCCTGCACCCGCTCCCGAAGCAGCTCCCGCACCGGCACCTGCTCCTGCAAAATAATTGA
>CAYZLL010000111.1:3523-4805 GCA_964479225.1 uncultured Smithella sp.
AAATGAAATTGATTTGCCTTGAATACAGATCATCGTTGTCAACTACGCATTTTTAAAAACTTATCAGGAGGTGTATGATGTCGGAGAATAATAGTGATTTATTAAAGGGTTTGTTTATCGGCGGCCTCATCGGCATGGCGCTGGGTCTTTTATTTGCTCCCAAGAGCGGCAAGGAAACTCGTGAAGATATTGCCCACAAAGCCAATGATGTCATGGCGAAAGCCAAAGAGGAATATGAGAAGGCGGCAGAAAAAACCAAGACCATTTATGAATCTTCATTAAATGATTTAAAGAATTTGAATGTACGGGCAAAAGAGAAGGCCGGCGAACTGGAAAGTAAAGTCAGTGAATTAGCCCAGCAGGGAGTAGAATCTATTCAAGGTAATAAAAACAGGCTGCAAAAAGCGATGGATGCCGGGATAAACGCTTACAAAGAAGAGACCGGTAGGGAGAAAGTTTGATTGCGAACACTGGAACATGTTCAATCACAAATACAGCCCCTATTAGAAGGAGATGAATAATGAGTCTGGAAACGGCCCTGTTAATTTCAGTCGGTGTTCTTATCGTGCTGGTGATTTTTTGCATCCCGCTGCTTTTGCAAATCTGGCGTGTATCAAAAGATCTTACACAAACTGTGCAAACGCTTAATCAGAGTCTCCCCTTAATATTGAAAAACCTGGAAGAAATTACAAACAATGTCAACAGTTCATCGTCTGTCATCAACAAAAAAATACAAAATTTTTCCGGTCCAGCAGGCGGTTCCGGTTTGATGCTGACTGATCTTCTGAATAATATACAGTATATTGCTCCGCTGGCTCTGAAATTACCGATTTTTCGAATAGTCAGAAACATGATGGCGGTTGCCAAGGGCCTGCAGGTTTTTGTGGAAGTGTTATTAAATAAAGAAAAAAATGAAACCTTGAGTGATTAACATGGCGAAAGTATCATTTTCCAGTAAATGGGGCAGCGTTAAAGTTCAGAAGAAACCGGCCTCGTCAGTTGCGGAAGGGGAAAAGTCCGCAGCCGATGTTGTCCGGGAAATAAAAATGTCCCGGAAATCACCCGCAGGTGAAGATTACAGAGAAAAATCAATCGCCATCAATGGTCTGATTTGTGCGCGCTGCGGGCGGGAATTTGCCGAGTCAAAAAGACATCTTTTAACCGTACATCACAAAGACGGCAATCATCACAATAATTCCGCCGATGGCAGTAATTGGGAAAACCTTTGCGTCTATTGTCACGAAGACGTTCACAGCCGGGAAGTATTGGCGGAATATCTGGG
>CAYZLL010000111.1:4905-8077 GCA_964479225.1 uncultured Smithella sp.
GCTCTTCGGCATTGAGGACAAAAGAGTTCCGTGGCATCGAAGTCTTTATAATTTTCTCTCATCTTCTTTTTTCATCCTCGGGAATCTTTTTCCAGTCTTCAAGCCAGATGGTCGCTTCACTGTCGCTGGGTGCGCGGTAATCGCCGCGGGGGGAAAGCGATCCGCCGGAACCGACTTTGGGACTGTTGGGCACACAGGATCGTTTGTACTGCGACGTTTTGAAAAATCTGTATAAATAAACATGAAGCCATTTTTTTATTTCTTTCAAGCGGTATTCATTTCTTTTGTCATTGGCAATATCCGGCCACAGGCCTTTTGTTTTATCCCTCCACGCGTGGTAGGCGAGAAAAGCTACTTTGGTGGGCAGGTATCCAAAACGGGTTATATAAAAATTGTTAAAATCCTGCAGCTCATAAGGGCCGATGGTATCTTCTGTTTTCTGAACGTGCTGACCTTTCTTTATGCCCGGGATCAGTTCCGGAGAAATTTCCGTTTCCAGCACATCAAGGAGAATTTCTGAAACTGCTTTTGAAAACTGATTCGTTTGCGCGACCCAGCGGATTAAATGCTGCATAAGCGTCTTGGGAACACTGGCATTGACATTATAATGCGACATATGATCGCCGATGCCGTAAGTGCTCCAGCCCAGAGCCAGCTCGCTTAAATCTCCGGTTCCCACAACCAGGGCATTGCGCATGTTGGCCAGACGGAAAAGATGCGCCGAGCGCTGACCGGCCTGAACGTTCTCAAATGTGATGTCGAAAATATTTCTGCCGTTTGCGTAAGGATGCTTGATGTCTTTGAGCATTTGCAGACACGCCGGTCTGATGTCGATTTCATTGGTTTCAACGCCAAGCGCTTGCATTAATTTCAGCGCATTGTCATAAGTCTTCTTTGAGGTCGCAAAGCCCGGCAGCGTATAAGCTTTAACATTTGAACGGGTCAATCCCAGAGCATCCATCGTTCTGGCGGCGACGATTAAAGCGTGTGTGGAATCGAGACCTCCGGAAACGCCGATTACCAGATGGGGGATGCCGGAGGCTTTCAAGCGTTTGGCCAGGCCCTGAACTTGGATGTTATAAGCTTCGTAGCATCGCTGATCGCGCTTGGAAAGATCAGCGGGAATGTAGGGGAAACGCTGAATTTCCCTTTGCAGGAGAATCGCGCCGTCGGGGATTTGGACATCAAACTCCACCTTGCGGAATGACAATATCCTCTCTTTATGATCAACGGCGTTTTTGCTGAAAGACGTCAAACGCATTCTGTCCTGCGCCAGACGGTCAAGGTCAATGTCGCTGTAGATGATCTGAGCCTGTTGTGAAAAGCGGGGGGATTCAGCCAGCAGATTGCCGTTTTCATAAATCATCGCGTGGCCGTCCCAGGCCAGATCGGTGGTGCTTTCGCCGGTGCCGGCGGCGGCGTAAAGATAAGCGGCGACACAACGCGCCGATTGATTGGATGCCAGTTGATGACGGTATTCCGATTTACCGATCGTGATGTTGGAAGCGGACAGGTTGCCGATAACACTGGCTCCGGCCATGGCCGCGAAACTGGACGGTGGAACGGGAACCCACAGATCTTCACATATTTCCAGGAAGACATTGAAATTTTTTACATTCGTAATTTTGAAAATGATATCGGCGCCGAAGGGGATATTTTTCTGCCCCGCTAATTCTATTTGAGAAGAAAACGCCGCTGAAGCCGGCGTAAATTGCCGCGCTTCATAAAATTCACGGTAATTGGGCAGGTAAGACTTGACAGCGACACCGAGAATTTTACCGCGATAAAAGACAATGGCACAGTTGAAAAGACGGCTGTCAACCTGTAATGGGGCTCCGGCAACAAGAATCATATTCATTTTTTCAGAGGCTTTTTTAATTTGAGCGATCGCTTGCCGGACACGTTGCAAAAGCGTATCCTGATGAAACAAATCTTCATTGGAGTATGCGGACAATCCCAACTCGGGGAAAACAGCGATGATGGCTTTGTTGTCAGAGGCTTTTCGCGCCAGTTCAAGGGTCTTTTGCGTGTTGTAGTGAATATCAGCCACCTTCACTTCCGGGATGCAGACGGCGGCGCGGATGAAGCCCTGATGATACAGATTGAAGAAGTTATCTGTTTTCTTTGCAGGCATAAGATTATCCTTTTTCCACCAGTGCGTAAGCGCTGTGATTGTGAATGCTTTCAAAATTTTCAGCTTCCACGCAGTACCACGTGAAATTGTCATCTTTATTTAATCTGACAGCAACACTGCGGACGACGTCCTCCGCAAATTTAGGATTTTCATACGCCTTTTCCGTAACGTATTTTTCATCAACCCTTTTGAGAAGAGAATAAACCTCGCCGCTGGCGGAATCCTCCACCATTCTTATTAAATCCTCAATCCAGAAAAATTTTTTAAAGCGCACGGTTGCGGTGACAAGGCTGCGCTGATTGTGCGCTCCGTATTCACTGATTTCACGGGAGCAGGGACAAACGGTCGTGACGGGAACGATGACCGCGACTTGAAAGTCAGATCGGTCTGCGCTGCTTTCTCCGGAAAAGATGCAGCGATATTCCATCAGGCTTTTGGCTTTGGAAACCGGAGCGGTTTTTTCCAGAAAATAAGAAAAGTCGATTTCCATATGAGCTGATTGGGCGTGAAGCTTTTGCCTGGTATTTTCCAAAATAGACTGGAAAGTCTTGATGTTGATCTGACCTTTAAATTCATGAAGCGCTTCCACAAAACGACTCATGTGCGTGCCCTTGAAGTGATGCGGCAGGTTGACGTACATATTGATCGTCGCGTTCACCAGTTGCGTTCCCTTGGCCCGGTCCAGCACGATGATCGGGTATTTGATATTTTTGACGCCGACTTTTTTGATGTCGATATTGCGGGAATCTTTTTGGTTCTGAATGTCAATCATGATAAAAAAATCTCTTAAGCTATTTATAATTATTCCGGAATATAAGTCACCACAGCGTTTTCCGATTCCCAGATTTTTACCCGAACCATCTTCACGCCGGCAGCTTGGACTTTTGTCTCCATGGCTTCACAGATGTATCTGGAAATATTTTCCGCAGAAGGATTGATGCCAGCAAAAAAACTTAATTCGTTAAGATGCTTGTGGTCCATTTCTTCCAGAATTTCATTTAAGTGTTTTTTCAAAAAACGAAAGTCGATGAGCAGACC
>CAYZLL010000112.1:0-7902 GCA_964479225.1 uncultured Smithella sp.
TTTGATACCATGCACCGGTTTCTGGATGAAGATCCCTGGATGCGGCCGAAGATTTTGAAAAAATACATTAAGAAAACGCCTTTTGCCATGCTGCTGCGCGGCCAGAATCTTGTCGGCTATCGTCATTATGCCGATGATGTGGTGCGCGCTTTTGTGGATAAGGCCTGTGAAATCGGCATTGATGTTTTCCGTTGTTTTGATGCTCTGAATGATTTCCGTAACATGGAATCCTGTGCGGAGAGAATTAAGGCCAACGGCAAGCAGTTTCAGGGAGCCCTCTGCTATTCGCTGACGGATGTCCGTCTGGGTGGAGAAGTTTACAACGTGGAATATTTTGTCCGGAAGGCCAAAGAACTGGAGCAGATGGGCGCGGATGCGATTTGCATCAAAGACATGGGCGGCATCCTGGCTCCTTTTGATGCTTATGATTTGGTTACCGCCATCAAGAAAGAAATTAAACTGCCGCTGCATCTGCATTCCCATTACACCAGCGGCATGGCTTCGATGACGTATTTAAAAGCAATAGAAGCCGGTGTGGATGTGGTGGACACTTGTCTGGCGCCTTTCGCGCTCAGAACGTCCATGCCCGCCATTGAACCGATTGTTGCGGCCCTGCGGGGAACGGACCGTGAAACCGGAATTGATTTAAACAAGATACTCGTGCTGGGCGATCATCTGGAAAGCATCGCGCCGAAGTACAACACGTATTTGGCCACGCATAAACTTTCGATCATTGATAACGGCGTGCTGGCGCATCAGATACCGGGCGGCATGATTTCCAACCTGACCGGCCAGCTCAAAGAAATGAACGCCTTGGACAGACTTGGAGAGATTTACAAGGAAGTGGTTGAAACGCGCAGGGACATGGGGTCTCCGCCGCTGGTTACGCCGGTTTCGCAGATTATCGGCGCGCAGGCGGTTCTTAACGTTTTGTTTGGCCGTTATGTCCGGGTTTCCAATCAGTTGAAAGATCTGGTTCTCGGTCTTTATGGAAAAACCCCGATGCCGATTGATGCGGAGCTGACGAAAAAGATATTGAAGAACTACAAGCGTGGGCAGGAGCCGGTTACCGGAAGGCCTGCTGATCATCTGGAACCTGAAATTGAGGCGGCGAAGAAAGCCATGGGGGACCTGGCTCGCAGTGATGAAGATGTGCTGGCTTATATATTATATCCGGTGACGATGACGAAGTTCCTGCAGAAAAAGTATGGAGTAGAACCGCCGAAAGCAGCGGAAGCATAAAAACACCATCAAGGAGTTGTTGAAAAAGAAATAAAATTCCTTTTGTGAATGCCAAAGTTCATCAAAGGAGTGGTAGGATAAGTTTGTCTCGAAATACAAATAGAATAAATGGTGGAAATTATTATGGATTTTAGCTTAAATGAAAGTCAGTTGTCGTATTTGGATACAGTCCGCAGGTTTGTGAAAAATGAAATAGCGCCGCGGATTCTGGAAATGGAAAAAGAACATTTCTTCCCGTGGGATATCATCAACAAGGCCTGGAAAACCGGCCTGATCAATTTGAGCATTCCGGAATCTGTCCGGGGTTATGAAGTGGATGCCTTCTCATCCGCGTTGATCGTTGAAGAACTTTCCTACGGCGATACAGGCATTGCCACTTCGGCCATGTGCAACGACCTGGCCAATGTGGTCATCGGTTTGCACGGTACGGAAGAACAGAAAAAAAAGTTTCTTTTGCCTTTTGTGGAAAAACCGGTGCTCGCCTCGTTTTGTTTGACAGAACCCAACGCCGGTTCGGATAATTCCATGATGACGACTTTCATTCATAAAAGGGATGACGGAAATTATATTCTGAATGGTTCCAAGTGTTTTATTACGAACGCCTCCTATGCGTCTCAATTCACGGTTTTGTGCAAAACGGGAAAACCAACGGGTAATTTTATGGCCTGCGTCATCGTTCCAGTGGAGCATGTCACCTCATCCAATATTCCCGACATTGGAACATCGACGAGGGAAATAAATGTTTCCGCAGGAGGTAAAATAATCATCGGCAAGCCGGAGGACAAACTGGGACAGAGACTTTCCAATACCGCCAGCGTGACATTTGAAGACGTTGTTGTTTCTCCGGATCAGATTATTGGAGATCGGCGCCTGGGTTTTAAATACATTGTTGATGTTCTGGATTACGCCCGGCCGATGGTGGCGGCAATAGGACTGGGTCTGGCCAAAAGGGCGTTTGATTTAACCCGCGAATACACCAGGGAACGCAAACAGTTCGGCAGCCGGATTTGTGATCTTCCCGTGGCCAGGGAAATGCTGACCACCATGTGGAAAAAAGTCGAACTGGCTGAGATGGCTCTGTTCAAGGCCATCTTTAAAATTCAGGAGAAGGCGAATGATGCCGGAATCTATGCATCTCTGGCCAAGAACACCGCCGCCGAGGCTGCCATCTTCTGTTCAACGGAAGGCCTGCATCTGCACGGCGGCTACGGTTTTACAACCGAATATGAAATTTCCAAACTAGCGCGCGACGCTCACGTTATCGACATTTATGAAGGTGTCCGCGAAGTTCAAAATATGATTATCGGACGGGAGATTATATAATGCTTTATCTACATGCCATGGGACACTTTCACCCCGAAAATGTTCTTTCCAATAAATTTCTCGAAGAGCTGGATATCGGCACAACCGAACAATGGATAATGGAACGAGTTGGCATTCAGAATCGCCGCACGGTTTTGCCGCTCGACTACATTAGAGAAACAAAAAATGTCAATCCGCTGAAATCCTTTTCCATCCGGCAGTACACGAATTCACAGATGTCGGCCAAAGCGGCACGGATGGCGCTGGAGCGCGCGGGATTGAAACCGGAAGATATCGGACTGCTTATTTCCGGATCTTCTTCGCCGGACAACATCACGCCGGCTGAGGCTGGAGCAGTTGCCGCGGAGCTGGGAATCGAAGTGCCCTGCTTCGATTTGAATTCCGCTTGTTCGACTTTCGGCATGCAGGTTAACTTTCTGCTACGGATGCGTCCGGAGGAAATGCCGCCTTACGTTCTGCTGGTCGGAGCGGAATCCACGACAAAAGTTATTAATTACACCGATCGCAATTCAGCGGTGCTTTTTGGTGACGGCGCTCACGCGGCGATTGTTTCGTCACAAATTCCAGTGCGAGCCGCTTTTGTCAGCGGTGGTTATAACGCCCGTCCGTCAGGCTGGACCAAAGTCGGTGTTACCGGAGACTGGGTTTTCAGTCAGGACGGCAACGCCGTACAGGGTTTTGCGATAAGAACAACAACAGAATGTTTGAAAACACTTCAGGATCAATACGAAGCGGAAGCCAAGCGGTTTATTTTCATCGCGCATCAGGCCAATTACATGATGCTCAAAACTGTTTGCGAGCGCAGAGGCATCAGCCCTGCAAATCACTGGTACAATGTTGATCAGTTTGGCAATGTCGGCTGCTGCGGGGCTCCCGCGGTTTTAAGCATGAACTGGGATAAAATCCAGCCGGGAGACGATATTGCCATGGTTATTGTCGGGGCGGGCCTGGCCTGGGCTTACGCGTTGCTGAAAGTGGAGGATAAAAGATGATCGAAAAACCGGTAGCCTTGATTACAGGAGGAGCGAAAGGAATAGGGGCAGCCTGCTGCCGCGCTCTGACTGCGGAAGGTTTTCACGTAGGAATTCATTACAATAAAAGTGCCGAAAGCGCTCAGCAATTACGTGATGAAATGAAAGAAGGATTTTTAATTCAGGCCGATCTGTCTAACCTCGAGCAGGTTGACGCGATGATCAGCACGATTAAAGATACCGCGGGGCGCATTGATGTTCTGGTCAACAATGCGGGACATTCCATTAATGCTGATATCATTTCCATGAAAGTGGAGCAGTTTGACGAACAAAGGGCGCTGATGCGAGGTGTCTGGTATCTCACGAAGAGAATATTGCGTCAATTCATGTTTAGAAGTTCATCGGGGCGCATCATCAATATTTCCAGTGTTGTCGGTCATACCGGCAACGCCGGCCAGATTCCCTACACGATGGAAAAAGCGGCGCTTGACGCTTTTACCAAGTCGCTTGCGCGGGAATTGAAAGGAAGAAACATTCTGGTCAATTCCGTTGCGCCAGGTTTCATTGACACGGAAATGACAAAAGACCTGCCGGATGAAATAAAAAATAAAGCCACGGAAGAAATTCTTCTGGGGCGAGTCGGCAGGCCTGAAGAAGTCGCAGAAGTTGTCGCCTTTCTGGCCAAGAAAGGAAGTTACATTAACGGTTCGGTTATCCACGTCAACGGAGGTTTCTATGGAGGCTGATGCAGCTTTGAAGAAAGAAGTGCTGGCCCTTGTTCCTCAGCAGGCCCCTTTCCGTTTTATTGATGAAATTATCAGCCTTGATGATGATCAGATCATCGGCGCCTACCGTTTTCGCGAAGATGAATATTTTTATCGCGGGCATTTTCCCGGCAACCCCATCACGCCGGGTGTTATTCTGATTGAGACGATGGCGCAAGTGGGGGTTGTGGCGTTTGGCATATATCTTTTGGCGCGCCAAAAAAATGCGCGGCCCGGAGAAATGAAATTGCCGATCAGTTTGTTTGCTCTGGCGGATGGCGTGGAATTCAAACAAATTGTCAGGCCGGGCGAAAGAGTTATCGTGAAGGCGAAAAAAATATATTTTCGTAAAATTACCATCAAAGCCAGCGTTGTCATGGAAAAGGAAAACGGTGAACTGATTTGCAGCGGAGAATTATCGGGAGTGGGAGTGGATCAATGAAAAAAAGAATTGTCATCACGGGAATGGGAGTTGTGGCTCCCAACGCACACGGTCTAGATGATTATGAAAAAGCACTCAGGGACGGTGTTTCGGGTATTCGTTTTATTCCTCATCTGCAGGAATTAAATTTCGGCTGCCAGATTGGCGGTGTGCCTCAAAACTTTGATGAAACCAGATCGCTTTATTTCGATCAGGAAAAGCTTTTATCCATGAATGAAAATATTGGTTATGCCTCCGTTGCGGCCATAGACGCCTGGAAAGATGCGGGATTCCGTCCGAAAAGCGACGATGATGATAATGTAGATTGGGATACAGGGGTTATTGCCGGTTCCGGAATCGGCGGCATGGACACGATCGCCAACACCATCGTCCCCCTGATTAATGAAGGCAAGGTGAAGAGGCTGGGTAGCAGTGTTGTCGAACGGGTGATGAGCAGCGGAACCAGTGCACGCATTTCCGGACTATTGGCTTTAGGTAATCAGGTGACGTCCAATTCATCTGCCTGCTCTACCGGTAACGAAGCGATCATTGACGCGATGTGGAGAATCAGGAGCGGACTGGCCAAGCGCATGATAGCCGGTGGATCGGAAGGCTCGACCCCTTACATCTGGGGAGGTTTTGATGCCATGCGCGTGCTTTGCCGCAAATTCAACGACAATCCGGCGGAAGGCTCCCGGCCGCTCAGCGCTTCAGCGGCAGGATTTGTTCCAGGTTCCGGCGGCGGCATGCTTGTTCTGGAAGAACTGGAAACGGCAATGGACAGAGGTGCGCGAATCTACGCAGAAATACTCGGCGGCTTTGTAAATTGCGGAGGTCAACGAATGGGCGGCTCGATGACGGCACCCAATCCTGAAGGCGTGAAGAGATGTATTCGCGGTGCAATTGCCGACGCGGAAATCGATCCGGCTGAAGTCGATGCTATCAATGGCCATCTGACGGCGACCTATGCCGATCCTTATGAAGTAAAAAACTGGGCGGATGCGCTCAAACGAACACCGGAAAACTTCCCCTGTATCCAGTCCACAAAATCACTGATCGGTCATTGCCTCGGTGCCGCTGGAGCGATTGAATGTGTTGCCGTCGTTCTTGAACTTTATAAGGGATTCCTGCATCCCTCGATCAACAGCGGGGACGTTCATACTGATATCGAAAAATACGCGTCAAAAATTCCGCAGAAATGTCTGGAATTTCCTGAATTGAAAATCATCGCCAAAGCCGGATTTGGTTTCGGCGATGTTAATAGCTGCATCCTATTCAAAAAATGGGAAGAAAAATAATATATATTGAAGGAGAAATTGCTACATGGATGACAAGAAAATTTTGGAAGAAATGATTAACATTTTAAGACCGTATGCCAAGAATCAGGATCTTCTGGCAACAGCGACACTGGAAACACATATCCTGAACGACCTGAAGGTCAATTCCGCTCGCCTGGTTGACGTTATCATAAAATGCGAAGACGTTTACGGAATAAGCGTTGATGATGATGAGGCGGATAAAATTCGCACCATCGGTGATGCCGTCAAAATCATTAAACAAAAACTTGGGTAAACGATGACTAAAAAATCAAGGATGCTTTTGCGCCTGCAGAATTTTGTCGGATGCGTGGCCATATTTATCATCGCGCCTCTGTATTTTTTTGCCGCGAAAATATTCTTTTACAGAGTAAGGGATTTGAAAAAGGTTCGCCGCCTCTGCAACGAAGAATTTGCAAAACACAAAGGGGGTTGGATTATATGCTCAAATCATCTGACCATGATTGACTCTTTTCTTTTAAGTTATGCCATGTTTAATCTTGGTCAGCATATCATTCACTATAAGAAACTTCCCTGGAATCTGCCGGAATGGACCAACTATAAAGACAATATTATTTTAACGATATTGTGCTATCTGTCCAAATGCATTCCCATCAACCGCGGCGGACCCAGGGAAAAGATGAAGGAATCCCTGGAAAAGTGCATGCATCTTCTGCGTCAAGGCGAAACCATTATGATTTTCCCGGAAGGCAAGCGCTCCCGTACCGGAAGGGTGGATAAAGAAGGATTCTCCTACGGCGTGGGGCGTTTTATCAAAGACATGGAGAACTGCAAGGTCATGTGCTTGTATTTGCGGGGAGACAAACAAGAAAATTATAGCGTCATTCCCGCCTGGGGCGAGAAATTTTCCGTGCAGATGAAGATTTTCACGCCGCAAGCCGCCGAGGGAAGCGAACTGAGAATGCAGCGGGCATACGCCACGCAAATCATTAATAGTCTGGTGCAAATGGAGGATGATTATTTTGCTCTACGTCGGGAACGATGTGGTGGATTTGCAGGATGCGGCGAACGCGGGGAAAAGCAGAGATTCACGCCTTCTAAAAAAAATCCTCACAGATGTTGAAATCGAATTTGTAAAAAACGCGGAACAACCGGATACAGCGCTCTGGTCTTTTTGGGCCTGCAAGGAAACCGCTTATAAAGTCATAAAAAAATATTGTTTCGATGCCGCCTTCATTCCGCGACAATGGCAGACGGTTTTCCACAGTGCTCCGTTGGATTATGCGGAGGGAAAAGTTATTATTTCCGGAAAAAGCGCTGTTCACATCCGTCTTTTTGCCAATGCCGGTTATGTGCATTGCACAGGATCTGATGATCAATCGGTGCTGGATAAATTAACATGGGGTGTTGAATCACTGCCGAAAATAGAAACTGACGCATCAATATTTGTGCGACAATGTCTTGTGGACAGATTAACAAAACACCTTTCTCAGGATTTCCATCAAATAGAAATTAGACGAACAAGAAAAAATGACGAGTTTTCCCCGCCATGTGTCTATGTCTGTGGCGTCAAGACAGATATGGACATCAGCCTCAGCCATGACGGCCGCTTTGTTGCTTATGCTTTTATTGAATAAATATTTCATTAACTTGCATCGTTTTATTGTTGAAAAATTAGTAAAAAAGAAATAATAAGTAGCTCCCTTCATGTTGTATAAAAATACCAGAAATGTCATTATTGCAAATAATATATCTTGACAAATAAGCTTTTATGTATATAATAGTGCCGTAAAGTCATTATTGCATATTATTTTGTGAGGTCAAGTGAAGACATTATTAAAAGATATTGCAACAGTTCAAATGGGTTTTTCTTTCAGATCAAGGCTTGAATCGCTGAAATCAGG
>CAYZLL010000113.1:0-7640 GCA_964479225.1 uncultured Smithella sp.
ATGGTTTCCAAACAGTGGTTTGTCAAAATCAAGCCTCTGGCCAAACAGGCGATTGCAGCCGTGGTCAAGGAGAAAACAAAGATTATTCCCAAAACCTGGGAAGCCACGTACTTTGACTGGATGAACAACATTCGCGACTGGTGCATTTCCCGTCAACTGTGGTGGGGGCATCGTATCCCCGTGTGGTATTGTGAAGGTTGCAAAAAAGTCATTGTCGCCACAACGGATCCCGACAAGTGTCCCGACTGTGGCGGTACGGCCTTGAATCAGGACGAAGACGTCCTGGATACCTGGTTCAGCTCGGCGCTCTGGCCTTTTTCCACACTGGGCTGGCCGGAAAACACAGAAGCTTTAAAAACTTTTTACCCGACTTCCCTTTTAATCACCGGTTTCGATATTCTCTTTTTCTGGGTAGCCCGCATGATGATGATGGGCATTTACGTGATGAAAGATATTCCCTTCCAGCACGTTTATCTGCACGCGCTTGTCCGTGATGAAAAAGGCGAAAAGATGAGCAAGTCTAAAGGCAACAGTATCGATCCTCTTTTAATGATTGATCAATACGGAACGGATGCTTTTCGCTTCACGCTGGCTGCCTACACGGCGCAGGGACGTGATGTGCGTCTTTCGCCGGAACGCATCGAAGGTTATAAATTTTTTGTCAATAAAATCTGGAACGCTTCCAAATTAACCTTCATGAATCTAGAAGATTATGACGAATCAGCATCCATCAATCTTGACGACTCCCTGGCGGATCAATGGATCAAAACGAAACTCAACGAAGCGATGGAAGAGGTAACCGTAAGCTTGGATGACTACCGTTTCAATGATGCCGCCGCCGCTGTTTATCGATTTATCTGGCACGAGCTTTGTGACTGGTATCTGGAATTGAGCAAGCCGGTTTTCTACGGCAAGGGAACGCCGGATCAAAGGCGTGCGGCACAAAGGACGTTGTATGAAATCTTTCAGAAGATGTTGCAGTTGTTACATCCTTTCATGCCTTTTATGACAGAAGAACTCTGGCAGGTGTTCAAGGGCAGCGACAAGGATTCCATCATGGTCAGCCAATTTCCTGTCGTGAATAATGCCTGGAAAAATGACGAAGCGGAAAATGAAATGGAGATGATCATGGAAATCATCACGTCCATACGCAACATTCGTGGTGAAATGCGCATCGCACCGTCACAAAAATTGAACGTCTTGATTTCCGCGGCCGATGAACACAGCCGGAAGATGATAGAAAATGATCAGCACTACATTATCAATCTGGCCAATCTTGAATCTCTGAAAGTGGAATTGAATATGGTTGAACCCAAAGGAGTGGCTACGGCGGTAACAAGTTCGACAAAAATATATGTTCCCCTGGCGGGTGTTGTCGATGTTTCCGCGGAGAAGACACGTCTGGAAAAAGAACTAGGCAAGATCAACAAGGATCTGGAACAATGTTCAAAAAAACTGACGAATCGTGATTTCCGTGCCAAAGCCGCGCCGGAAATCATTCAGAAAGAAGAAGATAAATTAAAAGATCTCCAGAAGAAATTTGCGACTTTGGAAGGGGCGTTGAAAAAATTAAAAGGGCTTTCCGCGTGACCGATAAAAAAATATTAAAGATTATTCAGAACGCTCTACGCGAAGATATCGGCACATGCGATATCACCACGCTTTCCACGGTCAACCACCGGAAAAAGGGCAAAGCGCTGGCTATCGCCAAAGATGATTTTATCGTTGCGGGAATAGATATCTTCGCGGTGACTTTTAAATCAGTCGATCCGAATATCAAAGTAAAGAAATTGGTCCAGGATGGTTGTCCTTTGAAAAAAGGTGATGTCCTTGCCGAAGTATCCGGCAGCTTATCGGGCATTTTGCAGGCGGAAAGAGTTTCTTTAAATCTGTTGCAGCGTATGTGCGGCATTGCCACCCTGACTTCGCAATATGTTCAAGCGGTTCGCGGGACGAAGGTGAAAATTTTAGACACACGCAAGACGGTTCCCGGATTGCGCGTTTTGGATAAAATGGCCGTAAGATTGGGCGGGGGCACCAATCATCGCATTGGTCTGTATGACGGCGTCCTCATCAAAGACAACCATATTGAGGCTGCCGGAAGTATCACAGCCGCGGTTAAAGCCGTGAGAAAAAATCTTTCACGGCCAATGAAAATTGAAGTGGAAACGAAAAATATCCGGGAAGTTCAGGAAGCTCTTTCCTGCGGTGTCGAAATCATCATGCTGGACAACATGACCGTGCCGGTCATGAAAAAAGCGGTTACCTTGGTTGCCGGACGGGCGCTGCTGGAAGCATCGGGCAATGTCGGTCTGCAAAATGTTGCGAACATCGCCGCCAGCGGTGTGGATTTTATTTCGGTCGGCGCTCTCACGCATTCGGTAAAGGCAGCCGATATCTCACTAAAAATCACATCCTGTTAGTATCTTCTTTTAAAATAATAATATTTTATGAGCAAGTCTGAAGATATGGATTGGAATTTGAAGAGACTGGAAGACAGGCTTGCGGGAAAGTTACTCGGTCATCCACTTTATTATTTTTCTGAAACCGGATCAACCAATGACGAAGCCCTGGCTTTGGGAATTGCCGGAGTTCCTGAAGGAACGGTTGTGCTTGCCGATCGGCAGAGCAGGGGAAGAGGGCGGTTTCAAAGGATCTGGCATTCTCCGGCGGGTTCCAATGTTTATACTTCCATAATCTTAAGGCCAGAAATATCATCATCGGAAGCATCTCAAATGCCGGTTATGGCAGGTGTTGCCGTTGCCGAGACGTTAAACCCTTATTGTCCGGATCATGTCAACGTGAAATGGCCGAATGATGTTTTGATTCATCATAAAAAAGTTTGTGGAATTCTTTCCCAGGCGAAATTGATCGGGAAGAAAATAGATTTTATCGTTTTGGGAATCGGCATCAATGTCAATCTGCAAAACAACGAATTTTCCAAAGAAATCCGCCACACCGCCACGTCACTGGCGATAGAAACCGGCAGGGAAATTTCCCGCATGGAATTGATAATTAGTCTCTATGAAAATCTGGAGAAATGGTATAAAAAGCTACTGCAAGATGGATTCGATCCGATTAAAGAGCGTTGCCTGAAAATGATGCCGATGATCGGACAAATGGTTCAGGTTGTATCCGGAAAAGAATTACTGGAAGGGAAGGCGACAGGCATGGATGATGACGGCGCCCTGATCCTTCTGACAGAAAAAAATGGAGAAATCAAAGTCTCGGCGGGAGACGCTACCATCAAGAGGTGAGAGATATGCTTTTAGTAATTGACGTGGGCAACACCAATACGGTTCTGGGACTTTATGATGATGAAACTTTGCTGCATGACTGGCGTATCCGGACGGAGATTGACCACACGATAGATGAATACGGTGTCTTGATTTACAATTTGTATCAATCCAGCCGAATGAAGGCAAAAGAAATTAAAGCAATCACCGATATCATTATTTCCTGTGTGGTTCCGCCCATGCTCAATATCCTTGAACCGCTTTGCGTTAAATATTTTAATGTTAAACCCTGGATAGTGGGGCCGGGTATTAAAACGGGAATGCCTATTTTTTATGACAATCCCAAAGAAGTCGGGGCTGACCGAATTGTCAATGCTGTCGCTGCGTATAATAAATACCGCAAGGAGTCGATTATTGTCGATTTCGGTACGGCAACGACGTTTGATTATGTTTCACCCAAAGGGGAATATATGGGTGGCTGCATAGCTCCGGGAATCGTGATTTCCATTGAAGCGCTTTTTGAAAGAGCATCAAAATTACCGCGGGTGGAATTCAGCAAGCCGAAAACAGTTATAACCAAAGATACGGTCAGCGCCATTCAGGCCGGCATTATGTTCGGTTACGCCGGGCTGGTTGATGGCATTGTCAACAGAATGAAAGCCGAAGTGAAGACCAATCCTCTGGTCATTGCAACCGGTGGATTGGCCAATGTCATCGCTCCGGAGACCAAAACCATTGAGAAAATAGAAGATATGCTGACGCTGGATGGGTTGCGTATCATCTATGAGCTCAACAAGAAATAAACCATGTTGAATGTTGGATTGACAGGAGGAATCGCCTGCGGCAAATCAACGGTCGCCGGAATGTTTGTGGAAAGAGGGGCTTACCTGATCGATTTTGACAAGCTCGCACATCAGGTGCAGGAAAAGGGAAAACCGGCATGGCAGAAAATTGTTGATGGTTTTGGCAAGGGGATTCTTGCTGATGACGGAACCATCGATCGCGTTAAACTTGGCAAAGTTGTTTTTGCCGATCAAAACAAGCTTGCCGAACTGAATAAAATCGTTCATCCGTTTGTTTACGGGGAATGGTCTGCTCGATTGCAGAAAATAAAAAGAAAAGATGCGCACGCTATTGTTCTTGCCGATCTTCCTCTTTTGTTCGAAGGCAACAAGCAGCATCTTTTTGATGTGACCCTGCTGGTGCTGATTGATCCGGAAGAACAAATCGTCCGTTTGATTAAGCGCAATAAAATCAGCCGGGATGAAGCCGAGAAGAGGTTAAAAAGCCAGATGCCCATCCATGAAAAGAAAGCGCTGGCAGATATGGTCATCGACAACCGGGGAAGTATTTTAGAAACGGAAAAGATCGTTGAAGAAACATGGCATCAGTTGCTGAAACTGGAAAAACAAAAAAAGCAAACTGATGTGAAAACATAATATGGAGGAAAAAATGATTGAGAAAAATGTAAAAACAGATTTCAGTTCAAAAATCTCCGAGCCGGTTATCGGCGCCGGTACGTTTGTGCATCCACTGGCCGCGGTCATCGGCAACGTCATACTGGGCAATAACGTTATGGTTGCTCCGACCGCTTGTGTTCGAGGCGACGAGGGCCAACCGCTCCATGTCGGGGACGATTCCAATGTGCAGGATGGCGTCGTCATTCACGCCCTGGAAACCGAAATCGACGGCAAACCGGTGGAGAAAAATCTGATGGAAGTCGAAGGAAAAAAATATGCGGTTTACGTCGGCAAGCGAATTTCTCTGGCGCATCAGGTTCAGATTCACGGACCGGCGGTTGTCATGGATGACACCTTTGTCGGCATGAAGGTGCTGGTGTTCAAATCCTACGTGGGCAGAAATTGTGTTATTGAGCCCGGCGCGATTTTAATGGGCGTCAAGGTGGCGGATGGCCGTTATGTCCCGGCCGGATCCATTGTTAAAACGCAGGCGGACGCGGATGCTCTGCCCGTGATCACGGAGGATTATCCCATGAAGGAAATGAACAAGGGCGTTCTTCATGTGAATAAGGCTTTGGCCAAGGGTTATCTGGCGGCTAAATCATAATTATTGAGGGAACAGACATACAGCCGGTTCCACGAAGATGCGGAAAGGCTGTATGTCATTTTCAAATGTTAGTACAAGTCAACGATCACAATCAAAAAAAGAATTGCTGCCTTTCCTGCGGCACGACAAAGAATATTAACAACCGCCGTTACTGCTCCGTGAAATGCCGTCAGCATTTGCGGCAGAAGCTGAACATGAAAAGCGGTCTGCTGCAAACGTTAAACACCCGTTACGCCACGTTTTATTTTTCCGACACCAGAATTATTCTGGATGTGGTTCCTCATGGATTCAAGGAAATATTTCGGTATGTCGGCAAACGAAAGGAAGGCAATAATCCGGCTACGGATTTCCATATCATGACCAATAAACTCGGTGAGGCATGGTGGGCGGAATCCAATCGCACGAACAGAAGCTATGTTGCATCGCTTCATGTTCTGAAACTGGCGACGCGTCACGCCATTGTAGAAGGCCTCCAACGACCCAAATTGTTGCGCATTCCCACGATAAAAACGGATTTGCTGAAATGCCTGGACATCGACAAGACAGATCTGCATTCGCACGAATTAAGCAAAATTATCAAATCCGCGTACAGAAGACAGGTCAAAATTCATCATCCCGATCTGGGTGGTCACGCGGCAACCTTTCGTAAAATTCATACGGCCTATAAAGCCCTGCTGCACTGGGCCGACCATCCCGTCTTTATGAAGCGTCGCGGCTTTCCTGATAAATGGTATTATGATGGCGACAAGAAAAAATGGCTTCAACCCGTTTCTCTGAAAAAATAGCATCACTTCGATGTGAATGAATGTAAATCTTCCGGCTTATTGAGATTGAGAAAAAGGCGCCCGTCCTGATTGAAGGGCTTTATTTTGTCTTCGGTGATTTTTAATGAACGGATATCTTTATACAGCCCGGAAATTTTCAGTTTGTCGGCTAAGATCATCCTTTTAATGGCGGGAAGGCAACGGCGTGAGTAAATGGCGTGCAGGGCCTGAAATCCCTCGGGAAGTTCCGGCACGACGATTTCGTATTTGCTTATCTGCGCCATCATGAAAAGGATAAATTCGATATTTAAAGAGGGCATGTCGCAGGCGGCGACAAAAGCGTAATCGTGCCGGGCGTAAAACAAGCCGGAATAAATACCGCCCAGTGAGCCTTTGCCTTTGTATATATCTGTTACAATCATCGTGTCAGGAAATTCGGTGTACGCCAGGGGTTCGTTGGTGACGATGATGATTTCAGAAAATAATTGTCGATAGACGGATAAGATACCATCAATCAGGCGAACGCCGTTAATCTCAAGAAACGCCTTATTCAATCCCATCCGGGAATTTTTTCCGCCGGACAAAATGATTCCGGTCATATTTTTTTGCATTGCCAATGGAGATACCTTTGATTATTCCAGCATATTGTTGACATCTTTGTCGGTTCTAAATCTCAGCACATTGAGCATGAATATTTCCAGTTTGCTGATCACATTGGGCGGCAAAAGATTTCCGTCAATTTCAATGGAAATCGTCGGATATTTTCTTTCCCTGGCCCAGGGAGTCAGAACGCCTTCGATGACCCGGCCGATCAGACAGGCAAAGGGGGAGATATTGACGATGCCGGAATAACCATCCATCATCGCTGTCGCGGCCACACCGCTGGAAATGCTGATTTCAGAATAAAGTTCATTGTTGACGAAATGTTTTTCAGTATTGCCCATAATTTCTTCCATATTATGAGGGGAGTCGAAAATTAAACCGGTTTTGGACAGCGCGTCGCGAATATCTTTTTCAATTTTCTTTTTATAAGCGTGTTCGATTTTCCACTGCACAATATCCTTAAACTCGCTGGCGAAAACCTGCCGGTAACGTGGTATCAGCGCCAGACGTTTTTTGAGTTCGTAATGACGTACAAAGTCACAATAATAAAGCCACTCGGCAACATTGGACACTTTACCGATAATGCCGCGACGGCTCAAATGCCTGATTAATTCATCGACGGCAAAATCATCACGTCGGACGTAAATTTCTCCAACAATCAGTATCTTGGGACATTTTTCTATTTTTTTCTTTAAGGGAATTTTAGCGATATCAGCGGATATTTCCTTCAGGACCGGCAGTGTTTTGGTAATATCCTGCTGTGCCACTTGAATCATTTTCTGCCAGATTTGATTGTATTCCATCA
Organism: uncultured Smithella sp.; assembly: GCA_964479225.1. Classification (GTDB taxonomy): domain Bacteria; phylum Desulfobacterota; class Syntrophia; order Syntrophales; family Smithellaceae; genus Smithella. The sequence continues at coordinate 7,476 of CAYZLL010000113.1, forward strand.
AGGCTTTTTCCGGATTTTCAGCGCAGGTGCGCAGCGAGGTTTCGATGTCTTTCATGTAATCGCCGATAACAACGGCCCACCATGCATATTTGGAAAAATCGCTGCCCAGTTCGTTGTAGGAATTATCGGCGTCCAATGTGAAAATGACGACATTTTCCTTGCGCA
>CAYZLL010000114.1:0-7401 GCA_964479225.1 uncultured Smithella sp.
GGAATGGATTTGGCCTGCACGGGTACCAGCGATTTCCATCCGGCGCGATCGCAGGCGTCACGCATTGCGGGCGTAAGCTCTTCCAGGGAAATTTCCGGCAGAGCATGATCCGGTTCAAGGTGATTTTGTTCTGTTTGATTCATTTCGTCCATTTTTAAACTCACATTTTATGAGATTGAATTTTTTCGCTGCGTTGATTTCTATGATTCTACTTTTTATCCGTATCGGAAGTTTTCCCGAGATTACAGATTTTATTTTTCAGCTTTTCATTAATGGAATTGGGAATCGTATCCCGCCATTTATCATTAATTTCCGGCGCCGAGAGAAGCACAGAGCCTATTTCATCAAAAATGCTCAGGGATACAATTCTATATTTTTGATTGGCGCAGTCAAATTCCAGCAGCACCAGCTCATGAGTCAGGATATTCCGGTTATCCGGTGCCTTCTTATGCCTCTGAAGAACGGCAAAAGCATCCTCTTTCCCTTTTTCATTATAAATGGTCGCAGTCCAGACCTGGTAAATATTATCATTAATCTTTTTGATGCTGCTTTGATCATACAATCCTGTTCCCCGGGGGAGAAACCCTCTGAATTCCCAGTCTTCAGCCCATGCCTGGTGAGCCATTATCAATAAAACAGCTAAAACAATCGTGCTTGTATACTTTGCTTTCATTTTCTTTCCTCCGTACCATTCCTCTGATGTGCACCGCATGAAACCATTGAACATTAATCTTTGTATCCTGAGCACGGCTTACGCTTTTTATTGTTGAATATGGCTAAAAGACCAAGTTTACTTCTGCTTTTTATTTTTAGTTGGCACGGCCGGTGTTGTGCCATAATAATTTTTTAAATGATTGATATAATCATCGACATATTGTTTGAATTCGTCGCAACCCTTCTTGTAGATCATATCCAGATCATCCAGAGATTTTTTCCAGTTACGGGGATCCCATGGCGCCTGTTCTAAATAAAAATTGTACATTTTTTGCGTCCGGTCGTGAAATGTCATCATCGTTTCGTTGTCACAGACTTGCTCCACCCGGGCGTATCCCTCATCCAGAATCTTTTTCAAGTCATCAATCCACTTCTTGTACGCATCCGTGCGTTGTTGCATGAACTTTTTGCCTTCATCGCTCATGACGGGCAGATAGTGGAAAAAATTTAATATATTTTCGGCCTGAAGTTGAAGCATCACCATCATGTTGAAACAGTTCTCCAGTGATTCTTTATGGAAATCAATAATTTGTTTCATCATGTCCTTGTTGTCCACGGTGGTACCCTCTGTTTCCCGGCAATGACAATTCACGTACGGATGTCTTATACTACCATTAAACCCTAAATTTCAAGGCCGTATTTATAAATCGTATCAATCGCCGCAACTTGTTGCAGCGGAGAATTTGAAATCATTATTTTGCGGCACGTAAAAAGTTATTTCTGAAGCGTTATGTTCAGCGATTCGCAAAGGACTTCCACGGGATCCAGAGCGGGGATTCCGGACAGGCCGCTCAGTTGCATCCGGCAGGAACCGCAATCCGCAAGAATGTTTTCCGCTCCAGTTTTTCTGAGCAGCGAAACAGCCCGGTTGCCAATCTGCATGGCTGTTAATGCATTTTCCTTTTTAAAACCATAGCTGCCGGAAAGGCCACAACAGGCATCGTCGAGGATTTCAAATTGAAGACCGGGAATCAGCGACAACAATTTTTCCAGAGGGTAACCGATTCCCAGTGCCCGCAGATGGCAGGGGATATGATAAGCAACATGGCGCTGGACCGTCCCGAATGGGGGTTTGGTGTATCCTTCGTTCATTAACTTGATAATATATTCGTGAAGATCATAACTGTTTTCGGCAATCTTTTTTCCCTGCTGTATTTTTAAGATACCGGGGTAATCATGCAATAAACAAAGTCCGCAGGACGTACACGAATAAACGATATCATAACCGGCGTCAACGTAATCCGATAAAGAAGACGCATTTTTCTGAGCGAAGGACTTGGCGAGGGCAATATTGCCGTTGCCAAGTGCCGGCAAACCACAGCACCACTGGGGAGGCAGCACCACATCAACGTTCAGGGCGGCCAGCAATCTGACGATTTTTCTGCCGATGTCCGGCCGGTAAAAATTGATGAAACATCCGTAGAAAAAAGCGACTTTCCGGGCATTTCTACTCAAGGTTTTTTTCTCCCCGCTCATTTTATGAAAATTGAATTTGGGAAAGGGAAGGTGGGTGGAGATGCCCATTTTCTGAAAAATGAATTTCCCGGTTTTGGATTCGGCAATGAAATTGGCCAAAGGTGCGGTCAGGGAACCCAACGCGCTTAAATAATAATTATTGGCAAAAAGCAGGTGAGCCGGCGTCTGCGGATGTTCCTTTCCGTAGCGCTGCTGTTCTTTCAGGATAATATGAGCCGGTTCCACACCACAGGGACAGGCCATTTCGCAGCGTTTGCACTGGCTGCACAGGAGCACCCATTCGTCCTGCGCTTTTTCTCTTTCCGATCGGAAGCGCTGGGCATCCGGTCCGGCCTGCTTCGGGCCGGGAAAAGCCGGATTGACCCGGAACACGGGGCAGTTTTCCACACAGATCGTGCAGCGTATGCAATGTTCATAGTTCATGCAACAGGTACTCCGCGCAAGATTGCGCCGCGGCGTGGGCTGTGGCCAGCGCCAGACCGTGTCCGCAACCGTTTTTCAGGATTTCTGTGTTGGCCAGAATGCTGCCGCAGATAAAAACATTCTTCCACGCACAACCGGCAGGACGCATGGATGTATCCGCCATGATACCCGCTTTGCCGATGCCGTGATTTAAAGAAAAATAGTCATTATTGAACCAGGTTTCCCGCGGACCGGGCGTGTGTACGGGCAGATGGAAAATATTTTCCAGAATGGTTGCACGCGTTGCCGTCAGACCCCCGCCGACAAAAGAACCGGTTGCCAGAATAAAGGCGCGGGCATTGATGCTCTTCGGTCGTCCCTCGGAAAAGGTGGTCACCGCTTCAACCAGAGGTCCTGTTTTTTCCGTGCCGACGACCGGCCAGGCCCAGTAGATCGTTCCGCCTTTCTGACGGAAGTTTTTTTTCAAAGCACTAAACAGCCTTCTGCCGGGCATGGACGGCGGGATGGTCGGTATTTCAAAAACAGGTTTTCCCGTGCGCAGGGACAGCGTTTCGAAAATTTCCGCTGCCGATTCCAGGCCGAGAACGGCAGGAAAGGCGATGCGGTCTTCTTTGATGTTCAGTGTTTCCAGCCAGAGAAGAAATTTTTCAAAAAAATCTTTTTCCTCAAAACGTGAAGCAATGCTCATGGTCGTGGAAACGTCTGCATCATAAACAGAAAATTTGGTATTGCTGCGCCGCGATACGATGTAGCCCGGATAAAAATCCTTTAATCCTTTGAAGGTGATGATGTGAATACTTTCTGGTGTGTGTTGAGGGGCCGCTTCCATGGTGCAGGGAATGAGACAGGATTTTTTAAAAGTGCCGAGGGCAGACATAATCAGCTTGTTTTTTTCGGCGGACCCGGCGTAGGGCAACCCCATGTCCGTCATAACGGCTTGAAAATTATGCAAAGACGCTTTGATTACATTTTTGTCAACGAGATGAAAAGGATGTTCTGGCGCCAGGCTGTTGATTCCTTCCAGAGGATTATCACTCAAGGAGCACACATCAACACAGCCGGTGGAAAGGCAAGCCGTCGGTTCACCCTTCGTAACCAGAGCGACATGCAAGCCGCTTTCGGCAAGCCTTGCTCCCGCGGTCAGTCCCGCCACGCCGGCGCCGATGATGACAACGTCATATTCTATGAAACTCATTCAGATTGCTCCATCGCCAGGATTCCCAGATAGATATATTCCACCAGTTGCTCTTCCCGCAACTGATCCCCCCAGAGAGCATGGCGGATGCCTTTGTACCGGCGCTGGAGAAACCCGCGCAGCATCTCCATGGATTGTTCCGGAGATATCACACTCATGTCATTCATAATGCCCAGCGCGCGGAAAGTGCAGAAACCGCCCTGGCAGGGTCCCATGCCCAGGCGTGTCCGGTGCTGGATATCGCCCACCTTTCTTGTCGATGTCTGCCGGATGATTCTTTCCACCTCACTCCGGGTGACGAGTTCACATTCGCATACAATATTTTTCATATTCACAAGCCGCTTGGCCAAAGGATATCCGCTCAGTTCTTCCTGCCCATCGAGCGGAATTTCCGCGGTTTCGCAGGGTTTGTGCAGATTTAATAAGGCCATGACCGTATCCACCATTTTCTCGGCCATCAACCGGAATGTCGAGAGCTTGCCACCGACAATGCTGTACAACCCGTTTTCATGATTGATGATTTGGAAGCCGCGCGAAATCTCATGACTGTCCGCTTTTTTTGATTTGAGCAGCGGCCGGACGCCGGAAAAAGCACGGATAATACGGGTTTCGTTAAAGTGGGGAATCATCCTTCCCGCTTCACTGATGATGGTGTCCACCTCCGGCGATTCCATGACCAGATTATCAGGATCCTCAATGGCCAGCGATGTGGTGCCGGCCAGACAAACGGCTTCGTTAGGCACGATAATATCGCCATCCGACGGGTGATGGAGTCTGTTGATGACCATGTTGGTCAAGCGGTGATTGGTGATGACGAGAGATCCTTTAACCAGCGTCATGGGAACTTCCGATCCGGCCAGTTGGGCAACCATATTGGCCCACGCGCCGGTCGCGTTTATGATAATCCTGCCTTGAATTTCTCTGATTTCTCCGGTGGTCTGATCCAATGCTTTGATGCCCGTGCAGCGGCCGTGTGCTTTGATGATTTCCGTAACTTTATGCCGTGTGAAAATAATGCCGCCACGCAGTTCGGACGTCCTGATGTTGAGCATACACAGACGAAACGGATCGATCGAGCAGTCGGGAACCTTGATGGCTTCCTCGAGTTGCGGATTAAGGCCGGGTACCAGTTCCAACGCTTTGCTTGCTGAAATGACTTCAGCCGGAATGCCGACCGCTTCACATCCTCGCAGAAATACTTCCCGAAAACGTTTGGAATCGCCGGGCAGTCGTACAAACAGACCTCCGGTTTGTTCAACGCATTTTTCCCCGATTTTTCTGAGAATCAGATTTTCTTCATAGCATTCCCGGGCCGCAATCGGATCGGTAACGGCGTATCTGCCGCCACTGTGCAGCAGGCCGTGACACGCCCCGGTGGCGCCTGCCGCGAAATCTCCTTTTTCGACCAGACAATGAGGAACGCCGCGCAGCGCCAGATCCCGCGCTATCCCGCACCCGGTCGCTCCCCCGCCGATAATAATCGCGTCCGTTTTAATCATTTTTGTCATTCATCCTTGACCCTCAAACATTGAACGTAGAACGTAGAACTTTGAACATTTATTCATCTTCCCATTTCATCGCCCGTTTGACTGCTTTTTTCCAGTTATCATAAAGGTGCTTGCGTTGATCATCGCTCATCAGCGGGCTGAAGCGGCGATTGATTTTCCTTCTTTGCGCGATCATGGATTGATCCTTCCAGAAACCGACGGCAAGCCCCGCCAGATAGGCTGCTCCCAGCGCGGTCGTTTCGATGTTTTCCGGTCGTTGTACGGGAACACCCAGAATGTCTGACTGGAACTGCATCAGAAAATCATTGGCGCAGGCGCCCCCATCAACACGCAGCTCACACAGATCCAGTCCGCATTCATTGCGCATCAATTCCAGAACATCCCGGGTTTGGTAAGCAATCGATTCCAGTGTCGCGCGGATGATGTGATTTCTTGTCGTGCCGCGGGTCAGGCCCAGAATAGCGCCACGCGCGTACATGTCCCAGTAAGGAGCGCCTAAACCGACAAAAGCCGGAACAACATAAACGCCCATTGAATCTTCAGCCTTCGTGGCAAAATATTCGCTGTCTTTGGATTCGTAGATGACTTTAAGATTATCACGCAGCCATTGCACGGCAGCGCCGGCGATAAAGATACTGCCTTCCAGGGCGTACTCAACCTTATTGTTAATGCCCCAGGCGATGGTGGTCAACAGACCGCTTTTCGAATGAACCAGTTTTTCGCCGGTATTCATCAGCATGAAGCAGCCTGTGCCGTATGTATTCTTTACCATTCCCGGAGCGTAACAGGCTTGTCCAAACAGTGCCGCCTGCTGATCGCCTGCGTCACCGGCAATCGGGATTTGGGCTCCGAAAATACGCGAATCTGTATGGCCGTACACTTCGCTGGACGGCTTTACCTTCGGCAGCATGGATTCCGGAATGTCCAGCTCTTTGAGAATTTTTTCATCCCATTGAAGCTTTTTGATATTATAAAGCATGGTGCGCGAAGCGTTGCTGTAATCCGTCACATGCAGCTTTCCCCGCGTGAGATTCCATATCAACCACGTATCAATGGTGCCGAAAAGAAGCTCACCGTTGTTGGCTTTTTGTCTTGCTCCTTCCACATTGTCCAGAATCCATTTGACTTTCGTTCCGGAAAAGTAGGCATCCAAAACCAATCCGGTATTTTCTCTGATATATTTTTCCAGGCCTCTGGCTTTGAGTTCATCACATATTCCGGCGGTGCGACGGCACTGCCATACGATAGCATTGTAAACAGGCTTCCCGGTTTTCTTTTCCCATACGACCGTTGTTTCCCGCTGATTGGTGATGCCGATCGCCGCTATTTCTTCGGCAGCAATAGCTGTTGTTGCCAGGAGCTCACTCGCCACACCGCTTTGCGACCCCCATATTTCCATCGGATCATGCTCTACCCATCCGGCTTTCGGATAGATTTGCGTGAATTCTTTTTGAGCGGTTCCCGCCACGGTTCCCTTGATATTATAAAGAATCGCGCGCGAACTGGTGGTTCCCTGATCCAGTGATAAAATGTACGATTTTTTCATGCTTAGTCTCCTGATGTTTGGGATAAAATCAATGCGACGACATTGACAGTATGGCATAAAGCTATGTTTTTGCAAATAAAAAAGTTGATGATGAATAAGGGTGATGAATAAGGGTTGACAAGGAGCCGGTTTAAAACTACAATAACAACCATCAATGACAATTCATTGTGTTATTTTCATAAAATACTGTCCTTTGAAAAAGATGTGCTCCTGTAAGTCATTGTATCGCAAGAGAAAATAATTATTTCTCAATAAAATTGAAAAAAAATTAATTTTTTTCTTGACACAATAACGAAGAGAGAGTAGAACGCTTTTTCTGTTCAGCAGAGAGTTGTTTTGGATGGAATTGAAAACTTCAATAAGTTAACCGATTTTTTAATCGTTGTTGTCGTACACTTCCAATGGTAAAGGGTTGAACAAGAGTTTTTTGAAAGCTTGACAAAAGAATCTGAGTGCTTAAATTTTTTAGTACGGAATCTTTTAGTATATGGCTCTTTGGAAATTGAATAGTGGGAAAATGAATTTGTGGGTCCAAACAA
>CAYZLL010000115.1:0-7341 GCA_964479225.1 uncultured Smithella sp.
CAGAACTTAGATCAAGGGGTTAAAAATTTGTTCAAATCGGCCTTAAAATCCCTCGATCCCTGTGATTGTGCGAGTTCAATTCTCGCCCCAGGCACCACTAAAATCAAAGACTTACGGGATGGTCAACACTCGTAAGTCTTTTTTGTTTTTTTAGCGTGCTTGAAAATTCCCACTATGTTGCCACTTTCTTTAACTTTACGCCTGAATGCATTAAAAGTGCCGGTGGTGTTGGCCCAGAAAACAAGTCCAAGCGATTGGAAAAGCAAAATACTGAGTTTCACTAAATCAATATTTTTCAGCAAACGTTGAAAGACACTTATTTGGTGAAAATGGTGCTTGACAATTAATTATTTTCACTATAATATCCATTTTCAGCAAACACTGAAAGGTTATTTAGCAATGAAAATAGACGATCAAACAATAGTGGAAAAGGTTGAAAGCAGTTTAAAAGCATGCCTGCAACGGGTGCCTTTTCTGGAAATAGAGCTTCTGGAAAAAGACATATGCGCCGGAGACATACGGATTGATATCGCCGCCACGGTGCGAATAGCCGATCAACGGCAACGCCTGGCGCTGGAAATAAAAAAAAACGGACAGCCACGTGTTGCCCGGACTGCAGCCTATGACCTTGCCCGGATCCGGGAAAGTGAGCCTGATATTTACGGTGTTTTTACTGCACCCTATATCTCACCGCAGGCCGCCGAGATATGCGTTAAAGAGAAAATTGGATATCTGGATCTTGCTGGAAACTGCCGCTTAACCTTTGGCCGAGTCTACATAGAACAGGGAGGAAACAAAAATCGCTTTACCCAAAAACGGGGCTTGCGTTCTCTATATTCGCCGAAAGCGGCACGCGTCTTAAGGGTGCTTCTGACGAATCCCAGGAATCCATGGCGTCTTCAGGCACTGGCACAAGAAGCAAAAGTCAGCCTCGGGCAGGTTGCCAATATCAAGAGCCTTCTGGAAGACCGTGAATGGCTCAAAAGTTCCGAAACCGGGTTTTTCCTCAACAATCCGGAAAGCCTGCTTGCCGAGTGGGCGGAAAACGTCGATTCCAGGAAAAATATATCTCGCAGTTACTTCACGCTGAAAAGCATTTCCGAAATAGAGGCTGACCTGGCCAAGGCCTGCGAAGCAGAGGGTAGTGCTTATGCCCTGACAGGTTTTTCCGGTGCGGCGCGCTATGCCCCTTCCGTCCGCTACCAGCGGGCCATGGCCTATGTGTCGCAGAAGATGGAAAAAATAGCGGAAATTCTCGACCTGAAAGAAGTAAACAGCGGTGCGAATGTAACGCTATTGATCCCTTATGATGAGGGTGTTTTGTACGGCGCGAAAGATATCGACGGCATTGCCATCGCTTCCCCTGTGCAGGTTTATCTTGATTTGCTCAGCTTGAAGGGGCGTGGCGCAGAAGCGGCGAAGGCTGTCTTGGATGAGGTGATCAGGCGGTTATGGTAACACGCAGAGATTATACGGCTGAAAAAGTAGAAGCGGCAAAATCGGTCATGATTGAATTGACGCACCTGCTGGGTGAGTACCGGGACAATATCGTGCTTATCGGCGGTTGGGTGCCGGAGCTTTTGATACCGCAGAAACCGCGACCCCATGTGGGAAGCATGGATATCGATCTTGCCTTGAATCATTTGAAAATTCAGGACGCCGGTTACAAACTGATTGAAGAATTGCTTGCGGCTCGCGGTTATTATCAGGAGGAAGGCAAGCAGCCTTTCATCTTCTTTCGCGATGTGCCGATCGGCGGTTCGGTGGTGAAAGTGCAGGTGGATCTTCTCTCAGGTGAATATGAGGGAACCGGCAAGACGCACCGCACGCAGATGATTCAGGGCGTCAAGGCACGCAAGGCGCGCGGCTGTGATTTGGCCTTTGAAATGGTCAGCGAAGTATCCATAGAGGGGAAAATCCCCGGCGGCGGGCACGACAATGTCACTATTCGCGTCGCTTCCATTGTACCATTTATTGTCATGAAGGGAATGGCGCTTGACGATCGGCTTAAGGAGAAAGACGCCTGGGATATTTACTATTGCCTCATTGCCTATCCTGGCGGGATTGATTTGCTCGCGAAGGAATTCCGGCCTTACCTGTCCCATAGTTTGGTTCAGGAAGGATTGAAAAAGATTGCCAAGCACTTTTCCTCTCTCAAGGCGCTTGGCCCTCAGTTTATTGCTGATTTTGAAGAGGCGGATGATCCGGAAGAAGTGGATCGAATCATTCGGGATGCTTTTGAACGTGTTAATGCTTTCTTGAATAGACTGGGACTTGTGTGAATCGTTATTTTTTCGAAAATGATTGTTCTTTAATTGGTGATCAGCAAAAAAGTTACCGCAAATTTAAAAGTTTGGGAAAGACTTCGCTGCGGTTTTTAATGCCCAGTACCTTAAAGATTTCTTTGACGTGATCCTTGACTGTATATTCAGAATTAAACGGTCAATATTTTGATCATGACCTGCCCGGGCGTCCTCTTTTTAATAAAATATTGCGGTATTAGTGAGAAGAAAAATCATTGTGGAGCTTTGACCTTTTATAACGACATAGTCATCAGTCACATCCTCAATGATTCCTTCGCTTGCAAAAGGTTCTGCCGCTCCGAAATTAATCGTACATTTGGTATGGTTTGCGGTACAAGTGCATTCCTTTCCTATCTGGTTTGTCAAGAGTTCCTTGTAAGTCATTTTGCGACTCCTTTATTGAAATCTTATTTACATAAACATTTTGACAGCCTTCTGCAAATCATCTTCATCAAGGGTTGGATACCGCTCAAACATCGCTCTAGTTGACTATCATAATAGCACTATTTATTATTTTTTAAAAAGAAAAAATACAGCACATTGATTACCGATCGACAGATTGTTAATTTCCCCATCCCGTCTGACCGTGCCATTCATTCCCGTGCCTGATAAAACTATAGCGTTCTTCCTGACGCCCAAAAACGTTTTTTTCTGTCGTCATGGTGTGCCGATTGTAAAAATCACAAGTGAACTTGAAATTTACTTCTATGCAGTAGTAATTTTCATCATCGATCTTCTTGTTGAATTTTTTCGTGATGTGAAAATTATCCCACGCAATATTGGAATACAATGGCTCGCCGGAGTGGCTATTTTGAAAAATAAAAGAATAAGAATTGTTCAAGATAATATCCTTCATTGTTTCTTCGGAAGGTTTGGAAGAGCATCCGCAAGTCAAACTTAATGAAATGAATAAAAGCAAAATTGCAAAAGATTTTTTCGATCTGACATTAAACATGATCAAGACTTTTTTGTTGGCCTGCTTTAGTTGTTCGATCATCTTTCGGAAATGCAAGGTTGTGCAAGCTGTTGAATCCGTTTTTAGGAAAATGTTGACACGACGGTGTATTGCTGATGGCCTGTCTCACCGGAAATGACAATATGGCCGCATCTCAGCCAGGCATGTGCCGCAATCTTCTTCGGCTTTATTTCATCCTTCACCACGCCTACATATATTGTTCCGGGTATGCGGCGGCGTTTGAGCATCCACTTGACCGCCATGGCCTGGGGCAGGCAGACACTTTTCCACGGCGTATGGTTTGCCGCCGAACTGACAGCTCATATGTTCAGTTTAACATTTGATTTTGCTGCGAATTATTACCATTTGAAGGACCGTATATCCCCAAAAATTAACCACTTTGTTACAGGCAGAAGGGAAAAATATGACCTCGACGCGAATTACTGATTGAGAGCTTTGCATAACTCCTCCTCATGTCATTTCGAGGAGCAAAGCGACGAGAAATCTTTCTTTAATATTATTGCATTATAAGATTTCTCCCTTCGGTCGAAATGACAATTTGATCATTATGCAAAGGTTTCTGATTTTTTCGTTATCAGCGACCATTATTTCATCTTCATTTTGACTAATTGGACTTTTGCTTCCGTGTATCCCTGTTCGGCGGCCTTGCTGAACCATTGAGCAGCTTCCACATCATCCTTCGGCACGCCGACGCCATTGTAATGCATCATGCCCAGAGCGTACTGTGCTTCCTTGTGTCCCTGCTCGGCCGCTTCTCCATACCACACCATTGCCGACTCATAGTCCCGCCTGACGCCCCTGCCTTGTTCCAATATCAAGGCGATATTGAATTGTGCGTCCGCAACGCCCTGTTCGGCTGCTTTTAAAAACCATCTGGCCGCTTCGGCGTAGTCCTGCAATCCCCTGCTATAAGTCAAACCCAGATGATACTGCGCTTCGGCATGGCCCTGTTCAGCGGCAATGCTAAACCATTTGGTTGCCTTCGATTCGTCCAGAGTAATACCTCTTCCTTCGTCGTAGATGAGACCCAGCAGAAACTGTGCGGGGGCAATGCCTTTTTCAGCAGCCTTGCTGCACCATTTGAAGGTTTCTTCCTTGTCTTTCAGAACGCCTTTGCCATTCTGATACAGCATGGTCAAATTATTTCTGGCATCATCATTGCCCTGTTCAACCGCCATGAGATACCATTTGATGGCTTCAGCATCATCCTGCGGAAGTCCCTTGCCATTCTGGTAAAACATGCCCAGGTTATTCTGCGCGGCGGCAACACCGTGCTCAGCAGCCGTGCGGATCGTATCAATATCTTCTCTTTCTAATTCTAATTTCTTGTTGATATCTTCAGGTTCTTCTTGCGGGATGTCTTCCCGTTTTTCCATTTCCAGGATGCTGCTGATATTTTCCGTTTTTTCTTGCAGGATGTCTATGGGTTTTTCCGGTTCCGGCACGCTGCCGATTGCTTCAGTTTCTTCCTTGTGGCTGTCTTTGGGTGTTTCGACTTCCAGATGGCTGACGATATTCGCAGTTTCTTCTTTCGGGATGTCTTCAGGTTTCCCGGTTTCCGGGACACTGCTGATGGCTTCTATTTTTTCGGGCAGGGCTTCTTTGGGTGATTCGGGTTCCGGGACAATACCAATTGCTGCGCTTTCTTCCCGCAGGATGTTTTTCCGTTTTTCCAAATCTAAGACACTTCTGATCGCTTCAGCTTTGTTTCGCAGAGCTTCTTTAAGTTCTTCCAGTTCCAGGACGTTGCCATTCGTTTCCGTTTGGATTTGCGGTTTGTCTTCAGGCACTGCTGATTCCAGATTACTGGCGATAGCTGCAGTTTCTTCTTTCGGGATGTCTTGGGGTTCTTCCGGTTCTGAGACATCGCTGGTCGCCTCAGATTCTTCTTGCAAGATGTCTTCTTGTTCTTCTGATTCTAATGGAGTGCCGGCAGCCACAGTCTTGTCATGCGGGCCTTCATACATTAATTCCAGATTGAACTTTGCACCGTCATGACCCTGTTCCGCCGCCTTGATATACCATTGGATCGCTTCATGCTGGTACATCACCCCTAGATTATTCTGTGCATCGGCGTGCCCCTGCGCGGCCGCCTTGAGATACCATTTAATGGCTTCATCCTTGTCCGGAATAACACCTTTGCCATGCTGGTATATCATCCCCAGGTTATTCTGTGCATCGGCGTGCCCCTGCTCGGCGGCATGAAGATACCACTTGAAGGCTTCGGCCTTGTCTTTCGGAATGCCTTTGCCAATCTGGTACATCATCCCCAGGTTATTCTTTGCATCGGCATGACCCTGCTCGGCCGCCTTGAGATACCACTGGATGGCTTCTTCTTTATCCTTGGGAACGCCTTTGCCGTTCTGGTACATCAGGCCCAGATTATTCTGCGCACCGGCATGGCCCTGTTTGGCCGCCTTGAGATACCAGTTGATGGCAGCAGCATCGTTCTGGGGGACACCTTGACCATTCCGGTACATCATCCCCAGGTTGTTCTGGGCATCGGCATGGCCCTGCTCGGCCGCTTTGAGATACCACTTGACGGCTTCAGCATCGTTTTGTGGAACCCCTTTGCCATTCTGATAAAGCATCCCCAGCAAGTTCTGGGCAGATGCGTCACTTGCCTCTTTCAAAGCCTGGTATAATTTTATTTCTTTTTGATTGCTCATGTCTGTTTGTCCCGCCGATCCATTCCCGGCACGTTTAATTGACGAAGTGTCGAATATTTTTGAATGCCTCTTTTAAGTTTAATCCGTTGGCCTTATCTTCATGACCTTTTGCGTCTAAGATAACATATCGCAAATCGGATTTCATTCATTATTTGCAATGGAAATGCCATTCGGGATTCTTGGTCTGAATCACCAGGTCAATCATGTAAAGGTTGACAATAATCCGCCTTTCCGTATATAGAACATTCATAAAAATATTCCAAAATTCTCGTGGAGGTGACACACGTGGCTGAGGACATAAAACAGGCACAGCCCACTGCCGAAAATAAGGATAAGCAGGAACAGCCCATAACCCTGACGGAGAAAATAGCGACGGCTGTTCTGATCGGCTATATCATATCGCTGATTTGGCTGGCCGGCAGCAAACACTGGTTCGGAATCTGGTAAATTTTCCTGATTCTTGCGCGCATAACGAAGATTCTGCCTTGTTGAGGCAGTTATCGACGTTTATTCTTTCGGTGCTCTCGTCCTATTCTTGAGCGCAGCATTTTATGATGAATGTTTCGCAATGGTCTTAACGTTATTTTGTTTTTTAGTTTCCATTCTTGATTGAGCGCCTTTTCCAAAGCCCATCAATCGTCATATAAGATTCCAACCGTTGCTTGTCACTGGACATTTTTGAAGAGCCATGTATATTGAGGCACATGACGGAAAAACTTTCGATGATAACCGATTTTGTTCCGGCGGGCGATCAGCCGCAGGCGATTGACCTTTTGGTCAAGGGGCTGGAAGAGGGAAGGGAACATCAGGTTCTGCTGGGGGTTACAGGTTCCGGCAAGACTTTTACCATCGCCAACGTTATCGAACGCGTGCAGCGTCCGGCGCTGATTATCGCACATAACAAAACGCTGGCGGCGCAGTTGTATGAAGAATTTAAAGGTCTCTTCCCCGAAAACGCTGTTGAATATTTTGTCAGCTATTACGATTACTATCAACCGGAAGCTTATCTGCCGGTGACCGATACGTATATTGAAAAAGATTCCGCCATCAACGAAGAAATCGACAAGCTGCGTCACGCAGCAACGCACGCGCTATTGACGCGGCGTGATGTGATCATCGTGGCCAGTGTGTCCTGCATTTACGGTCTGGGTTCGCCGGATGCTTATCTGGGAATGATTGTTCAACTGGAAGCAGGAAAGGAATTTCCGCGAGACGACCTTTTGAGAAGGTTAGTGGAAATTCAGTACGAGCGCAATGACATTGATTTTCATCGCGGAACCTTTCGTGTACGCGGCGACATTGTGGAAATATTTCCGCCTTATGAGGACGAACAGGCGCTGCGGGTGGAATTTTTCGGTGACACGATAGAATCCATGTCGCTGATTGATCCGCT
>CAYZLL010000116.1:0-7329 GCA_964479225.1 uncultured Smithella sp.
TGCCCAATCCGGAACAGGGCGCATCCACCAGAACACAATCAAAATTTTCTTTAAAGGAATCGGGCAGCTCAACACTTAAATCCACCGTCTGCGCCTTAATGATATTGATACCAAGGCGATGCACTTCCTGTTGGAGTTCGGAAATTCTCTCCGGACTGCGGTCAACGGCCACAATACTTCCTTTATTTTTCATCAGCGCCGCCAGGTGCGTGGCCTTGCCGCCGGCGCCCGCGCAGGCATCCAATATCGAAAGCGTGTTATCCTGATTTACCAGATAAGCAATAAGCTGTGCCGCTTCGTCCTGAATGCGCAGAAAGCCAGTCTCAAAAAAGTCGGTTTTTTGAATGGGATTGGCGGATGTATTCAGGACAAGGCCATCAGGAGAAAACCTGGTTTCTTCAGAATCAAATCCGGCGGCAATGAGTTTTTCTTTCATTTCATCACGGGATATTTTCAGCGTATTGATTCGTAAAGTCAGTGGCGGCAGTTCGTTATTGGCTTTACATAAAGACATCGTTTGTTGAGGGCCGAATATTTTTATCCATTTCTTAACCAGCCAGAACGGATGCGAGTGAAATGCCGCGATATATTCAGCCTCGTTTTTTTTCTGTGAAGGGAAGACAATGTTCTGGCCGCGGCGCAGATAATTTCTCAGAACGGCATTGACCAGCGCGCTTTTCTCAGGATGCAGTATTTTAGCAATTTTGACCGCTTCATTGACGACAGCGAAATCCGGTAAGCGATCGCTGAATTTTAACTGATAAATGCCCGTGCGCAGGATATTTTTTATTCCCTCATCCATTTTTTCAAAATTGCCGCGATAGAGTTTGGTCAATATCCAATCCAGATGACCTTGCAAGCGTAATACTCCGTAAACCAGATGCGTCAACAGACGGCCATCGGATGTGCCGGACAAATCATTCTTATTCAGACGATCATCGATCAGCGGACTGGCGAATTCCCGGCTCTTTTGTATCTGATTTAAAATATCAACAGCCAGATGGCGGATGCTTTTGGTCATATTTTCTATTTTATTTTACCGTTTACTGTAAAATCGTTCCTGATTTTACATGATGCCCTCGGAGGAAAACGTCAATCGGCATTCTTTTCTTTCCGGCCAACTGAACATCTTTTAAAATGACGTGACCGTCAATTGCTGCCACGAAAAGGCCGTCAGGGTCGGCAGCAGCGATTGTCCCCGGCGTCCGATCAATGCTTCCCGTATGGACAACGGCTGAAAATATTTTCAGAGACAGTCCATCCAGTGACGTGTAAGCCGTGGGTGTAGGACTCAAGCCGCGTATGAGATTAACGATCTCAGAAGCTTTTCTGTTCCAAGCGATTTTCCCTGTTTCTTTTGTCAGTCGTGGCGCGAACGTTGCGCCGGAAGCATCCTGCTTTTTTCGTTGTGCTGTTCCGTCGGACATCTGCTCAACGGCTTTGATCAGCATGGTCGCACCCAGTTGTGCCAGACGGTCATGCAAGTCCCCGAAGGTTTCGGTGGCACCCAGCGGAATTTCTTCCTGCAAAAGAACATCGCCGGAATCCATTCCTTCATCCATAATCATGATACTGACGCCGGTTTTTGTTTCCCCGTGGATAATCTGCCAGTTGAGTGGTGCCGCGCCGCGGTATTTCGGCAGGAGAGAAGGATGGATGTTCAGACATTTCAAGGGGGGATAATCAATGATTGCCCGCGGCAGAATCTGACCGAATGCAACCAGCACCACCATATCCGGATTCAGTTTCCTGAAAATGTCCAAAAAGGATTCATCTCTGACTTTCAGCGGCTGATAAACAGGCAGACCAAATTCCTGTGCCAGAATTTTAACCGGCGGTGCGACTTCCTTCAAACCTCTTCCCTTGGGGCGGTCAGGCTGGGTGACGACACCAATAATCGGATATTGATGCTGATGCAGAACACGTAAGGCGGGCAGTGCGAAAGCGGGCGTACCCATAAAAAGAATGCGTGGTTTAGACATAGAGAGAATATCCTTTATTTTTTCTGTTGAAAAACATATATGGAAATACAGAAAATGTGTCAAGGTTTACAAATTATTAAAGGTTAATTCCATTATAACGCGAACGAAACATAAACTTTTAAATTTACCGCGGGACTTCCGGTTGTTTCTCGCGGCGACGTTCGTTTTCGGATTTTCGCAGAGCATAGTTGATTCCACTTTCAATAATTTTCTCAATGAAACATTCCTGATCGATAATCTTCAGCGCGGGCTTCTGGAGTTGCCGCGTGAATTGCCAGGTCTTCTGACGATCGTTGTTTCCGCGATTTTATTTTTTCTTTGTTCCCGGAGGCAGGCCGTGGTTGCCAATGTTCTCTGTGCCGGCGGGATTCTCTTTATCGGACTGTTCTCTCCAACCTTTTCCGTGATGCTGATCTGGCTGTTTATCTTCAGCATCGGGCAGCATTTATTCATTCCGCTGAACCAGAGCATCGGCATGGAGCTGGCTGTTGAAGGAAAAACCGGTAAAAGGCTGGGACAATTCAGCGCTGTAGCCAATGTGGCCATGATTATCGGCAGCTTTGCTGTTTTTATCGGATTCAAATTTCTGAATCTGGATTTCAAGGTGTCCTACGTGGTTGCATGTCTGGGATTCTTTGCCGTAGCGGTTTTGATATTCATGATGAAAAAGGACGACCCCGTACCGGTAAGAATGAAATTTCAGCTTCGTCGGGAATACAAGCTTTATTACTGGCTGACTATTTTATACGGAACGCGTAAACAGTTATTTCTGACCTTTGCTCCGTGGGTGCTGGTCACCATTTTCCAGCAGAAGACTCAGGTACTCGCGACTCTGCTGACCATCGGTGGAGTCATCGGCATATTTTTCAAACCCATGCTCGGAAAAGCGATCGACAAGCTGGGAGAGAGATTGATTCTTGCGTCGGAAGCAGCCATCCTGATTTTTGTTTGCATGGGTTATGGCTTTGCCAAAAGTATTTTCCCGGAGACAACAGCCATCTATATTGTCTTTGCCTGTTACATTGTCGATCAAATGCTGGTTGCCGTGTCTATGGCGCGGGCCACCTATTTGCAAAAAATTGCTGTTGCACCGGAGGATGTATCGCAGACGCTGACGATGGGCGTGAGCATTGATCACATTTTTTCCATAGGTATTGCCCTGCTGGGCGGCTTCGTCTGGGTTCAGTGGGGTTATCAGTACGTCTTTATGCTGGGTGCAAGCATTGCCGTGGTTAATTTCTTTTCTGCGCTGCAGATAAAAACAAAATTTCTCAAATAATATCATTACGAACCAGATCATAAATCCCTCCGTAGCGAAAAATCAAATCAAAGTTAATGAAAATGATTGTTGTTAAATATTACTTTTTTGAGTATAAATTTAAGCAAATTATTTAAATCATTAACAAAAGATATAAAGGAGGTCATTCACATGGACAAATCCAAGAGAATTCTTGCATTGTTTGTCTGCCTGCTAGTTCTATTGATTGTTTTCGGATGTAAAGGCAAGGATGAACGTCAGGTGAAACTTGAGAAAGGAATTCGTTTTATACAAAGTTTAACAGGCTCCAGTCCCGCTGATAAGCTTGCGGCTGGTCACTATCAGGCGAATACTCCCGAAGGCATGTCCATGCTCTATCATGCCAGTCTTCCAGAGGACGGCAGTTACCCCAATGTCTGTACGGATCGTCAGAATCTGGAACCATGGACGTTGCTCATACTGCCGGGCAATAAGGAAAATACATTGATCGTCGAAGGTTACGGCGATGATTTGCAAAAACCGATTATTGTGGAAGAAATTGTCGTCAAGAAGTGATGACTCTCAAGCGCACACCCATCGGCCTGTTTGTTTTCAGCGCCTTCCATAGTGCGGCCGATGAAGGACGGAAAGAGGAAATATGAAGGGAAAAATTATTATTCGAAATGAAACAAGCGCCGATATTCATGCCATTGCCGAAGTCACTGCCGCTGCGTTTAAGACGTTGGCCATCAGCGATCAGACTGAACAATTCATTATATCCGCGTTGCGCGCCGCAGGAGCCCTGACCGTATCGCTCGTGGCAGAGTTGAATGGACAGATCGTAGGGCATATTGCCTTTTCGCCGGTGACTATCTCTGATGGCTGTCCAAACTGGTACGGGCTTGGGCCTGTGTCGGTTTTACCGGAATTTCAGCGTCAGGGGATTGGCAGCGCGTTGATTCAGGAAGGCGTATCACGCCTGAAAAGCCACAATGCTCAGGGATGCTGTCTTGTCGGACATCCCGACTATTATAAACGGTTCGGATTCAAGAACACTAAAAAATTGGTTCATGAAGAAGTGCTGGAAGAATTGTTTTTCGCATGGTCCTTTGACGGACATTATCCACAAGGCACGGTTGAATTTCATGAGGGATTTAAAGCAACTGGCTGAAAAATGGTGCACGCGACACCGAACAGCGCGCCTGATCTCTACATTTTCATAAGCAGGGGGAAAGATGGAAATAGAAATCATTTATGACTGTTCAAAAACAGATTGGAACCTCATTCCAGAAATACTCAAAAGCGTCGGTTTAGCTTATGAAAAACCGGAGATTCACAAAAAGGCATTTGAAGCCAGTCATACGGTGATATTTATTTATCGAGATTCACGCTTGATCGGATTTGGCCGGGCAATATCTGACGGAGCCTACCAAGCTGCGGTGTATGATATCGCTGTCGTTCCTGAATTTCAGAAAATGGGCATCGGAAAAATGATCATGGAAAAAATTATGGAGCGGCTTTCGGGATGTAACGTCATCTTATATGCCGCACTGGGAAAGGAAGAGTTCTACCAAAAACTCGGATGGAGAAAAATGAAAACGGGCATGGCGCACTTCAAAAATCCGGAAAGAATGAAGGAAAGAGGCTTTACTGATTAAGCCGGTTAATCCATTCGAACTTATTGATTTAGTTGAACCACAATATGAAGATAAAAGAAATTCAAGCAAAATCAATTCTTTCTCCGTCCAAAATATATGACTATGTCATCAATCCGTATGTCGGGTGTCAGCATGGATGCTCCTATTGCTATGCCAGGTTCATGAAGCGATTTACCGGGCATAAAGAACTGTGGGGTGATTTTGTCGATGTAAAAATCAACACACCCGATTTATTAAGCAAGGAAATCAAGAGGAAAAGGGTAGGGACAGTCTGGGTGAGTGGTGTGTGCGATCCATATCAGCCGCTGGAAGCAAGATACAAACTGACTAGGGAATGCCTGGAAATACTTGTGCAGCATGATTGGCCGGTTTTTGTTCAGACACGTTCCCCTCTGGCACTGCGTGATTTGGATGTATTCAAAAAGGCAAAAGATATCGAGGTCGGCCTATCCATGACCACGGCAAACGACAGGATCAGAAAAATCTTTGAACCCTGTGCGCCGCCGATTCAGGAAAGGTTGAGTGCAATAGAAACATTGCATCAAAATGGCATCAGAACTTATTTGATGATCGCGCCGATTCTGCCCGAAGCTGAAAATCTCATTGAAATGCTGGCCGGGAAGGTTGACTACATCATTCTTGACCGGATGAATTATTCCCATGCGAATAGGCTTTATGAAAGATATGGCTGGAAAAATAAAAATACCAACGAATACTTTGAAATGACGGGGGCAAGGATGGCGAGGGATTGTAGGCGGTTGGGAATCGAGTGCAGAGCAGCCTATTGAGTAATTTGTCAAAATTTAATAATATTTCTTCAATTAATATAATAATGCGGATAATAACAAATGAGAAAACGCAAAGTTATGGTCAATGATCTGATGCAGAAAAATTATGTCTATGATCTTACCGAGCCTGCCGGAAAGAACTTTCACCCGGAGTTCCAGCCGGATTTGACACCGAAGCAGATGCTGGAGATGGGAATATTCGGCGGCAAATACATGACCGATTGCCGCGATGAATTTCCGAAAAGCTGGTTTACCCACGCCAGACTTTGTCATGAACGTCATGATCCGCAATTGAATTATTTTGGGGTCACTGCTTCCCAGCCCCTGTCTGTCTGGCGTAAAAAAGGCTGGATCTATCACGAAGATCCCCGCGGCTGGTTTCAGTGGTATTGCCGGTATTATATGGGGAGAAGATGCCCTGATGATGAACGTCAAATTAAAAGATGGAAGGCGATGAAACGGCACATTTCTCAAATCAGCAAGCACTGCAAAATGGGGGATGTGAATTGCCGCCCGAAACAAAGACAGGCTCTGCTGAACTGGGCTTACGACAGCAGGAAATTATGATGTCGGTTAATCGATGATTTCTTTGGAAGGAATCTATGGAACAATCAACCATTCGCATAACGGAACCCGGCAATCCACCGAGTGATTCTGAGATCGGCAAATGGATAGGTCCAAAAGCTCAAAAATATTGGAAACAGATCACAAAGCTTATTGAGCAATTATATCCCAATATCTTTGCACCGGAGTGGCTTTACGGCGGCAAAAAAAACGGTTGGTCTCTCCGATATAAAAAAAGCAAATCGTTTTGCACTCTGATTCCCGAAAAGAACCGCTTTGCGTTACTCATCGTGTTCGGCGCCGAAGAGCGCGCAAACGTGGAACGCATTAAAGATATTCTTTCGAGGCCAACGCAGGCATTATACGATAAATCGACTGTCTATCATGACGGAAAATGGCTGCTTTTAACCATCGATAATGATGAGATCATCAGCGATGTAAAAAATCTTTTAGCGGTCAAACGTCAACCAAAGTGAGAACTTCGCAGCCGCCATCATTATTTTAAACAGTTTCACAAGCAATTATGAAGATTCGATGCACAGATCATTAAATATCTTTCGTTGACACAACGCTAATACTTTACTTATACTTCTTTCAAAAAAATAATCATAAAGGAGAACCTGCAATGACCATCAATATAAAAAAAGAAGACCATGTCATGCTTATTGAACTCGACCGTCCTCAAAAATACAATGCCATGACACGCGAAATGTACACGCAGATGGCGCGCGCTTATTACCAACTGGATCGGGACGATGATTTATGGGTGGGAGTTGTTTATGCCAACGGGCCGCATTTCACCTCCGGCCTGGAACTCACCGACTGGTCGGACGCTTTCGGCAACGGCGCAGGTTTTCCACTGGGCGGTGAAAATGAAATTGATCCCTTTTACATGATGAACGAAGAACGTTGCCGTAAGCCGCTGATTTATGCTGTGCAGGGTTATTGCTTTACATGGGGACCGGAAGTCATGCTCAACGCGGACATTCGTGTAGCGGCATCCGATACGCGTTTTGCCATGCTGGAAGTTAAGCGGGGATTTTTCCCTTGTGGAGGGGCGACGATCAGATTGGCCAGGGATATCGGCTGGTCCAACGCGA
>CAYZLL010000117.1:0-7300 GCA_964479225.1 uncultured Smithella sp.
TTTCTGAAATTCTCTGCCGGCTTCACTGCCTTCGGCAAGCGCCGATGCGTCGATGCCTTCGACCTTAATGACTTGATAATTACCGGTTTTATTAACAGGAATGACGGCGATGCCGTTTGCGTCGGTCACTCCGCTAAGGACTTTCCCCCCGGCTTTTTGAATAGAAACGTTCATCCCGTCAACGGGGTAAGCAACGTCTGAGCCTTCCAACGCCAATTGAACCCTGACATTAGAATGAATAGAGGAACCTGAACCCCCTCCGCTGCTGCCGCAGCCCGTATAGAATAGAAAGCTAACCAGAAAAGCAGATAAGATTATCCATGTTGATACAAGGTTCTTTTTCATAAAATCCTCCTCCGAATATTTACCGGGAACCATAATGGCCAAATTTTGTGAACTATAGAAACATCGGCCTTTTCTGTCAATAAAATAATATCATTTAACTCTGTCAGGAGAATAAGAATTCTTGAAAAGTAATCTTGAAATTGACAGCGATAAGGTGTTGATGTACACAAGAATCAACAATTTTCCAAAAGGCGAATGAATTTGACTGTCAAAAAACGAACCATCACCATGATTCTCATATCCGCAACGGGCATGATCTGCCTTTTTGCGTTTGCCTGGTTTTACGTCGGGCACAAACTATCCAATCTGGAAACATTTCGTGACACCATCACCAGGATAGCGTTGGAAAAAATTCATCGTGACATTACCTTTGAAAGCGGAAAAGCGAATCTTTCTTTTAACGAAGGACTTGCTTTCCAATTCAACAAGATGAACATTACGGAAAAAGATCGTTCAACCATTTTCGTGAGCGCCCAAAAGGTTTTTTTCCGGGTAAAAATTCTTCCTCTTCTGTTCAATAAGATTGTTTTTAAAGAAGCTGTTCTGGATGAGCCTCGCTTGTCATTGAAACGTGACCGGCAGGGTGTTTTGAATATTGCCGATTTTCTGGAAAAAGAAAAGAATGAAACCGTTATCGAGTTTAAAAAGTTAACCGTCAACAAAGGATACGCAAGTTTCCTGGATCAGGCGGTAAACGAAAAAGGACTTTTAACTTCTATCGACGACATTCATTGCATCATCGATTCACCCTTTGCGGAAGATACTTTCCGTTTCACGCTGAGGGCTTTTCTGGTTGAGGCCGGGAATAAAGCACCCATCGGTCTGGACGGCAGTTATCAGGCTGCCCCGGAGTCAAAACCGTTTTATGAAGGTGTGGCGGACGTCTCTTTTGATCTTAGCGGAACGGATCTGAAACATTACCATGCTTATTTGAAACATTATACCCCTTTGAACCGTTTTGACGGAAAGCTGGATGTGCGGACAAAAGTTTCAGGGAAACTTTCTGATTTTACATCAACAGGCGTTGTGACCGTGAAGGATGCTTTGATTGTTTATCCGGAAGTTTTTCGCAATCATCTTCAGCCACGAAAAGTTGTTGTTGATTACGCCGTCCATCGGTCAGCCGGCCATCTGAAACTGGATATTGCCCGTCTGGGGATTGATCGTTTTGAGGCAAAAGGAAATTTTGCCGTTCGGGACATGGATACAAAGAACCCCCTGTTTACGGCTGATGCCGTTACCTCTGTTGTCACACTCAAAGACGCCCGGCCTTATGTTCCGTGGAAAATCATTCATCAGGATGTCGTGGACTTTATCGATGCGCACATCAAAGACGGCAACGTGCGATTAACAGAAGGAAAACTCAACGGACGGAAAAGCCAGTTGACCAACATGAGCAAAAAAGAAAGCGCCTCTGTTGTGTATGTCCGGGCGGAAGTGAACGAGTGCGTTTTCGAAGCAGATCCCCAGGCGCCTCTTTTCCACAAGATCAGCGGCATCCTGGAAATGAAAAACAGGCAGTTCGCGCTGAAAAACATGAAGGGGATGTTCGGTTCATCGCCCTGTACGCTGCACGGTTCCATTTCCGATTACGCGCTGCCAACGCCGAATATCTATACCGCCGAGATGGACATGCAGCCGGAACGTGAGGAAATTTTGTGGCTCATCGGAAAGGAAAAATTCGGCGCCCTCAGCTTCAAAGGACCATCCGCTCTGCATCTTTCCGGTAAAGGTCCGACAGACCAATACCGGATCAGCGCCAACTGGAATTTAACCGATGCCGCTTACGCTTATCCTGACGTGATGGAAAAACCGGCAACAAGAAAGAACGATTTTAAGGCGGAAATTATTTTGAATGATGATGCCGTGAATTTCTCTTCTTTTGATTATGATTTGCCGCCGGTTGGCATATCCGGATCGGCTATGTTTTTCTATGCCGGTGGCATCCCCATGTCTGTTGACGTTCATTCCGGGTCTTTTAATCTTCAAAAGGCAACACCGATTCTGCCGGTGTTGCGGGATTATGATCCGGCCGGCAACTGTTCGCTTGATTTCTCCGGAAAAGGTGATCTCAATGATCTGGCGTCCATGCATTGGGCCGGAAATATTACGCTCGATGATGTTTCTTTGATCCTTCCGTTAGTCGACAAAAAAATCAAAGGTTTGACAGGGAAGGTCGTTTTCAACGGCAGTAAAATGGAGACATCGCCGTTAAAAGTTCAAATCGGTGAAAGCGCTGTCGAGGGGAAGCTCAGCATCGATGATTTTCATGATTTGAAACTCAACTGTCAATTCAGTTCAGACTTGCTGCGAACCGCCGATCTGGGATTGATCAGCCCGGAAGGCGCCGTGAACGTCACCAACGTGGCGGGCAAAATCGCCGTCGCCGATGAAATGATCAGTGTGGAAAAACTGTCTTTTGATTTGGGAGAATCAAAATTCAATCTTTCCGGAACTGCCAGCGATTGGGACCGGCCGAAAATCACGCTGTCGCTGATCTCTCCTTATATCCATTACGATGATGTTGCCCGCCTGCTGGCGCTGGATTATGAAAAACAAAAAGATGCTGCGCCTGTCGATTGGCAGGTCGATGCGAGTGTGCTGGCGGATGCGGGCAAGTTCAACGGTGTTGATTTCAAAAATCTCCGTACCGGACTGAAATACGCGCAAAATGTCGTGGATATTGAACGGTTGACAGCGGTTTTATTTGAAGGAACCATCAAGGCCAGTGGCAGGATTGGTATCGACCCGGACGGGCAAAATCAATACGCGGCGAATATTGCCGTTGAAAAAATCTCTCTGGATAAACTCCAGCGTTATCTTGATCTGGGCGACAGAATGGTGACGGGCAAATTATCACTGAAAAGTGACATCACCGCAGCCGGTCGCAGCGCCGATGATTTCAAGAAAACGCTGGCTGGAACCGTGCATTTCAGAACGGAAAAAGGGGTGCTGAAAAAGTTTTCCGTTCTTTCCAAAATATTTTCCCTGCTCAATGTTTATCAATTGTTCAAACTTCAACTACCGGACATGGCCAACAATGGCATGCCGTACAATCAAATTACCGCGCATACGACTTTAAAAAACGGTGTGATTTCTTCGGAAGATTTTTTTATAGACAGCGACGCCATGAAAATTTCCGGTTCGGGGAAGGTTGATTATCTGAAAAAGAGGGTGGATTATATTGCCGGCATACATCCCCTGCAGACCGTCGATCGCATCGCGGCAAAGATTCCCATTGCGGGCTGGCTGATCACGGATGACAAGGGAAACCTGATTACGGTTGATTTTCAGGTTGACGGAAGCTGGGATGAGCCCAATGTCACGCCCATACCGGCAACGTCCATCGCCAAAGGAACACTGGAAATGTTTAAACGCATCTTAAACTGGCCGGAAAAACTCATCACCGATACGGGCGAGGTGCTTTTCGGCCACTGAATTTTATAATCCAGTCCGCAGGCGTTCTGGTCAGCCAGCCATTGCTGATGCGGTGCCAGAAAAGCAAAGACCTGGCCATTACACCGGGTACAACAAGAAATTTCTTTCCTTTCATGCCGCGGACAATGGCTTTCGCTGCTTGCTGTGGTGTCAGCAAACCGGCAAGGTTTTTTACGACCCGCGCTTCTGGCGGGAGCGTTTTCGCTTCTTCTGCAATGAAAGGTGTTTCGACTTCCGGAGGACAAACCAGCGTCACTTTAATATTAAAACGTTTCAGTTCACTGCGCAGGCATTCGGTCAGCCCGACGATGGCGTATTTGGTCGCGCTGTAAGTCGTGTACCCGAACATGCCGATCAGTCCGGCCACGGAAGCCATGTTGACAATCTGTCCGCCGCCTTTCTGCTTCATGTAGGGAAGCAGGGCGCTGATGACGTTTCTCGTGCCGTAAACATTAATTTTCATGGCTTTGTCAAACTGTTCGTAAGAAATATTTTCAAAACAATCGCCGGTGCCGATCCCCGCGCTGTTAATCAGGATGTCGGGGATGCCGAATGCTTCGACGGCGGTTTTGATTTTCTGCAGTACGTCATCGTTATCGGACACGTCCATGCATATGAAGTTGAAGGCCTGTGCGGTTTGTTCTGCCTGTGTCGCGATGGTTTTGCACGCCTGATAGAGCAGGGGTTCGCCCCTCGCGATCAGCACGAGACGGCAACCCTGTGCAGCAAGCAGTTTGGCCGTTTCCAGACCGATGCCACTGGATCCACCGGTGATATAAACGAGTTTGCCGGAAAAATAAGCCATAGAAAAACTCCCTCTGATTATTTCAGCAAATATTCCCGGGTGCGCTGCAAACCCTCTGGATAGGAAATTCGCGGATGATATTTCAGTTCTCTCCGGATTCTGTCATTGGGAATGCGATTGTCCGATCCGATCAGATTCAGCGCTTCACGGGTGACCGGAGGCCTTTTTTCAATGTTGAAAAATTTCCATACCGCTTCCAGCATGACGGCACTGAAGGCAGCTACCGGATAAGGGATTGATTTCGGACTTTTTACGCCGATCATTCCGGCGATGTCGTTGAAATACTGTTTCCACGTCACGTCCAATCCGTCGCTGGCGTTGTATGCTCTGCCGATCGCGATTTCGGCAGAGGCTGCCAGAATCAGAATATCGGCCACATTATCCACATAGACAAGCCCGGCATTCATGTCACCTCCGGCAACCAGACCGGGTGCGCCGCTTTTCAAAACATGAACGACGTCATGAAGCCAGGGGCCGGAGCGGGGTCCGTAAACATTCGCCGGACGAACCACGCTTAAGCGCAATCCCCTGTTTTGATGATACTCCCACGCCAGTTTTTCCTGCGCCTGCTTGGTTCTGCTGTATGGGCCGAATGCCCTCCCGTAGCCGGTTTCTTCCGGGCAGGATTGCTTCTGAATTTTATTCCCGTAAACCACAATGCTGGACGCGAGCACGACGCGGGCATGGTTTTTGATGGCCTCTTCAAAAACAAGACGGCTTCCCTCGACGGTGAATTCCCAGTATTTTTTTTCGTCACCCCAGTCCGAAACCACAGCTGCCAGATGAATAACCGTTTTTGCACGCCCCGCTGCCTGGGCCACGGCCGCCGGATCGGAGATACTGCCGCGCGTGATTTCAATCTTTTCCGCCCAATCCAAGGGTACGGTTTCATCGGGAAGCAGCAGTGCTTTCACGGCGACATTCTCCTGCAGAAGTTTATGCACCACCCTGCTGCCGATGAATCCGGTGGCGCCGGTGACCAGAACCGGATGGGCAATTTTTTCTTCGTTAGTCATGGCGATCGCCCTCAAAGTGCTATTGATAAAATATTAGCTTTTAACGTCGGTTATTCCAGCGTTGCCGAATAGGATTCTGCATCTCTCGATAACCGTATTCTCACGAAAAGACGTCATCACTTTATTGTTTTTGTATGGATCGTCCACGCCGACTTTATCGCTTTTGTCATGCCATAAAGGATTGTAGTCCAGCAGAGCGGCTTCGGTTATCTGAAGGTTCTTCAGAAAAGCTGCGATTTTGCGGATATTGTTTTCCGTGTCGGTCATATCGGGAATCAGCGGTATCCGCGGCAAAAGGGTCTTGCCGCCATTTTTTGCCACGCGGGCAAGTTGTGTGAAATTATCCAGTATTTTTTCATTGGGCACACCGCAGTATTTTTTGTGATCAGCGCGGTCGAGTATTTTGATGTCAAAATAAATCGCGTCGAGATGCGGATAAATCGTTTCCATGAATTTATGGAAATCAAAATAGCCGCAGGTTTCCAGAAGGGTATGAATGTTGTTTTGCCGGAGCGCTTGCAGAAGCTCAGATGTGAAGTCCATAAAGAGGGTGGGTTCCCCGCCGGAAAGCGTTACGCCGCCACCTGATGTATCGAAAAACGGTTTGTCCGGTAGAATCTTTTTGACGATTTCGTCAACGGACATCGTTTGCCCGACTTTGTCCAGCGCGCCGGACGGACAGGCGTCAACGCACAGAAAACACAGATCGCATTTGCCGCGATCAATGTAAAAACGGTTGTCACGGGAAAGCGCTCCTTTCGGGCAAACCTCGCGGCAGGAGCCGCAGTCAATGCAGACTTTTGGGTCAAAGGAAATTTCCGCCACCGCTTTTTTGCTTTCCGGATTGTGACACCACACGCAGGAAAGCGGACAGCCCTTGAAAAAAATAACCGACCGGATGCCCGGCCCGTCGTCCAGACTGTTGCTCTTGATTTCCAGAATTAAGGGAGTCTTCATATTGCTTTGAGTCATCGGTTATGATTGTTGTCCTAAATTCCGAACTCCGCCCGTTCAATTAATTCGATCTGCATATCTTTGTTAAGTGTGACAAAGTAGGCATTATATCCGGAGATGCGGACAAGCAGATTCTGGTAGTTTTCAGGATGCGCCATCGCGTCCCGCAGCGTTTTTGATGAAACAACATTCAGCTGCATCTGCATGCCGCCCAAGTCGCTGTATGTTTTTACATACGAGTAAATGTTGTTGACGGTTTGCTGATGCGTTTCATTGGCCGCCGGCACCACCTTCACGTTAAACGCGATATTGTTGTTCATGTGCTCCGGTTTCAGTTTGGCGACGTCACGGATGTTGTCCAGAATGCTCCTGGATGCGTGTGGTTCGGGAGTCAGGCCGGGGGTAAAGGCTTTTCCGGCCAGTCTGCCCGAGGGAAGCGCCCCGGTTAAGGTGCCGAACGCGACATGGTTGGACATCGACCAGAACCCTGTTGTATATTTGCCGCCGCGGTAATTTTCATGTTCGAAGAAAATATCGTGAGCCAGCTTGGTCACGCGGTTGGCCGTGGCCAGCGCTTCTTCACTGCCGGAACCGAAAAGCACCATCTTGTTTTTGATCAGCGCGAGCAGGGCGGGATTTTTTTGAAAATTGGTATTGATGGCGTCCAGCAGCTCAGGGAAGGATACCTTCTTTTCTTCAAAAACCAGTTTCTTGATCACCATCAACGAATCGGTGATATCGG
>CAYZLL010000118.1:0-7165 GCA_964479225.1 uncultured Smithella sp.
TGTTGGAGTCACCTAAAATACCGTTGTTGTCGGCACGCAGCAGGGTGTTGGAATCACCCGTAATGCTGTTGTCATTGGCGGTGGTCAGGCTGTTGGAATCACCTAAAATGCCGTTGTTGTCGGCACGCAGCAAGGTGTTTGAATCACCCGTAATGCTGTTGTCGTTGGCGGTGGTCAGGCTGTTGGAATCACCTAATATGCCGTTGTTGTCAGCACGCAGCAGGATGTTTGTATCGCCCGTAATGCTGTTGTCGTTGGCCGTGGTCAGGCTGTTGGAATCACCTAATATGCCGTTGTTGTCGGCCCGCAGCAGAATGTTTGTATCGCCTGTAATGCTGTTGTCATTGGCGGTTGTCAAACTATTGGAGTCACCGGTAACGCCATTGTTATTCGCGTCAGATAATGTATTCCAATCACCGGTAATGCTGTTGGAGCTATTGTCGAGTGTTGTGTCCATTAAATTGTTATGGTTTCCGGATATCACATTATCATCACCGTATATGGTATTTTCATCCCCGAGTACATTATTGAAATCACCATAAACATAGTTAGGATCACCACCGACAAAGTTGTTCGATCCTGTCACTTCGTGTCCATACCCCAGAACAGTATTATATTCTCCGCTATTGATTGTAATACCGCTGCCCACCGCTGTGTTATTGATTCCTGTTCCCGTGTTAGCGTTCAGACCTATTGCTATGCTGCCTGCACCGTTGCCAAGCGTGCCGCCTGCATTAGCGTTGTTGCCAATAGCGATGGCGTCCAGATGACCGGTAAAAGCCTGGGATCCGCCAAATCCTGCCCCAGATAAGGCACCGCCGCCGAGCGTAATGCCATCTGAGTAGGTTGTTCCGTTGGGGTCGCCAAGCCAGATATGGCCTCCGTCAGCGGAAATGCCCTGGGTTGCATGCACTTGGCTGGCGGTCACATTACCACCGGCATTCACATTTCCGGTCACACCGACGTTATTATGAAAAATGGAGTTGCCTGTAACATTCACGCCACCGTTGCTCACCGTAACAGTGCCGGTGAAGGTGGCTTCACAGTTCGGAAGCCCGGAAGCTGTTAGTTCGAGATTGTAGGCTTGTCGTGAGTAAGCCACCGAAGCAATCTCTGAAGCGACACCAACAACGCTAGAACCAGCACCAACTATCGCTGCGCCGAGAGCAACAGATTGTGCCACCGACGTCCCAGCGAGCACCCCGGCAGCGGCTGCAGCCGCTACGCTCCCTGGAATACCGGCGGCGGTGGGTGCAGGAGCGACTCCATAACCTGCCGTGACCCCAAGTCCTACCGACATCGCTGTGAACGCCGCAGCACTTGCCGACGATGCGACTTCTGAGGCAACTAGTCCGGCCACCGTGGCTGCAGCGCCAACAGCGTTTGCTGCAAGACCGACTTCGTCAGCTGTGAGGCTTTGGCCGTTAAGTGAATTAATTTGATCATCATATTGCTGAGCACAGGTACCATCGCCATCGTCACTTGTTACAAGAGATGGTGGTGTGGCAGGTGTCGGCGCCGGGCTGGTGTTATTGGATCCCGCAGCCCAGACGGGTGTCGTGAAAAAGAAAGGCGCAAAGACCAGTGCCGCTGACAGGGCACATGCAACAGCGATGGTCCGGAAGGTCCGTGATATCCGGTTCTTGGCCGAGAGTCTGCGGGGGTGAACAAGACTGGCTGTTGACGAGAGCCGATGCTTTGCGCTGTTCTTGCTCCTGCGATTTAAAAATTCGTTTTGTTCATTGGAAATATCTGCTTTTCTCACAAAACCGCCGCTAATGATAAACATTTTTTTAATCTCCCTTTTTAACGTCTATGGGTGTTTCTCACAATAAATGTTCAATGCAACACTTCCTTCTTTATCGCCACGCAACCAGTACCGGCAGGCATCAGGAAAACCCTGACGTTGGTTCCTCCGTCCAGCATGATAAGATTATTATTAATAACACTGGCGTTTTTCAAACTGGCGAACTGCCGTTTCGCCACATCTGTGCAATTTTCCTCCCAATAAACCACTGATTCATACAAACTGCTGCATCCGCTTGCCTGGTTTGGTGCAAAACTCTCGCTGACATAGGCTTTTTTCCCGTTCGGCATGTCTAGCGCAAGCGAAAATGAGACAAGACTCTTATCCGGTTCTGTGTATGGAGGGAATATTATTGCGCCGGTTTTGATGCCTGTGGTGAGAAAGTCGCTAACCTGATAGATGCGGTCAGCACAGGACTTCACACCGGCCTTAACCGCTGCATCAACGATTCCTTGTGCTGAAGGATTTATTGGCTGTTGCTGAAGAATTTTAGTTTTGGTTTTTGCCGGGCCTGGAGCTTTTTTTTCTGCACCTTCGGCAATGACAACAGATAAACAAAATAATAATAAAACAAGCATCATTATTTTGTTTTGTATCATCATAAATTTTAATCTCTTTTCTTTGAGTTCTATAATTAAACTCTAAAAAGATAATGCAACTTATCATAAAGTAACTGATTTTCAAACAAATATTATAATTTAATTGTAACTAGAAAAAAATTGATTTGCTCTTGAATGGTTGGGCTGAAAACACTTTATTTATTTTGCAATTATATCAAATTTTTTTGTGTAACCTGACTAAGACTTCCTTTGTTCACTCTCGAATTTTATGTATACCATTCTTCTTTAAATTTTAGGAAACGGCAAGTATACGATGGGGGAGGATTAGCATTCCGCCTTCCCATCGTATATAATTTTAAAACAATATTTGCTGAATTTATTTCCTTGTCTTTGTTTTGGGTGTTGCAGCTTTCTGCGGAGCGGCAGAAGGAGCTGCCGCAGGAGAAGCCTTTTTTACATCCAGTAGCTCTATGTCAAAAATAATTGTAGCACCACCGGCAATGATTGGCGGTTTACCTTTGTCACCGTAAGCGATATCTGATGGACAAATCAGCCTGGCCTTGCCACCAACTTTCATTTTCCCGACACCTTCCGTAAGACAGGGAATGCTCTGTCTCAATTGAAATTCTGCGGGCCTGCCACGTTTGATGGAGTTGTCAAATTCTTTACCATCAATAAAAGTGCCGATGTAATGAACCTTGACGGTATCCGTAGCACTGGGTTGAACACCGCCACCCTCACTGATCTGCTGGTAAATAAGACCCGAGGCAGTCTTCTGTGCATTTTTTTCTAAGACGGCTTTCTCTAAATAGTGTTTGGAGAGTTCTTTCTGCTTCTGCGCTGCGGCCAGCGTTCTTTTTTGGAACAATTGATTAACGTTCTTTTGGTAAGCCTCAGGCTCTGCTTTCAATTTTCCACCACTTGCCACATCTGTCATGCCTTGTATGACATATTCATACTCATCTTCGGACAGGTTTAACACAGACAGCTGTTTTGTCAGGTTAACACCCAACACGTAGAGGGTCCTATGCTCTTCATTCTTGAGTCTGACGGCATACGCCGGCGTAGCAAACAAAAACAATAAAATAAAAATAAACAGTTTACGCATTACATTCCTCTCCCAAGTAATTCATTGTAATATAAAAATTTATGTGTGGAAGTATAAGAAACAATGTCTTGTATGTCAAGACTATCGTGACAAGATGTAAAGATTTGAGTCAATATTTGCCACTGTCCCTTCATGATCGTAGGCAAGCATCCACTCAGCATTGTCCGGAGAATGAAGATGAATATAATTTGACGCATTCATTGTTACCCAACCGTTGAAAAGGCCATTTTCGCTTATCTCTTAATGTTTCCGGGGAGGATGTAAGCATAGGGTTTGTTGAGGATTCGCCGATGCAGAAAGCGATCGATCTTGCGAAATGCCAGATAGACGCGCCAGATGGTGGCATCCTCTCTGTAATATGAAACAATCTGTTTTTCGGTGATCGGTGCCATGCCGAATGACGCGCCCTCACCGGCAAAGAAATTATTGGCCGTTGCGATGAGCATGGGGATATATTCCGGACGCTGTTCTTTGTAAAAATTGGCGATGAGATCGATGGCCACCAGGCGGTAGTCGTAGTAGCGGGTCATGACGCCTTGGAGGAAAAACATCCTGATGAGCCATACCAGAAAAGAAGGCGTGCTCCTGAGAAACAGTTCCGGATTCAACTGCTCAACTCCGTCTTTGCGCATGAGCGGTGTGCTGGTGTCGATATAAAAAAGTTCCGTCTCTTCCGTAACCGGTTTACCTTCCTGATAATCTTTAACAGCCCAGTTGGATATCTGGCCGTCAATACCGAAGGTCAGTGCGGCTTGCTCCCGGTTCCATGCAAACACTTTTTTGAGTTCGCGCAAAACGCGCAAGAAAAGCAGGCGCACGGAATTTTCATCCAGCGTGTGAATGACGGCATTGCCGATGGACGCCTCGGGGCATCTTTCCTGGGCGATGTAGATGACGCTGTTGCCCTTGCCCGGAATGACTTTTGCCGATGCGCACCCGGGAATATTGAGACCGACATCTTTGAGCCGTGCGTTGTATTCTGCAAACAAACGTTCATAGGCATCCATTTCATCGGGCGACCGGAAGATCGGCATGCGTTTATAGGCGATGTTTTCCTGTCCGGGATGGTTGATGACGAAGATGGTGCTCATTTCGCCGTACCCGATGATGTCTGCGGATATTTTGCTCAAGTGCGGATTGAGCGGATCAAGTCCCGCTTCGAATTTTTGCAACATACCGGCATCAATTTTTTCTTTCAGCATAATTGCAGAAACCTTTTGGTGTCGGTCAGGGCAAGATCGATTCTTTCGATGATCTCCTGAGCCACCGGCCTTTCGATATTCAGCGGCGGCAGAAGCTGGCTGACGGTTTTGTTGTTGTTCGCGTAGATGCTCAGAATGCCGTGATCGTATGCGACTTTGGTAAAAATGGGTCCGCAGGTGTCGTTGACCATCTCCAGGCCCATCATCAGTCCCAGTTGTCTTAAACGGACGACGATTTCCGGATGCCGGGTGCGAAGTTCTTCAAAGCTTTTCCTGAAGAAAGCGACAAGCTCGTTGACGTGTTCGAGAAACGCGGGGTTGGACGTCATCTCCAGCACTTTCATGGCTACGGGGCAGCCGACTTCCGCGCCGCCGAAGGTGGAAATGTGGATGAACGGGTTTTTATGGAAAAAGGTTTGCAGTTCGTCGGTAAAGCAGGTTGCGCTCATCGGGTAAATGCCGCCGGAAAGGCCTTTCCCGATGACCATGATGTCGGGTACTGTGTCGAAATTTTCGATGCCCCACATTTTGCCTGTACGGCCAAGGCCCGTTTGCACTTCGTCAACGATGAACAGCGCGCCGTTCTTTTTGCACAACTCTTTGACGAACGGGTAAAAACTTTTTTCAGGAACAGGCATGCCGTAAGTTGCCGGGATGGTCTCGAAGAGGACGGCGGCGGTTGATTCGTCAAGCGCTTTGGCGAGTGCGTCGCGGTCGTCGAAGGGAATCTGGACAAAGCCGGGGATATTGGGACCGAACGGCGCGCGGTATTGCTCGTCGCCGGTCGCGAGCGCAAGCCCTGTGTGGCCGTGATATCCGCCAGTCGCGGAAATGACTTTGGTACGGCCGGTGTAGCCTTTGGCCAGTTTGAGGGCCAGATCGATAGCCTCGCCGCCGCCTACGCCGAAAACGGTGTAGTTCAATCCGCCGGGCGAAAGTTCCGCAAGGCGTTCGGCCAGCGCCGCCCGCTGTTCGCTTATAAAATGATGATTGCCGATGTCGAGTTCGTTCAGTGATTCGATGAGGGCCTGAATGATCTGCGGGTTACGATGCCCGAGATTGAAAACGCCGCCGTTGCAATGGCAGTTGATCAGCCTCTTTTCGCCCGCGGCGTCCCAGATATAGGGTCCTTCCCTTCTTCCGAAGACAAAGTCGATGTCCACACCCTTGAAAAATTCAGCCTTTCCCGATGAAACATATTTGGAAAACCTGGAGATGATTTTTTCTTTAGAATCTCTTCCAATGTATTTCATGAAACACCTCCGCTGTGGAAAGCTACAGGTTTGTCGGAATTTGCAATGTGTCTTTTTTGTACATACGGATTTTTTTGATAAGGGACAATGTGTTTTAAGGGAATTGTTATGATGAACATTTTGATCAAATGTTTCCTTCCAATTTCAGCTTGGACGATACAATGAACGAGTTATTCTGTCAAACAAATAAAGGTGTTATGAGGCAGGCGAATCAGTTTGTCTGCACTATATTTTATAATAACGTGCTGAAAAAGGGGGGCATTTCTAAATTTACACATGGATTAAAATCAAACCATCTGATTTTTTTATCTGACCCAAAGTCATTTCATTCTAAGTATGCCATCGGAAATTCATCTGACCAAAAGTCATTCCCGCTTTAGCATAAAATAAGATTTTGGTAGAGATTCAATCTTATTGTACTTTTTCATTATGTCATAAATGACATAAGCAATTGAATTTATTAATAAAATGCCGTTGACAACATTTTTTTCCTAATGTATACAGACAATGCAGTGAAAGCGTTAGTCTCTGGAAAATAGTTGTGCTCTTGCCCGTCTATGGTTGTTCTTAAAAGCTTTTTCCTGAAAAGAACTAAAGACGTGAATAACTGTATGTGGCGTTTTTAGAGCACACATAGAATATTCAGAAATTTTAATGAAAGGAGAAAAATTCATGAACGTCAGCCGAAGAGGTTTCTTGAAGATTTCCGGCGCCGTGGCGGCGGTCAGCGGATTGGGCATTAGTCTCAAACCGATAGCCGCGCATGCCAAAGAGCTGAAAATCAAATTCGCCAAAGAAACCACCACTGTTTGTCCGTATTGTTCCGTCGGATGCAGCATCATCGTATCCGTGCGCGACGGTAAGGTTATCAACACCGAAGGTGATCCCGATAGCCCCATTAACCGAGGCGCTCTTTGCAGTAAAGGCGGTTCCATTTACCAGATGGCTGTCAATGAAAACCGTTTGGGCAAGCCTCTTTACCGAGCACCGTTCGCGACTGAATGGAAGGAAGTCGAATGGGAATGGGCGATTGAAGAGATTGCCAAGAAAGTCAAGAAAAGTCGTGACGCCAGCTTCAAGAAAGTCAATGACAAGGGAGAACTTGTTAACCGTACGGAAGGCATCGCTTCTGTAGGAAGCGCGGCAATGGATCTTGAAGAATGCTTCACGTATCAAAAATTCTTAAGGGGGTTGGGTCTGGTCTATATTGAACATCAGGCCCGTATCTGACACAG
>CAYZLL010000119.1:0-7082 GCA_964479225.1 uncultured Smithella sp.
TGCTGATTGACGCGTCCAAAATACGACAACGGGAAAAACTGGCCGCGAGGATCGGCATTGAAATATGAGCATGAAAGAACGATTGTCATACATTTTTGGAAATACGGCGTTTTCTAAAATGAAAAATTTTATCGACGGGACGACGCTGTTTGCTTTTGATCTTGATGGCACATTGGCTCCTATAGTCCCCAGACCGTGTTCCATAGGGATTCCCGATTCCATTCGTCAGGAATTAACTATGCTTAACGCACAAGCAGTCGTTGCAGTGATCACAGGACGTTCCTGTTCGGATGCGTTGCATCATCTTGGGATGTCACCCGCTTATCTTATCGGGAACCATGGCGCCGAAGGATTGCCGGGATGGGAAGACCGAGAACAAGTCTTTGCCATCATCGCCAATCAATGGCAATCTCAGTTAGACGAACTTATGCCCGTCAATGATCATAAGGGCATCATAATCGAGAACAAAGGCGTAACCTTGTCCATTCATTACCGTCATGTCTGTAATATTAAAGGTGCTCATAAAATGATTCTTGAGGCCATCAGCAAGTTAAATCCGCCACCTCGGCGAATCGGAGGACAGTTTATCGAAAATCTTGTTCCTGCAGGTGCACCAAATAAAGGCATTGCGCTTAGACTTTTAATAGAAAAATCGGAATGCCGGAAAGGTTTTTTTGTCGGGGATGATGAGACAGACGAAGACGTGTTTCGTCTTAATGATCAAAATATTTTCACTGTCCGCGTTGGAATAAATACTTTCAGCGATGCGTTGTTCTATCTTAGTGGTCAGCATGAAATTACACGATTAATTGGTGAGATCAACAGCGTGTTAAGGGTTAAAAGCCAACAGATCGCCTAAGACCGTTATCCAGCATTATTTTAATAATTACTTAAAGAGTATCTAAGAAGTATTTTTATGAGACTATCCGGCCTTACCAGTTACTTAGCTCAAAAATCAGCAATCTGGATATTAAGTAACAATATATTATTCGTGATAATTTTAGGTTATGCGGATTATTTGACGGGATATTCTCGAAGTATTTCTGTCTTTTATCTAATCCCAGTCCTTATTGCAACGTGGTACACGGGAGTCGGTGCAGGAATTCTGATAGCACTGATCGCTGTTCTTTCAACAACAGCTTCAGGCATTCTTACACCACATCTGCCTGACAAATATTTTACGCTATACTGGAATGCAATTTTCCGGTTTCTCTTTTTTATCACTTCGATATTAATCTTGAATGCCTGGAAGAAAGAAAGGTTCTATGCACGCATGGATTATTTAACCGGCATTAATAATCGGTACAATTTTTTTGAAATCCTGCGAGCGGAACTGGAAAGATGCAGACGTTTCAACCATCCATTATCAATCGTCTATATGGATGTCGATAATTTCAAAACAGTCAATGACCAGTTTGGTCATAAATCCGGAGATGAATTATTAAAAATTGTGGCTAAGATTCTAGCTGAAAATTTCAGATCGGTGGATACGATTGCCCGTCTAGGTGGTGACGAATTCGTTATTTTAATGCCGGAAACATCGTCCGCGGAAGCGGAAAATAAAATCAGGATAGTGCAGAAAATTTTGCTGGAGAATATGAATTTTAAAAAATGGCCGGCAACGTTTAGTTTTGGTATAGCTGTATTTACGAATTTTTCTTTGTCCCCTGATGAAATGATTAAAACCGCTGATCTTCTTATGTACAAGGCGAAACAAAGCGGTAAAAACCGTATAGTAACTAATATATATGGGTAATTAAGATTTTTATTATAGGAGAAAAAAGTGAATTTATTGCAGGAATTTTATTTGGGTAATAAGCTGCAGGACTGGTTCATTGCTTTATCCACTTTAATTGCAATATTTGTTGTTCTGAAAATTCTTCAGACCATAGCTGTCCGTAAACTATCCAAGTTAGCAGCTTCAACCAGTAATCAGATTGATGACCTTTTCGTCATTATGCTTAAACAAACGAAGTTTTTCATTCTGATTATCATCTCGGCTTACCTGGCTTCACATTCACTGGTTCTTAATTCGTCTATCGTTAAGATATGGGATAAAATTATTGTTTTTACATTAATATTACAGGGGGGATTCTGGGCCAGCGCAGGAATTTCTTTCACTTTTAGTAATATGCTCCGGAAACGTTCGGAAGAAGATGCCTCCAGCAAGACAACCATATCATTCTTAGGATTTGTAACGCGCTTCGTCTTGTGGATAATTATTCTACTTTTGATTCTGGACAATCTCGGGGTAAACATTACGGGACTTATTGCCGGACTGGGTATTGGCGGTGTTGCTGTAGCTTTGGCCGTGCAGAACATTCTGGGAGATTTATTGGCTTCACTTTCCATTGTTCTGGACAAACCGTTTGTCATCGGCGATTTCATCGTTGTAGATTCACTTTCAGGCACGATTGAACACATCGGATTGAAGACAACGAGAATAAGAAGTCTCAGCGGGGAACAACTTATTTTTTCCAATAATGATCTCTTGAAGACCCGCATCCATAATTACAAACGCATGTCCGAAAGACGTATTGTTTTCAGCTTCGGTGTCGTGTATCAAACTTCCTTGGCGAGATTAAAGATCATCAAAGATATTGTTAAAGATATTATTGAAAAAATGAATTCCGCGCGCTTTGACCGTGTTCATTTTAAAAAATATGGTGATTCGTCGCTGGATTATGAAGTGGTATATTTCGTTACTGATCCCGATTATAATATCTATATGGACACTCAGGAATCAATCAATCTGGAAATATTCCGACGTTTCTCCGAGGAAGGAATTGAATTTGCTTACCCGACACGAACAGTTTATATCAATAACGAGTAATGTAAGTTCTTAGATTTTATAAATGCCAATCAAGTCAAATCTCTTATATATGGTTTGAAAAATACGTGAATTATGGATAACAGAATTATGCTGACACTGACTGCAACAAATACCTCTAATGTTATGCCCGTTATTGCTACGCCTAGGGCGGTACCTGCAGCGGGTGGATGTTCCGTATCGATTACAACCATTGTAAATATCGAAACTCCTACAGCAAGAGAATATACTACAACTGAATAAATCAAAGCCTGATGAGGAAACAGAGAAAAAAGAAATCCAAAGAAAAGACCGACCAATTGTCCTCCAATTACATTTCTAGGTTGGGCAGTTATGCTATCAGGCATGGCAAATATGATAAAAGCGGTAGCCCCGATGGATGCAATTATTACTACATGCTTTAAACTTAAAAAATAAAGAACTATAAAAACAGACAGTGTAGCGAGGATGCTTTGCATCACGTAATTCTTCCAATGCTGCCTGAATTCTTTATCTATTTTTATTAAGGATTTTCTCATATACCAATCGCAATCAGAACAATTTTTTTACAAATAGTAATGCCTAAAAATAATATCTTTGGAATAAATTTACAACAAAATATTGGGGATATGCTTTGAGTTATCAGAAGGATGTATCTGCAATTATAAATTTATGGATTACCGCATGAACGGTTAGCTCAGAACATTCCACACGCAGGATGTCATGGGTTCATAACCTTTGTTCTGCATGAGCACATCCATGTGAATCAATCCAATCGCGGAAATATCCAGATCGCGCGCAAAAAGTTTACCGGCGCGATAAAGCGTCACGAGATATTTTTTGCACTGGTCGCACACAAAAGCGGCTTCCTGGGTTTTCTTTTCCACATAAAAATATTCCATGTCCTGACGGGTTTCCTTTTCACAGTATGGACAACTGATACGGGTGAAGCGCCAGTCCTGCCCGCAGGAAGAACAATGGAGAAATCGTTTGCCGCCTTCTTCTTCAATCAGCGCGATAGACGGAAATTCTCCACAGATCGGGCAATAACCCTTTTCCCAGTCAAACGCACCCAGTGTTTCCATGATTGCTCCGGCTCGTTTTTCCAGGACAACGCGGCTGACCAGACTCATTAAAAAGGATGCATTGGAGGGGGACACCTGCAATTTTTTGGACAACCCGCCAATCGCGCTCACTTCGCCATCCACAGGGGCTTTGAAAAAATCAAAAGGATTGATTTTGCCTTCCTGAATCAGAGCAGATATTTTATCGATGCTTTCGGCAATATTGGGCATGCCTTCTTTCACCGCGGCCACCATGAACATGGCCACTTCTTTTAACGGGTCTTCCGGTAAAATCAAATCAATCTGGCTGCTGATCGGAACACCCGCTTTGAGTTTATTTTTATCGATCAGTGAGCATTCCGGTTCCTTCAAAGAAATTTCTTCCAAAAGTTGTCTCTGTCTGGTGACAATCGGTGCAAACGCTTTGATGACTTCCCTGTTTTCAGGATTCTGTTCGAGAGCCCGGTCAATGATATTTTTGATTTCCGATGATTCATGTGTAGTGGTCATGGTTTTTTCCTAATGAGACTCGCTGACTATAGGAAGCGCAAGTCGTAATGAGGCTCAAATTTCAAAAGCAAAGCGCATTGAAATTTGCTAGCCGAATTATCCACGCCCGATTTATCGGGCGTGGGAATTATCCCACGTGCGAAGCTACGTGGGGTTATTTAATATAAGTGGCGCATACCTTCTACCAGATATGCGCCACTTGGTCTAGACATTAATCCTTATTAGAGGGATTAATTTACTTTATTTTTTATCGTTGGCAATCATCAGTTTGCCTTCGTGTTCCATTTCCTTGACCCACTTCGGATGAAGCATTCTCAATACAGGCAGCTCCATCTTTCCGCTGATCATGGCTGATACAGAACCGGGATTACCGATGGTTCCCAGGTACAGATGAACAAAGAAGAAGGCAAAGAGAACCACAAAGCCCAGGACATGCAGAACATAGACCCAGTCCATCAATGCGGCCGGCAATATCGCCGGGTACCACATAAAGAAACCGGTGAAGATCATCAGCAATCCACACAAAGCAACGGTCAGGAAAAATGCTTTCTGTCCGGGGTTGTATTTGCCGGTCTCCGGAACATGATCCAGATGCCACAGATAACCGCCCGCAGCTTTAATCCATTCCCAGTCTTCCGGGAATACAAACAGGCCCGCTTCTTTCCACCACATCTTAATAGCCAAGAGTAACCCTACAGCAAAAAAGATCGCCATAATGTCATGGACGGTGGCCAGTCCGCTCAATCCGCCGAAGATGATACCTAAGAAGTTGAGTTCTTTGTACATCATCGCCAGTCCGGTGTAGCATAAAAGCAGACAGGAGATGGCCAGCAGCCAGTGCACAAATCTTTCATATCCTGATGTAACAACTATCATTTTATTTTTCATTTTATGCACCTCCCTGCTTCTTTGGTTCGTCATAATGTTCCGGATGGGGCTTGTGCGGACCATGGATGAAGTAATGGAGTATCGATCCACCGATGACACCGCCCGCGCCTAACAGGCTCAGGGGTTTCAGGATGTTCTTCCACAAAGCAATAGATTGCGGAACTTTCGGGTCGGTTGCCATTTCGTCATAAACTTCCGGCTTGAATTGCAAAACATAAATCACGTGCGTACCATCCACAAATTTATCGCCGTAAACATTGGCATCACCGCCCAGTTTTTCCACCTTCGCGTAGGCTTTCTTAATCATCTCGTCTTTCGGGCCAATGGTCAGAGCGCCGGTTGGACAGGATTTGACACATGCCGGAGGAAGATTTTCCTGAAGACGGGAATAACACAGGTCGCATTTGTAAACCTTTTCCGTATCCTTGTCATACCGTGGAATATCAAACGGACAGGCCGCGATGCATTCCTTGCAGCCGATACATTTGTCGCGATGGACTCCGACTGTTTTCAGGGGCGTATAATAAAGAGCGCCGCTGGGGCAGACCTTTACGCAGGAAGCGTCGGTGCAGTGCATGCAGCCGTCCTTGCGGAAAATCCACGTAAAATTTTTGTCTTTATCTTCATATTCCTGGAAGCGGATCAGTGTCCATGTATTCCACTGCAAATCGGGAGGATTCTGATATGTGCCGGTCTGCTTGGTTTTGAAACCCGGCAGTTCATTCCACTGCTTGCAGGCGACCTGGCAGCCGCGACAGGCGGTGCACAGGGTTGTATCAATCAATTTTACAAGTTCGTTTCCCATTGTTTATCCTCCTTAAGCCTTTTCCACGTTGACCATGAACGCCTTGTACTCGGGGCAGAAGGTGTTCGCGTCGCCAACGGTTGGGGTTAATACATTCGTGCTGTCACTCGTGCTGTCCTTGGGGAAAAGCCAGCCGTAATTGAAGGGCATACCGACCTGATGCACCGTTTTCCCTTCAACCGTAAAAGGCTTGAAGCGTTTGGTCACCATGGCCACGCAGGGCGCTTCACCACGAATGGAGGAAACCTTAACCCGATCGCCGTTTTTAATACCTTTTTCGGAAGCAAGCTTGTCGCCTATTTCCACATACAATTCCGGCTGCATCTCGAGGAGCCATGCCTGCCAACGGGTTAACGCGCCGGTGCACCAGTGCTCCGTGCAGGAGTACGTGGTACAAACGTAAGGGAACTTCTCACTGGCGCGCTCCACCTTGTCCATATCACTCTTGAAGATTTCAGCGGCGGGATTGATGAGCTGTCCCGACA
This sequence comes from uncultured Smithella sp., assembly GCA_964479225.1. GTDB lineage: Bacteria > Desulfobacterota > Syntrophia > Syntrophales > Smithellaceae > Smithella. The sequence goes on from CAYZLL010000119.1 coordinate 6,562, forward strand.
TCGGATTCTTCGCCAACGGTCCTTCCAGCGGCTCGTAGTGCTCGGGGAAAGGACCTTCGACCATGCCGGGGCCAAACAATGCGCCCACGCCGTCGGTCTTCATAATAAAGGGGTATTTCCCTTTTTCCTTGTTTGCCTGTGGCGGCCAGGGACCATCGGGGACATCGCCAGCCCACTTGTCGCCCTTCCATTCCAAGATATTGCGTTTGGGATTGTAGGGTTTGCCGTTTACATCGCAGGAAGCGCGATTATAAAGAATACGGCGGTTGACCGGCCAGGCGAAAGCCCAATTGGGGAAGAGGCCAAGACCCGTTGGATCTTCCTTGCCACGCGAGGCCATCCTGTTAAGGCCTTCCGCGGTGTAGCTGCCGGATATGCACCAGTTGCCGCATGCTGTCTTGCCGTCGACCTGAAGATTACCGAATCCCGGCACCAGTTGACCTTTTTTGAATAAGGTCGTCGTTTTCTTGACCTTGTCTTCAATAACCGTATCTTCCAGAAAGACACCGTTGATCTGATGA
>CAYZLL010000120.1:0-7081 GCA_964479225.1 uncultured Smithella sp.
TTCTGAAGTTTCGGCTCTGCTGGGACGCATGCCTTCGGCCGTCGGTTATCAGCCGACACTGGCCACCGACCTTGGTGGACTTCAGGAACGCATTACCTCGACAACCAAAGGTTCGATTACAGCCGTTCAGTGCGTGTACGTTCCCGCCGATGACTTGACCGATCCCGCTCCCGCGACAACCTTCGCGCATCTTGACGGAACCGTCGTTTTGTCCCGTCCGATCGCGGAACTTGGTATTTACCCCGCGGTGGATCCTCTGGATTCAACATCCCGTATTCTGGACCCCAACATTCTGGGCGAGGAACATTACAAAGTAGCACGTCAGGTACAGGTGACGCTGCAGAAATATAAAGACCTTCAGGATATCATCGCCATTTTGGGTATGGATGAACTCTCCGAAGAAGATAAACAGACGGTTAGCCGCGCCAGAAAGATTCAGCGGTTCCTGTCCCAGCCATTCTTCGTCGCCGCTCAGTTTACAGGCACGGAAGGAAAATTTGTTTCCGTTCCCGATACCATCAGAGGCTTCAAAGAAATTCTGGAAGGCAAACATGATGAGCTGCCGGAGCAGGCTTTCTACATGGTTGGTGGTATTGAAGAAGCTGTGGAAAAAGCCAAGAAGATTGCCGGTTAATCAATATTGTGCTGGAGAAAGTAAATGGCAGATGAATTAATGCTGGAAATAGTAACGCCCGAAAAGATGGTTTTTTCCGGAACAATAGAAGAAGTTACCATTCCGGGAACGGAAGGCGAGTTTGGTGTATTACGCGGACATGAGCCCTTTTTAAGTTCTGTGGATATTGGTGAATTAAGTTTTATCAAAGACGGTAAAAAGACTTATTATGCAGTCAACACCGGTTATGCGGAAGTGACCTCTGAAAAAGTTACCATTCTGATAGAAACAGCCGAAAAATCAGGAGAAATTGATAAAGACAGGGCACTCAAAGCGAAGGATAATGCCGAAGCCCGTTTGAATCAATTAAGCAAAGAAGATGTTGAATATGAAATAATGCGTGGCGCACTCGCCAGGGCGATCGCACGCATCAACGTTGCTGAAAAACAATAGATCTTCATTCATTTTCATTCCCTAAAATTGCGGAGGTTAAAATTCATTAACCTCCGCTTTTTTTGTAAATCATCATTTTTCGAAAATGTTTTCAATTAAAAGCTTTTCTTCCAGTTGTTTATTGGCTTCTTCCAGTTTTTCCGGTGCGGAATAAACGGCCACCGCGGTTGCCTTGGGCGCCCGGGAAAAATAATCAGATAATGTGTTTTTCAGTTTTTGCGGTGTAGCGGACAAAATATCGTCTCTGAATTTCTGCCGCATCTCGTCACTGACCCCGGCAAAAGTCCGCATCATGGCCGTATAGCCGCGACTGGACGGGTCGGAAGGTTTATCGATCATGCCGATCGTGCTGATGATCGCTTTGTCCATGTCGTCCTGAGGAATTTCGTTCGTTGTGTAAAATTCCTGAGCGTCTTTAAACACCCGCAAGGTTTCAGCGATGTATGGATCGCGATAGGACAGGAAGGCAAACAGGCCAAGCGAAGAATCAAAAGAGGACATTCCACCGTAAGCGCCTCCCAGCACACGGATATGTCTGTACAGATAACTATTGGACAGTTCCCTCGCCGAAAGCATCAGCAGCGGGCTTGCCGCATCGGTATAAGGCGGTGTCGTTAAAACATAAGCGACATACGATACCTGCGTCGGTATCGCAATGCCTGCCGATAAAGATGCCGGATGGAATGGCGCACGGGAACCCGTTGTTGTCCCTGTTGATTGCAACTGATTTAAAAACTCCGGAAGGTGCTCTCGGGCCATCATCAAGCCCTGCTCTTCCGCGGTTAAATTGATCATCAGTTTTTTCTTGCTGAACAAGAGCCGGCGTAATTCCTCCAGCTTTTCTCTTAATTCTTTTTTTGATGCACTGAAATTTCCGGCTGTCGTTTGTGCGAATTTCAATTGTGTGCGGCCATGCCATTGTTCATCCCGATAAGCCGGCAGCGTAAGCGCGGCGCCTGCCGCCATTTTGGCAAAAATATGACCGGAAGGAACGATCGCCGATTGCAGATTGTTTTTCCTTTCGGAAATCAGATCACGCATACGGGCTTCATTGCTCAAGTCGCCGGAGAGGATAATATCGCTGATAATATTTATGGCTTCCGGCAGATTGCGATAAAGCGCCTTGAAAGAAATAATCATCTTTTGCCAGGTTGATTGGCCATCGGCGGTAAATCCGGTGGCCAGATTGTAGCCAAAACCGCCCATCTTCAGAGCAATGCGTTTGGCCATTTCTTCGTAGGTCAAACCGGCAGCGCCCATGCCGGTCAGCATTTTTCCCAGGAGCGGAAGATAGATTTGGAGCTCTTCAGGAATATCCGCCAGATCAAACGCCAGATCCACATAAGCAATGCCGTTGGTAAACAGGTTGTGTTCCATAGCCGGAACTTCTCCGACGAAAGAATGTTGCGTCGGTATGGTTTCTATGGCTTTCGGGATGTCCTCAATCCGGAGTTGGGGAATGGTTGCCGCTGCTTCCGGTGTATCCGGCCTGGCCTGAAATTCTTTCAATGCTCCGGCCTGAGCGTTGATTTGTGCCAATTCATCGGGGGAAAGGGACGATTTCAGATCGGCCATTTTCTTCCGGTAGGATTTTTCCTGCTTTTCATTAAAATCGGCATCCGGCTCCATAATCGACAATACGCGATGAGGATTATCCAAAAACCATTGCCGGGTCAGCTTTTGAAAGATTTGAGGATCTTCTTCCCAGCGTTGACGGACCATGTCGATCGTCTTGGGAAAATCAAGGCCGATCAGGGGATCGCCGTCATAAAGCCAGGTTTGAAAAACACCGCCCATCAGGGCAATGCCGTAGGGGTAAGATCCGCGCACGACTTCTTTGCCGTGAAATTCAACCTGATGCAGGACGCCTTCGATCAGTTGGGCGTCATAGCCGTCAGAAACGATATGGCCGAGCGTGTCGAAGATCAGCGCTTCAATTTTCTGCGCGTCCTCACTCTGCGAGTTTCTCAATCCCACGCAAAACATTAATTGTTTCAGATCCGCTTCGATTCCGGAAACGGGCGACAGATCTTCTCCCAGGCCGGAATCAATCAGCGCTTTGCGCAGAGGACTGGCGGCGCTGCCCACAAGCAGCGCGGAGATAATTTCCAGCAAAAGAGATGTTTCATGATCGGTATTTTCGGACATCAGCCAGGCCATATTGATCATGGTTTTATGCCCGGTGGATTCATCTTTGCTGATGGGATAAGTGCCCCGGACAACACGCGGCTTTGTAAAACGCTGCTGACTCTTGATCGATGAATTTATTTCCACGCGATCGAAACCATCCAGCATTTCGGCAATAAATAAAAGATGCTCAGACGTCGTAATGTCTCCGTAAATAAAAAAGCGCGCATTAGTCGGCGAATAAAAGTTGCGATGGAATGCACAAAATTGTTCGTAAGTCAGCGATGGAATGACATTGGGATCGCCGCCGGAATCAAAAGCATAAACACTGTCGGGATAAATATTCTCCTGTAAAACTTTGTACATCAGCGAATCGGCTGAGGAGTAGGCGCCCTTCATTTCATTGTAAACGATGCCGGAAATTATCAGGTCACTGGACAAATCATCGGGTGTTGAAAATTCCAGATGATGGCCTTCCTGAAGAAAAGTTTCCCGAAGCATTTTTGGGTGTAGCACCAGATCGGTATAAACGCGGGCCAGGTTGAAAAAATCCGTTTTAATCTGACTGGCCACCGGATAAATGGTTTTGTCCGGATACGTGAAAGCGTTGATAAAGGTTTGCATGGTGGAACGCATCAGTTCTTTGAAAACGTCTTTGAGCGGATATTTTTCAGAGCCGGCCAGCACCGAATGTTCCAGAATATGCGGCAGGCCTGTGGAATCATCAGGCGGAGTGCGAAACCCGATGGCGTATAAATTTTCACGGTCAAACGCGTGCAGGTGGAGAACTTTGGCGCCTGTTTTCTGATGTTCAATTTCGTAGGCGGTTATTCGGATTGCCGGGAAGGCCTCTACGCGCAGAACTTTAAAACCGTGCAATGTGTCTCCGGTTTTTAGTGTCGGTTCGGGGAATTTTGATTGATCGTGCATGAAGCAATACTCCTATGTTTTAAAATCGTTCTTCGTTCGTCCTCGTGATTGTTTTGTTTAGATGGCTACCTGACTGACGCTGAAAACAGAAATGATTACGGCCCAGATTAAAATGACGGCTGTAAGCAGGATGCAGGCGTAAGCCAGAATCTTGGACCAGGCGCTTTCCTGCTTGTTGTCGTTGTAGCCCATTAAAAAAGCCAGAAGCATTCCGGATAATAATCCGCCGCCGTGCGCCCAGTTGTCTATCCCTCTGAAGATCAGACCGAAGATGATCAATCCGATTACCCAACCCAACGCCTGTTTATAGATAGCTTCTCCGTAGGAATCGCCGCGGCTCTTGCCGTAATAAATAATGGCGCCGATAAGTCCGCAAACACTGGCGGAAGCGCCGAGGGTAAAGGGTGTGCCGAATAATACTGAAACGGCGAATCCGCAGGCGCCGGTGATAATGTACAGGCTCATAAAACGATGAAAGCCGAATTCCTTTAAAATAAATGGACCAAGCTGATAAAGAGCCATCATATTAAAAAGGATATGTAAGATTCCCGCATGTAAAAAGGAAGCGGAAATCAAGGTCCAGAAACGACCGGCGCCGATGACGGGGAGGGTGCCGCTGGCTCCTAAGAGAAAAAGGCTCTGGCTGGAAGGCGACAGCAAATTGAAAGCGCTGCCTCCGAAAATCCCCTGCGGATCAAGAAACAGCGCCAGGACATAAAAGGCAATGTTAATGTAGATAATTGCCATCACCGGATTGGAACCGAAAAAAATCTTCCGGACTGTTCCGGCAGTATTGTGAAGCCCCGGACGCACCAGTCCGCAATAAGGACAGGTTGGTTCGTCTTTGCTGATTAATTTGCGGCAATTGGGACAGAGAATGGATTTTCTTTCTGACATCGTTACCTTCGCGAACAAGTTTTGACTGGTATTAACAACATTATGGCGAGTTGTAAAGAAAAATGCCATCTTCGATTGACTGTTGATTTGTCGTTATGTTATCAACGCCAAGGAGGAACATTTTGCAGGTAAAAGATCGTGCGATCATTAAAATTGAATCGGTGGCGTTTGGCGGGGCAGGGGTCGGCCGCGTTGATCACGTCGTCGTTTTTGTTCCTTTCTCCGCTCCCGACGATGAGCTGGAAATTGAGATTACGCAGGTCAAAAAGAAATTCGCCCGCGGCAGAATATTAAAAATAATCAAGCCGTCTGGGGCACGCGTAAAACCTGCATGCCGTCATTATGAAAAATGCGGCGGTTGCTGCTATCAACATCTGGATTACCCATATCAATTAAACATCAAAAAAAATCAGGTGGCGGAAGCTTTCTGGAAAATAGGAAAAATGACCAATCCACCCATCGGCGATGTTATCGCTTCACCGCAAACATATCATTACCGGGGCAAAGGCCAGTTTCATGCCGAAGCCATTCCCGGCGGCAAAATCGGTTTTCTGGATGTGTCCGGCGGTACACTGGTTCCTATAGACCGTTGTGAAATTATGGAAGAAACAATCAATGAAAAGCTGTGCTGGCTGCAGGCGGATAAGCAGCGCACCCGTCATCAAACGGAATTAAACATATGGTCGGGAGATGCGTCCGCGGATGGGGATGAAAAATCGATCGTGAGAGTCGTGAAGAGGAAAAATTTTCTTGTCCCGTCCGATGGCTTTTTTCAGGCCAATTTATATCTGACGGATCGACTGGTCGATGAGGTCTGTCGTCTTGTTTCTGCGGACAAGGTAAACACACTGATCGATGCATATTGCGGGAGCGGTCTTTTCTCCATTTTTCTGGCAAACTATGCCGAAAAGGTTATCGGTATCGAAATTAATGAAAAATCGATACGCCACGCGCGGATCAACGCTGCCAATGCGGAGGTGGGCAACGTCAGCTTCATTCACGGAGATATGGAAAAAGTCTTCCGGCAAAAGTTTATACCGGGCGATCAGGCGGATCTGATTGTTCTGGATCCTCCCCGCACCGGGTGCGATCAAACGGTTTTAAAGGCCATTGTTGATTTGCAACCGCATAAAATTATTTATATTTCCTGCAATCCAGCCACGAAGGCGCGTGATGTTCAATATTTAAATGGATGCGGTTATCATTTGAAGAGTCTGCTGCCACTGGATATGTTCCCGCAGACCGGGCATATTGAAGTTATCGGACTTATCGAACGGGCATAATTAAAAAAAATTACGGCGCTACTGATAAAATTTATAGATTTAAATCAAAAATCTTGTTATTAAAAACGCGAATAATTTAAAAAAATAAGGAGAAGAAAAATGCCTTCAAAAAGTAAAGATGTAAGAATGGAACAGCTCCGCGTGTTTGAAAAAAAACTGGCCCTGCGCTTAGAGCAACTCGAAAAGAAAGGAATCAGCAAAGAAAAAGCTCAGGCGGATGCTCTTGTGAAAAGTCTGAAATCGAAGATCAAGCAAACAAAGGTAAGAATCGCGGTATTCGATAAATATGTGCAGAAGAAAGAAGAATTGGTGAAAGCCAAAGCACAGAAACTGGCGGATCTGGAAAAGAAAGAGGAAGAATCCGGTTCGGAAGAAAAACCTGAAGAACCGAAACCGAAGAAGAAACAATCGGCTGCCAAAGGTGAAACCTCTGAGAAGGCATCTTCAAAATCAACTGAAGCCGGAGAAGCCGCGCCGAAGAAAGCTAAAAAACAAGCAGAAGCAGGTGATGAAGCCGCGCCGAAGAAAAAGGCTGCCAAGAAAAAGGGAGAATAAAAAATAAAGCCGTCTTGATAAAAAAGGACAATTTCACGATTGTCTTTTTTTATCATGTTGCCAGCGGTTTATGAATTAAATTGTCGGTCACCAAATAGGGCGATTAGCTCAGTTGGATAGAGTACTGGCCTCCGAAGCCAGGTGCCGTGAGTTCGAATCTCACATCGCCCACCATTTATTAATGATTTAAAAACAATAAGTTATCGAATAATTATTGTTTCTT
>CAYZLL010000121.1:0-7079 GCA_964479225.1 uncultured Smithella sp.
ATTCATGGTATTCGGAACAGGCGGAAATTTACCGCCGGCAAATGCATATTTCCGATAAATGGGGAACGGCGGTCATCGTCCAGAAAATGGTGTTCGGCAATCTCAATGACAATTCCGGTTCCGGCGTTATTTTTACCCGCGAGCCAAAGAGCTCGTCTTCGGATGTCACCCTTTACGGAGATTTTATCTTCGGCGTTCAGGGAGATGATATCGTTTCCGGTCTGGTAGAGACCTACCCGATTTCCGAAAAACAACGCATCGCCGAATTCCGGGATTCCACAATATCCCTTGAGGATAAGTTTCCTGAAATTTATGCGGAGCTTCTGAGAATGTCAGAGATCCTGATTTATGAGAAGGGATTTAATCACCAGGAAATTGAGTTTACCTTTGAAGGACCGACGCGGGATAAATTATATATCCTGCAAACACGGGACATGAATCAGATCACGACACAAAAATGGGGACGTTTTAAAGATACTTCCGAATTGCAATCATCCGTTCTGGGAACGGGCATCGGTGTCAACGGCGGCGCTCTTTGCGGCCGGGCTGTTTATTCGGAAGCGGATATTAAGCGATTCCGCAGCGAAGAGCCACAAACACCCCTGATTCTGGTGCGGCCGGATACGGTACCGGATGACGTCGGCGTTCTGCTGCAGGTGGAAGGCTTGCTGACGGCGAAAGGCGGAAGCACGTCCCATGCCGCCGTAACCATTCCACAGCTCAACAAGGTCGGTGTTGTCGGTTTCAACAAACTAAAAGTTTATGAAGCCGACGAATACGCGACCACAGAAAACCATACCATCAAGGCCGGAGATTTCATCAGTATCGACGGCTGGAGCGGCACGGTTTATCTGGGCCAACACCATAGCGAAAACGAATGATCTTTTAGCACACACAGGCAGGAAATATAAAACCAGCGATATCCTATTGGTTTTTATACTTGCCAAAGTGTTTTACTAGTGCCCCAAAACTATGGGGCATATATTTTTCAAAATCTTCCTCTTCAACAAATACAAAATCGAAATAGAATTTCTTTTGTGACAGATTGATGTCGGCACACCATTTTTTCAAACGTTCCATTTTTAAGGGAACATCGATTTCTTCAAGTCCTTTAGTTTCCACGATAAAAATTTCTTTCTCGCCGGTTTTTACAAAAAAGTCCGGGTAATAGTTGGCAATGTTACCCTTTGAATCAACGTAATCGAGGCTAAAGTGAACAGCCAGATAATTCTTGGCAAAAGCAATAACATCCGGCCATTTTTCCAGAGAAGAAGCAAAAAGTAATTCCAGATTGCTGTCTCCAATGATTTTATTGAAAACGCTTTTCTGCGGCACTAAAAAGCCTTGTTCTTTAGCAACAAATGGTCTTGTTTGACGAAGCTTTATGTAATCTCGAATTTCCGCATTTCCTTTATCCCGTACAGTCAATTCATTAATTTTTGTTTTGAATGTTTCCATGATGGTCTGCACCGCGCCGGGTTCTGATAAATTGCGAAGTGTATTGAGATCGTCAATATCAACCGGTCTTGCAAAAAGATGATTTGCAATAAAGGCTCGGACTTTCGGATATAAAACATCGTAACCGCTTACCAAGCGTAGTTCTTTCATTATTCCTTGCGTGAAATAACCGATCACGCTCCGGTAATCTCCGACGATGTTGGATTCCAGATAGGTCACATGGTTGGTCTCGCCGCTCGTGATATCTTTGAAAATAATTTCTCTTTTTTCCTCTTCAGTAAATTGTTTGTATTCTATTTTGGACGCATTGAAGTTAGCCGGATCAAGCTCTGCCAGATTTTTATAATTTCGATACATTCGCGGCGTCATCACCGGAATTTCCATATCCAGTTTCTCCATGTTCTTCTGGTCATTTTGATGATCCACCTCAATAACAATTGGTGTTTTGGCGCCCGTCCCCACACCCATGGGCTTTCTTTCCAGTTCAACGCCTTCACTCTTAATCGATTCAACAAAATCCATAAAGGCATCGGTGCCGACTACGCTGACATATTCCGTCGCATCGGCGCCGACGTACATTCTGCGCAATCCGCGTCCCAGTGTTTGCTCGGGCAGAATATTGCTTTTCGCCGCATAAGCACGCAAGCCAACAATCGTCGTCACATTACGCACGTCCCAGCCTTCTTTGAGCATCAACACCGATATGATCACTTTATAGGGGCTTTCCCAACTGTCGATGGAATTGGCCGCTTTGCGTAGAGTTTCCAATTCCTCTTTGCTCTTTTTGGAATCCGCTTCAGAGATTTCACCGTTGTTATTGGTGTGAATGGTCAGGATGGCGTCTTGAATTTCAGGATAGGTTGTTTTAAGGTACTCAGCCACATCATCACAATTCTTGGTATCGTCAGTCATGATAAACAAAACAGCCTTCTTGCCCATCTTCTCATGCTCGGCATAGGCCTTACGCCATTCCTCCATACCCAACGACAGATAGTCGGCATACCTTTCCGTATATTTGGAGCTCTGCCGTTCCTCGAGTTTGGCGCGACTAGCCTCATCGGGCAAGACGGGATGTTTGACTACATTTTGTGTAATGGCTTCAACCAGAGGGTAGTCGCAAATCGTCTGGATAAAGATTGCACCATTATTGTGTTTGGGGGTTGCCGTTAGATCGACCTGCAAAGAAAGAAAATGATCCTTCTGCTTCAAGCGATTGTGAATATCCTGAATGGATTTAAACCACGCCAGACGATTGTCGTGGATATGATGTGCCTCATCGTTAATAACGATCAACTCGTCAATTTCCCGGACGATGACACCCAGATCCACTTTCGAATCATTAGTTTTCCCCACAGGTCTTTTGCCCAGAAAGTAATCTTCCAGATTATCATCCTCAAAGCTGGGTTCAGTATCATTACCGGCATAGACGCGGTGAATATTGGTAAGAAAGAAGTTGCCGGTTTTACGAACAATAGAAACATCGTCCTGGATATGCAAAGTCAGTTGAAAATCATCCTTCCAGTTTTGCCCCTCAAAACCATTATCCGGAAGAACCGGATCTTTGAAGAATATTTTGAGCCCGTCAAAATCCGCGCGCAGGCGATCCAGCACGATAATATTCGGCGCAATAACCAGAAAATTGGTGGCGAGTTTGGACTCTTGTTCATAGAGCTTGTGAAAGTAACACCATGTTATGATCAGGCTCATCACCTTGGTCTTGCCGCTGCCAGTAGCCATTTTGATAACGAGCCTTAGCCAGTCTTCATCAAACATGCCGGTGGATACAGCGCCGGACGAATCAAAACGAATCAGGTCATATTTATCCTTAACCTTGACGACCTCGTACAGAAATATAACGGTTTCCAAAGCTTCACGCTGGGCAAAATAATATTGAAAATCAAAAATTGATCCATCGGCCTGCGGCAGGATATGCTCGGTTTCAAACCACCAGGTAAGCAAGGCTTTGCTGGTAGCCGTCGCCCCTTCATAATTTGTGTCACGCCACTCTTTTACATCCTGGCGGATTTTATGCACCAGCGGCGGCAGCAGTTTTTCATAACTGGACTCGCGAAGCGCTTCATCAGCCGGAAACCAGCGATATTCAGGGGGAAGTATCTCATGCGGCGATTTGGGAAAGTTCGGATGAATAGCCATATAATCTAAAATCCTGTTTTATGGTCTAATTGAATTTTTATAATTAATTGTTATTGTTCATTAAAAATCGACCATCATCTAAAAGTCTATCTAAATCCATCTAATAACGACTAATGCCAGATCAATAGTCCTTATTTTTTCTTCAACTCCAGTTTCTTAATCTGTGAATCTTCCGTTAAGAGCCGCATCTGGCCGATGGCGATTTTATTGAGTTTGTTCAGCCGCGTTTCTTGCGGCAGCCCTTCGTGAATAAAAAGAGCATTAAGATTTTCCAAATTGGACAGGCAAACCAATTGGGCGGCATTGGCGTGGTCCCGGACATTGCCCTTTTTATCGTTATTCTTATCCCGCCAGTCTTTAGCGGTCATGCCGAAGAGCGCCATGTTCAATACATCCGCTTCCGATGCATAAATGATGTTTATCTGGTTTTTTGTCAGTTCCGGGGGAATCAGGTTTTCTTTGATGGCATCTGTGTGAATGCGGTAATTAATTTTAGCCAAATTGCGCTTGATGTCCCAGCCAAGCTGTTTACGCTCTTCATCTTTCAATCTCTGGAATTCTTTTATGAGGTATAGCTTAAACTGGGGCGAGACCCATGAAGCAAACTCAAAAGCAATATCTTTATGCGCGTATGTTCCGCCATATCGTCCTGCTTTAGCAACGATTCCTCTGGAATTTGTCTTTTCAGCCCACTGTTTTACAGAAAGAACAAATCTGTTGAGCCCCGCCTGATTTTTAATTCCCTCGAATTCGGGGGAATTAAAATCGGGGTTGTATATTTCCTCCCAAATACCAAGAAACTCAATGGTGTTTTTATTTCTAAGCCATTTTTCAATCAGAGCAAGGCCGTTCTCAACACCTTTGACCATATCCGTCAGAGAAATATAATCTTCTTCATTTTGAGAAATGATGGTTATTTCTTTTCCCTGGACATCAATTTTTTCAGCCATTATTTGCCTCCCGCAAATAAATTAATCGTAAATATTCAATATCATGATACTTTATTTTTATTTGCACGGACCTTTGCAAATAAAATGACGTCACTTATACCGTCACCTCAATAATCTTCATCGTATCGTTGCCGAAGATGTCTACGACTTTGACGGCGATTTTGTAGCGGCCCGGCTGACATTCGTGATAGGGCGTTTGCAATTCCAGAGAACGGTCTTTTTTGGTGCGAAAAGACTGCCATTCGTTTTCGAAGATGAAATCGCCCGTCCACTTCTCTTCCATTTCGCCTGTGGCTTCGTCGCGCACACGCACGATTTCGCGCTTGCTTTCAAAATCGAAATCCACGCTCCAGTAGTCAATCCAGTCCGTCCATTTTTTCGTCAGCACCTCGCGGGTGACGATGCCGTTTTTATCTTTGGCCACCTTGATGATTTTTCCCTGTTCGACAACGATTTTGTTTTTGCCGTCTTTGAGCGTTTGCGCCGCGTTATCCACACTGTCCTGCGAATAGTAAACAGAAAAATCCGTCAGCTCCACGGCAATGGCCGGGAGCGTTCCTTTTTTACCGGCTTTCACCAGCGGCTTGACTTCAATGTAAGAGACATCGTGAAAGACCACCTGATTTTTTTCCACGGCGCGCTTGTCGAAGACTTCGCGGGGAATGTATTTGAGCGCGAGGTCAATGCCCTTGGCTTTGGCTTCTTCCTGAATGTTCGGGAACAGGCCCATTTCAAATTCAAAGGCCAGAATATCCACGCGGGAAATCCGTTTCTCGCGGCACTCCAGAATAACTTCTTCCACGTAAAGGCGGGTTACAGGCAGATTGATTGGCCCCACGGAAACCAGCCGTCCGGCTTTCTTGCCGTGAAAGCATTTGAAATTTTCCACACCTTCCGCCCGGTAGGCTTTGAGGATAAGACCGATAAAATCCTTTTCCTTTTGTTCGAGTTGCTTTTGACGTTCTTCTTCGCGCAGGGTCATGTTGACACCGATGTAATGCGCCCGTTCATATTTGCCGAGATTCAGGATTTCAAACGCCCGGAAATCTTTTCCGTCTGCTTTGAGCCCGCGCTGCACACCGATCATGCGCTTGCGCGTCGTGTGAATGGCAAATTTGCCCAGATCGGAACCGATCCACTTGCGCCCCAGCTTTTCTGCGACGGCCAGTGTTGTTCCTGAACCGCAGAAGAAATCAGCCACGATGTCGTTTTCATTGGAAGATGCTCTTAAGACTCTGCTAATTAATAATTCTGGCTTTTGTGTTGGATATCCAACTTCTGTTCTTTCTATTCCTATGGGGCCTATTTGCGGAATATTCCATACATCGTTTGCTGCCACACCCACACTTTTGTATATTTTATATGGTTCAATATCTTGGCCACGCTTCCAATAAAACTCTTTACCTTCCTCATCAATTTCCCATTTATGATATTTCAATGTTGTTTCTTGATAATCGTCAAATAGTTGGTTGAATGGATATTTATCTGTTTTTGAGTAATAAAATAGCGTGTCATGCATTTTTTGAAAGCTTGTTGCTCGTGCCGTATATCTTTTGTATGACCAAATTATTTCGTTAAGAATGTTATCTTTGCAAAATATCTCATCCATTACTAATCGAAAATAACCACTTACCCGCCAATCACAATGCACATAAATACTACCATCTTCTGCCAGCAAATCTCTCATCAGCACAAGTCGTTCGTAAATCATAGCAATGAAACTGTCTGCGCCTTTGCCCCATGTGTCGCGGTAAGCCAGTTCTTCCAACACATTCGGCTTCTTGGTGAAGGTTTCATCGCCGATTTCAATGTCCATGGAGAAATCTGCGCCCACATCAAACGGCGGATCGATATAGATCAGTTTTATGCCGCCCTGCTTTTCTATCTCTTCCCGGATCGGTCCGTTTTTCAGAGAAGAAAGAATGAGTTTGTTGTCGCCCCAGATAAGTTTGTTTGTCCAGCCTTTTAACTGTCTTCCACGTCCATCAACCGTTATACCGGCATAGTCAAAGAGTGCATCATCATATTTATTTTTTGTTTCCGCCCGTGGCTCGTCAATTTGCTCAATCACTTGAAACGGCAAAACGATGTTCGTTACTTCATTGGTCTTTCCGTTCCAGACCAGCTCCACATCCCGCTTGTCGTCAAACAGCAAAAAACGGTACTTATCCGGAAGAGGTTTCTCGGCTTCAATCAGCTTCAATACCTCCCGCTTCTCATTATCCGTCAGTTTCATAGTGGTATCTCTGATAAATTACTTATTGTAATTAATGATTTACGTTGCCACTATACGCGCAGAAACTTTTATGTCAATAAGATATTTTGATTAGTTGAGAAGAGCAAGCTCGTATAGCTTTGCTTTGAGAATAGTTTGTCCCGGCAGCCAGTAGAAAACCTTTACCGGCTGCCGGGATATTTTTTTACAGAATATTCTTGTGAATGTAAACCGTCAGGTCGCCCAGCCGGTTGGTGTAGCTGCCGTATTCATTATCATACCAGCCGAAGATCTTGGCGTGA
>CAYZLL010000122.1:0-6893 GCA_964479225.1 uncultured Smithella sp.
TGTACCGGGATGTTGTGATTTATGGAATCTGGGAAGGCACCAACTTCATCCAGGCTCAGGATTATACAGGCCGCAAGTTCACCATGAAGGAAGGCGCGCCGTTCAAAAAGTGGGTGGACCAAATCGACGATTTCGTCGCCGGCAAAAAGACGGACGAATTGGCGGCTGAATTCGCGATGATGGCGGAAGCCATGGCGGCTTTCAAAGAGATCGTCAACATGAATGACGCCTGGACGAAGGGCGACAAGCAGATGAAACAACTTTTCGCCACCCGGACCCTGCATGCAGGCGCCAGAGTTTACTGCGGCATGCTGCTCTTGGACCAGGCGCTTCTGGCGTCGGCCAAGATGAAAGAGAAGGGCGCAATCGACGCCGATTTCTACAAGGGCAAAATTGCCACGGCCCGGTTCTATGTCATGAATCATGTTCCCGATATCTTCGGATATCTCAAATCGATGAAGTACGGCGACCGCAGCGCCATTGATATCCCTGAAGAAAGCTTCATGTAGGGCGAACGCACCTGGCTTGCGGGCGTGAAGACAAGAACATTGTCGGGTGTGAGATAAAACATTTAAAGAATTGCGATAAATTTAAGGCAGGATCGGAAACGATCCTGCCTTCGTATTTAAACACGTCTTTCTGCCATCCCCTTGAAAATAAGATTGACACAAAGCATCTTTCCTCATATAAAAGCTGTGAGAAAAAGAAGTTCTTGTTATGAAGAATATCAATTCTCTGTATGTTTCCATAATATACAATCCTATTTTAGGTACATGGGGCTGCATCACTTTTTGCCTGAAAATGTAATGGTCTTCTATGTTCACTGAACTTATTGCCCGCAGTATCTTTGGTGTAACTGGCTGGAAATATAAAAACAATATGCCACCAGATATAAAGCAGTGCGTCATGATTGCAGCTCCCCATACGACTAACTGGGATTTTCTTTACACCCGTGTAGCCTTTCTTTTAATGGATATTCCCGTCAGGATCACGATAAAAAAGAGTTATATGCGGTTTCCTTATGGTCCTTTTGCCCGCGCTCTGGGTTGTATCGGTATTGATCGTCGTCCTAAAAAAGAAGGAGACGAACGTCCCAGCATGGTTCAGGTGATGGTCGATTTATTTAAAGAGTATGATGACCTGGTGATGCTGGTGACACCTGAAGGCACTCGCTCTTTGCAAACCAAATGGAAAACCGGTTTTTATCATATTGCTGTTTTAGCAAACGTTCCTGTGGCATTAGGTTATCTGGATTACAAGAAAAAGGAAGCAGGTGTCGGTAAAGTGGTTTATCCCAGCGGCGATATGAAAAAAGACATGCAGGAAATTATGGCTTTTTATAAAACAATAGCACCGCACACGCCGGAAAAGTTTAGCATCGACTTGGATTACGATTCTTAAGGCTGCATGGAAAATCAGGCAAGCGCATCGGTTCCGGCCTTCGATGAATAAGGCGTCACATCCTACAAGAAAGAGTTCATCATGAGCCGCGACTTACAAAAAAGGCAGCGGCTTTTCCAAACGGTACACCAGCGCCTGGCAGGTAGCCAGCAGCTTCCCTGAATCGTCAGTGGCGCGGATTTCGTAAGCAGCGTTTTTTTGTTTTGTTGATTTCTCTGGCTTCAGCACTAAGCAGAGCCCCCTTTTCCGGCGATGCCAGATAATTGATGTTCATATTTAAAGCAACGGCCATTGTGCCGTGAGAATTAGAGGCGACTTCAAAAGCGGCATCCATCAGCGAAAAAATTGCTCCGCCGTGTGCCATCCCGAAAATGTTTTCCATGTTTTGCGTAAAAACCATTTCCACCCTGGCGTAACCTTCCTCAATTTCAACTAACCGCAGACCGAATTTTTTCGCGAAAGGTTCCTCCTGAACTTTTTTGAAAATAGCTTCTCTGACCTTTTCGTCCATACTTTTATCTCCTGAAATTTCCGTCAATGGCGGTCTTATACAGCATTGCGACGCTTATAGTCAAAAAAAGAAAGGGGATGGGATGAAAAATTATAAAGTTGAACCGTATTTTTCGGATTGTTTGAAGAACATCAGCCACCACCTGTAGTGGCATCAATTACCAGAATCTACCATATATTGATTTTTTTCTTGATTTTTGGAAAAATTTATTGTAAGCTATTACCAACTAAGGAGAAGAACCGCTTCCCGTAAAAAAGTTAGTTGGCGGATCACCCCGAGAAGGAAACAAGGTAAATCGTGAAGCAAGCGCCAAAGGAAGCGGTTGCCGAGGTTAACTAAAATTAGAACCATTAGCTAAAAGGCGGGTCATTCATGAACCCGCCTTTTTTATTAGTGCGTTCGGGGAAAAAACAGTGCATCAGCGTTTAATTTTCATTTGCCGGGGTGTTGCGTTTGTGCCGCCAATATTCAAAAATCCCGGGCAGCACTGAAATGATGATAATCGCTATGATGACGAGTGTGAAATTTCTTTTGACCGCGGGAATGGCGCCAAAGAAAAAGCCGGCCAGAAGAAAAAGACATACCCAGGCAATTCCGCCAACAATGTTATAAGTTATAAAGCGTGAGTATGTCATGGAGCCGATGCCGGCGACAAAGGGAGCAAAGGTGCGGATGATGGGAATAAAACGGGCGATGATAATGGTTTTACCGCCATGTTTTTCATAAAATTGATGTGTTCGTAAAAGATGTTCCTTTTTGAAGAAACGGCTGTCCTGATAATGAAAAACTTTTGGACCAAGAAAATTGCCGATCGCGTAATTGACGGAATCTCCGGCAACAGCGGCAATGCAGAGCGAAATCAATAAAATTTCAATGTTTAAAGCGCCCTGCGCGGCAAAAGCTCCCAGCGCGAACAAAAGTGAATCACCGGGTAAAACAGGTGTAACGACAAGGCCCGTCTCGCAGAATATGACAAGAAACATGATGACATAGGCCCAGATGCCGAAGCTCTGGATGATCATCGGAAGATATTTATCCAGATGAAGAAAGAAATCTACAAAATGAATGATGAAGTCCATACAGATTTATGTGGGGAATCCTTTAAAAAAAATTAAAATGAAGCCATCGTATAGAGAAGAACAGCAGGGATGTCAACTTAAAAAACCTAATTCTTTATCATGACGAATGACATACGATATCGCGCCAATGAACATAAAAAAGCAAAAGAGAAATCTTCCTGAGAAGAATTTCTCTTTTACTTACGAATATACCTGCTTTTCAGCAGTACAATAATTTTTAGAACCGAAATTTCAATCCCAGGTTGACCATGCCGGTTCTGTAATCAATGTCATTATTTTCACCTTCTGTATCATTTTTGAATTCCAGCTCTGTCGTAAAGAATCGATAACCGATATCAATGGCCAGGTTAGGCGCCAGATCAATTTCAACACCGGTCAGCAACTGCCACGCATAGGAAATATCGTCTTCCCCATCCATTCCTTCAGAATCCTTAACGGAGATTTCGTAGTTCGAAAAGCCAATGCCAAAGCCCCAGTAGGGATGGATGATTCCAACGGGAATTCTTGCGTAAATATTAAACATTAAATTGTTAAACTTAATGTCACCCACCGTCGTATCGTGAAAATTCAGGTCAGGATTCATGTATCCATATTCCAGTTCCAATCCCAACGCTCTCATGTAAGGGTGGTTGTAACCGATCTTTGCCCCCCATACGGCCGATTCATCCACGTCCAAATCAATTTCATCCGTGTGACAATCCCAGCCATCACAAAAATCCTCACTTAAACTGGGATTGATGGTGTAGGCGCCCCATATGCCAAAATAACCTCCAATCTGATAAGGATAGCCTTCATGCTGGGCGAATGCTGATTTTAAAGGATATGCCGAAATCAGAACGGCTATGACAAGAATAAAAATGTAGTTGGCTTTTTTCTTCATATGCTTCTCCTTCATGTTTTTTGCACAACAGAATGCGTCTCAGGGATTATTGAATCACTCGGATGCCCACAACGCCTTCGATGGATTTGATTTTATCTGTCAGGTCTGGCTTGATATCACCATCCACATCAATGATGTTGTAAGCCAGGTTTCCTTTGCTTTTGTTGATCATGTCGGCAATATTGATCTTGTTGTCCGCCAGCAACCGCGTGATCTTCTCGATCATGCCCGGTTCGTTTTTGTTTGAAATGGTAAGTCTGGCCTTATCTGACCTTTCCAGGGAACATTCCGGGAAATTAACCGAGTTCTTGATGTTCCCGTTCTCCAGAAAATCCATGAGCTGCATGGCAGCCATTACGGCGCAGTTTTCTTCCGATTCTTCGGTGGAAGCGCCCAGATGCGGAATGGCGATGACCTTGTCTGTTTTGATAACTTCTTCATCGGGAAAATCGGTTACATAGCAGCCTACGATGCCGTCGGCGACGGCTTTCTTCAGGGAGGGGGTATCCACAAGTCCGCCTCTGGCGAAATTCAGGATTACCGCGCCCTTCTTCATGACCGCGAACTTATCGGTATTGATGAATCCCTTAGTGTCTTTGTTCTGGGGAACGTGCAGTGAGATGAAATCGCACTCGGACAGCAATTTGTCCAGACTTGATGCTTTCTTGGTATTGCGGGACAGCCTCCACGCTGCTTCGATGGACAGGAACGGATCGTACCCCCAGACTTCCATGCCCAGTCCTTCGGCCGTATTGGCCACCATTGTGCCAATGGCACCCAGACCAACCACGCCCAGTTTTTTGCCCATAATTTCAGTGCCGGCAAACTTGGATTTACCCTTTTCGATAAGATCAGGCACTTTGTCTCCTTCGCCGACCAGACCTTTAGCCCAGGTGATTCCTCCAACAACATTGCGGCAGGCCATCAGCATGCCCAGAATGACCAGTTCCTTCACGCCATTGGCGTTTGCTCCCGGTGTGTTAAAAACAACGATACCTTTTTCCGAACATTTATCGATGGGAATATTATTGACGCCGGCGCCGGCGCGGGCAATTGCTTTCAATGATGACGGCAGAGTCATCTCTTTCATTTCTTTGCTTCTTACCAAGATGCCGTCTGGATCGGGAATATCCGTGCGATATTCATATTTATCCGAAAAAAGGCTTAAACCCTTTTCAGAAATTTTGTTCAACAGATCAATATGATACATAAAATACCTCCTATTCCTTTCCATATCTTTTTTATTACAAAGTACTCTGATATAGAGAGTACCCGTTTTTAAGAACCACCGTTTGGCGGGATGAAGTATAAAATGGGCGTCCCTGTGTGTCAAGGAAATCTTAACGGCCAATCCTTGTACGGAGTTGTGTTTGTTTCTAGTCTTCACTGAAGACGATTTCCAGTTTGATGGCGCAAAAAACGTTGTGTTCGTAGTCGTCAAGTTGCGGAAAATCGACGCCTGAAGATACCTGCAGAAACAACCAGGGACGGTATATTTGTTGCCGGTAGGTCAGGATGGCGGAATAGTTTGCTTCCTCAGCGTGCGGGACTGCCGGCCACTTGCCATTCAAGGCGACGTTGTATCCACTGCTGGCGCTTAATTTCTTGTACAGGATGAGAGATTGCGAAGGGGTGACCCCGTCACTTTTTTCCTCCCAGTTGACGCGACTCAGGGATCGAAACAGGAAATCATTCTTCAACGGATGATCCCAACGCATCTCCGTCGTTTCCGTCAAGCCATCCTCGGTGAAAAAAGCAAAAGTCTGGCTCAATATCATGTTCCATTGATCGAATGGAACATTCATGCGACCCCGCAAGCGACCGTAGATTTGCACCGGGTTGCCGAAACGTGCTCCTAAATCCGTGCTGACTGATTTCTTTTCGTCCCGTGAGAAAATGACCCGAAGCCCGGCGCCGGGTTCTGATTTATCCAGAGCGTCGGAAATATTTTCGGGGTCATCGGGATTGTCTGCTTTGATGGTTTCATCGATAAACAGTTGCAGCCGGTTCTCCAGTCTGGGGAAAGCCAGCCGTAAGTTGAAATCAGAGAGAAGTACCAATCCGTCCTTTTCATCGCATTTCAATCCGACGCTGGTGCGCAAACGCGTGCGCCGGTTTTCCTCATCGAGGCTTTCATCGGCGAAGAAGCTGTCAATCCGGGTAATTGGGGCGGCAATAGCATGCGATATGCCGGTATGCCAGCGGTCCAACAGGTTGGGGGTGTTCATCGTGCCGTTTTTTGTGTCAACGGTGCTTTCCTGCTGCTGCGGGACATTGTCTGTAGTGGATTGTGCACCTGCACTTACATTCCAGGCCGACGCGATGAACAGGAGGGCGATACATAAATGGCAAAGAGTGAATTTTTGAATGCGCGACAGACTCTTCATGCTTGCTTTCCGTAGACGAACTATGATCAATCTAAAAAACGCGGCGTTGGATGATTCGACGGTAACGATCGGAACCGTTCTGAAAACTATGATTCAAGGCAAATCCTGTTTCTCCCGTCATGCTTTGCTTGGTACATAAAATGGTCCGCGCGATTGACAAAAGCCTTGACGTCGTCATGGGGAAGATACTGCGAAATACCGATGCTCATCGTCAACGCAACTTTTTCACCCGAAACAGGCGTAAAAATCTCATGGCTTAGCTCGTCCTGGATTCTTTGTGCGATGACGAAACCATCTTGGCTTGTGGTCACCGGGAGCATCACCGTAAACTCCTCCCCACCATAACGATAAGCTGAATCAGAATCGCGCAGGCATCGCTTAATAACCTGACCCAGTCGCGATAAAACACAATCTCCTTCAATATGACCGTATGTGTCGTTGAAATCCTTGAATTTGTCGAGGTCGAGCATAAGCAGCGTCAAGGGTTGTTCATAACGTTTCGACCTTTCCATTTCTTTTTCCAATTGAGCGTAAAAATGTCTGGAATTATAAAGTTGCGTCAGGTCGTCTATAATGCTTAATTCCAGGTATCTTCGCTCACTTTTTTGCAATTCTTTTTCGACCTTGACCCTTTC
>CAYZLL010000123.1:0-2138 GCA_964479225.1 uncultured Smithella sp.
AGTGGCGGGTCTCTGGGTATTACATTAAGTGAACAGATGACCCAATAAATCACTCCAACGGACGGCTTCCAGCCACCGGTGATCTGCGCGTTCGCCAAAGAGAACAGGAGCAATGATGAACCATAGATTATTAGCGCTAATAGCCTTCTGCTGCGCTTGTCTGGTGGGCCAAGGGTGCACCTATCAGGCATGGTATGAAGGACTTAAGGAACGACAACGGCAAGAATGCTACAAGCATGATGGCCTAGGCGACACACGCAATTGTCTCGATGAAATGAATAACATGACATATGATCAATATAGACAAAACCGAGAGAATTTGGAGAAACAGTCCAAGTAGAGTGTAGACTCTTGTGTGCTACGGTTATTGCGCACTGCAATACAAGGGTGGAAAGACAAACACATAGGGCGAACATCAAGTCGTTTCACTGGATCGCCGAAACAGCAGGCTCCCAGCGAACTTGGTGTTGTATCTTTCAGCAATCCTCAACTTTATTCTTCCCACGAAACTTTGGACTTGTAGGTGGCTTCTGCGGCTTGCTTCCTCTACACACACAAAGTCAATATTGAAAATTGTGCTGCCTTTCGATCCGTAATCAATCAAGTTGCACCCACATCTTGTGACCATAATCCTCTTGACACAAGAGTGCATTTTTTATACTGACGACAACTGAAAGCGAGTTCTTATTAAATACCCTTTTAGACAGAATGGATGAAACGTAATGCCGGATGCGCTCCTTACTTCAATTTTTCCTGACAAAGATATGGTTCCGGAGAAGTATCGCATTGCTGCCCCCATCGAGCAGCGCCAATACCTCTGCGATGGCACACTGAAAGAATGGACCGGTCCTTCTCAGGATGTGCTGTCTCCGATCTGCGAAACCATTGACAATACCGTTCGGCAAAAGATCATCGGAAGCTATCCCCTGCTGACGGAAGAGAAGGCCCTGGAGGCTCTTGATGCTGCCTGCAGGGCTTACGATTATGGAAGAGGTTCCTGGCCGACCATGTCTGTCGAGGAACGGATACGACATATTGAAGCATTTACCTTCCGGATGCAGGAGCAGCGCGCAACCGTTGTCAAACTCCTGATGTGGGAGATTGGAAAGACGCTTCCTGACGCCGAAAAGGAATTTGACCGGACAGTTGAGTACATCAGGGACACGATTGGCGCTCTGAAAGATTTGGACCGTCTATCGTCGCGTTTTGTTATCGAGCAGGGTGTGATCGGGCAGATCCGTCGTGCCCCCCTCGGTGTGGTGCTCTGCATGGGACCATTCAATTACCCGCTCAATGAAACTTTTACGACTCTGATTCCGGCACTCATCATGGGCAATACGGTGATTTTCAAGCCACCCAAACTTGGGGTCTTGCTCCACCAGCCATTTCTTGAGGCCTTTCGGGATTCATTTCCCAGAGGTGTGATCAATATCGTCTTCGGAGAAGGGCGTAAGATCATGGGGCCCATCATGAAATCCGGAAGAATCGACGCGCTGGCATTCATTGGCAGCAGCGGAGCCGCCGACATTTTAAAGCACCAGCATCCAAAGCCGCATCGGCTGCGTTGCATTCTCGGCCTCGAAGCAAAAAATGCCGCCATCGTATTGAAAGACGCAGATATCGATAATGCGGTGAAAGAATGCGTATTGGGAGCTCTATCCTACAATGGCCAGCGGTGCACAGCCCTTAAAATACTCTTTGTTCATGAGGCGATTGTTGATGCGTTTATAACGAAATTCAGTGAAGCTGTCGGTAAGCTCAAGGGGGGAATGCTCTGGGATGCGGGGGTTCAGATCACACCGTTGCCGGAACCGGACAAGACGAAGTATCTCACAGAATTGATCGAGGACGCCTGCACCAAAGGTGCTCGCATCGTGAACAAAAATGGTGGTATCGTGAAGCACACTTTCATGTCTCCGGCCGTTGTGTATCCGGTTGAACCGGGAATGAGGCTATACTCCGAAGAGCAGTTCGGCCCGGTCGTCCCGATTGCCACTTTCTCTGATATTGAAGAACCGATGAACTATGTTACGCAATCGGACTACGGGCAGCAGGTCAGTTTATTTGGAAGTAACGCGGAGCTCATCGCCGACCTCATCGAGGCCCAGGACGCCACGCTCGCGGCGTACGAGTCCTTC
>CAYZLL010000123.1:2148-6839 GCA_964479225.1 uncultured Smithella sp.
GCAACAACAGATACCCGACCATCAAGATAATAACCCATTGCCACCTTCTCCGATATCGAAGAACCCATGAATTATGTGACCCAATCCGACTACGGACAACAGGTCAGCCTCTTCGGAAGTAATGCGGACGTCATCGCCGATCTCATAGATCCCATGGTCAATCAGGTATGCCGGGTAAACATAAACTCTCAGTGCCAACGTGGACCCGACACATTTCCTTTTACCGGCAGAAAGGATTCGGCAGAAGGTACTCTATCCGTCTCAGATGCGCTGAGGGTATTCACGATCCGGACACTTGTCGCAGCCAAGGCTACCGATGAAAACAGGCGGATCATTAAAACCATTGTCACGGAACGGAGATCTCGATTTCTTTCAACGGATTTCATACTGTGAACGTCTTCTTTACAAAGATGCCAAAACAGGACGGTTATGTCAGCACAGGGTGAATCAAAAATCGCCATCGTTGCCGCAATACTGGCAAACGTAGCTATTGCGATTACCAAGTTTATCGCGGCGGCGATTTCCGGCTCTTCCGCCATGATTTCAGAAGGAATCCACTCGCTTGTCGACACCGGAAACGGAGCGCTCATTTTACTCGGTCTCAAACGAGCGGCGCGGAAACCCGATCGTGCACACCCTTTTGGCTATGGAAAAGAACTCTACTTCTGGACACTCGTTGTTTCTCTTTCCATCTTTGCAGTCGGTGGTGGCATGTCACTATATGAGGGAATTTCTCGCATGTATGAGATTGGTCACGATACCCTGCTTGCCGATCCAACACTCAACTACATCGTTTTGATTATCGCAATCGTCTTTGAAGGTATTTCATTCCGCGTTGCCATCAAACAGTTCAACGCAGCGCGTGGA
The DNA here is from genome assembly GCA_964479225.1 of uncultured Smithella sp. GTDB lineage: Bacteria > Desulfobacterota > Syntrophia > Syntrophales > Smithellaceae > Smithella. Next base: position 3,016 of record CAYZLL010000123.1, read on the forward strand.
AACATAAAGCCCTTTACTTTCTTGAAGCAAAGTAAAGACCCCAGCCTCTATACCGTAATTCTGGAGGATAGTGCAGCCCTGCTCGGTTTAATTTTCGCGCTGACAGGTATATTTTTGGGTCATCTCTTCCAAAATCCCTATCTTGATGCTGTGGCCGCCTGTCTGATTGGCCTCCTGCTTATGTCCGTTGCAGGGATCTTGATGCTTGAGTCAAAAAGCCTTCTCCTCGGCAGAGGGGTTACTTCTAAAGAACTTTATCTTATAGAAAATATCATAGAGTCGGATGAGGACATAACGAGCTGCGGGCAAATTCTTACCATGTATATTGGACCACACGACTTACTTATCACCATTGACGCAACCTTCAAGAAAGATCGTTCTGCTGATCAACTTCTTGCCGCCATTGACCGTATTGAAAAGAGAATCGTTCGTGAATTTCCGGAATCAACTCGTATTTTTATTGAATCTGATTCGCTGGCAAGTGTGCAAAAGCAGCGAGAAGATCTTGCTCGATTACATGCAAAGGTCTAATCGACAGATTCAATCTTTAAAGCCTGACAGGCCGGCAACTTCAGCAAAGATGCCTGATTTCAATCCAGCCTTCCCCCGATGTCATGGACACACTGAAGAGTTTAACTTAATATAAAAATTAAAATATTTAACTTTTCGGCCACGAATATCTGCTGGCATTTGTGCTTGAGCGAAGCGGAAATCCCGCTTTAGCGGGACAAGCGCCGCCACTTCTGCCCTTCTTGTCACCAGAAACGGGTTGCAGAATAATTGATAAGAACTTACTTTTTGTTGTAGGCAGCAGGACAGGAAACGTTCACTTGTGTGTCAAGAATATATACCACCATGGTGCTATTTGATACCAAACTCCCATATAAATTTTTTGCATTAGTTATCCTCAAACATGAATGCCTAATACTGAACCTCAGGTGACAGCATGAATCTTCCTGAAAGAAACAAATTATTATAATTGTTAGGTATACTTGCTTTCAATCCTAAACAAATAGAAAATTAACTGAACTTTAGATTAATATGTGGTACAAATATTACGTTAGGTCAAATTTATTAGGCATGTTTAATTAATGCCTTCGGACGCAAAAAAAAATCAAGTTATGAAAAAAATATTGAGAATAGGATTTATCGGTATCCTTCACATGACGGTCTACTTGTGGCTGCTACCTTTCGTTATTCTACCGAAGTTTGGAAATAGAGGCACAAAAATTACGATAACCGTATTGATACTAATTTCCTTGATCGTATTATCGAGCTTGGTTATAAAAAAAAGAGGAAAGAATCCACAGTCGGAAAATATAACTGGGGAATCTTTACCCCTTACAAAAATGCAAGACGTCAATTCGGAATAAACGCAATTTATACTCGAAGACAAACGTTTATAAACTTCCTGAAAGATGCGGCGGCGGAGTTACTGGTTTTTTATCTTTCCCTCTCATGGAAGACTTCCTCCACAATTTTGAATTTATGAAAATCATTCAAGTTTTCACTTGAAAATACTTAACTCAATCAAGACCCGAGACTACTCACTGGTGCCCTTCAATTTTTATTAAAGCTTTGTTAGGGAGACATCAATTTTTCCTGTTTTTTAGATTTATATCGGTGCATAATCCAGAAAACAATTCCCGTTATTATAATAATTATTATGGCCAGCCTTTCGTAGTGTTTAACGTTTTTCATGAATCCTTCCAGCGCATATCCAAAAAAATAACCTCCCGCCGATACAGACACTGACCAAATTATGGCTCCAATTGCATTCAGTATGAAAAAATGCATTGTTTTAATTCTCTTAGACATTCCAATAACAAACGGTGTCGCAATCCTCATTCCATATACAAACCTGAATCCCAGCATTACAAGGGTGCGATAACGTTCAATGTGCTTATTGACTCTTTCAACGCGTCTTTTCCATTTTAAATGTTTCTGGAGTAATTCTCTTCCCTTAAAATAGCCGATGAAATAATAAAATTGGTCGCCTGAAAAGGAACCAATAAAAGCGATTAACATTACATATGGTAATTGCAACAGCCCTAAATGTGCGGATAAACCGGCAATGATTAGAATTGTTTCCCCTTCAAAAAAGGTGCCGATGAGCAAAGCCCAATAACCGTAATCTCTAATTATCGATTCAAGTGTAGAAAAAGATATCATGATATAATCCTTAAGCGTCGGTAACACACCGTGTCTTTGTTGGTCAATATTAAACATAATAAGTTTCACAACCTTGCTTGTAATTAGCTAGCCAGACTTCATTACAAGGTGTAAATTTGGGTTCTTCATTTTTTAATTTATTCCAGTTTCCATCTCATCTTGGTTCAATGGCAGGCTCTGCTCCTGGCCATTTTCTTTATCATGAATGTCATCACCGTCCTTTCAAAAACACATTGACTTTATAATTATAGAAGTTATGCTCTACCCACGACAAAGGGATTTGCACGATGAAAAACAACACCAGGACGATATCCGAAAATAAAAAGCATGTTAAAACTGTAAAAAAGAAAACCTCGCCCTCGGAAAAATCTTCATCATCAAAGAAAAAGAAATACGAAAAAAAGAAAATCGCAGAAATTCGCAAAAAGCATCCAGGCCTGAACGGTTCCGCTACTTTTAGAAGGCTGGCCGCTAAGCCGCGATTCAGAAAACATGCGGAGAGATACCAGAACATTCTTGAAAATATTCGCGACGGGTATTTTGAAGTAGACCTTGCCGGCAACTTCACTTTCTTTAACGCTTCAGTACCCCGGATTCTCGGATATTCCGGTGAAGAATTGATGGGCATGAATTACCGGCAGTACACCGATAAAGAAAACGAAAAAAAAGTTTTTCAATCCTATAACAAAGTTTATAAAACAGGCGAACCCGCCGAAGGATTCGATTGGCGGATCATCAGAAAGGATGGCACTAAAAGATATATTGAAGCATCCGTATCGTTATTAAAAGATTCATCCGGCAAACAAACAGGGCTGAGAAGCATTATCCGCGACATCACCGAACGCAAACGAATGGAAGAAAAATATCGAAGAATCGTTGAAAATGCCCAGAACGGCATTTACCAGTCAACGCTTGACGGCAGATTCATCATGGCTAATCAGTCCATGGCACAAATACTGGGATATGATTCCCCTGAAGACCTTATCTCCGGAATAACCGATATTTCCCGTCAGCTCTATGCCAATCCCGAGGAATGCATGCAATTCATCGAACTCATGGAAAAGAACGGCTTGGTAAAGGACTCTGAACTCCAGTTTAAAAGGAAGGATGGGCGTATAATCTGGGTTTCCCGGACCGCGCAGGTTGTTCGTGATGAGAAGGGACAAGTTTTGTATTATGAGGGAATTATTGAGGACATCACTGACCGGAAAGATAGTCTTGACCGGTTGAGAAATGCCTTGGGGGGAACTGTCCGGGCGCTAGCCTCCGTGGTGGAAACAAGAGACCCCTACACGGCGGGTCATCAGCGCCACGTGGCTGATCTCGCCCTGGCCATTGCCAAAGAAATGAATCTCCCGACGGATCGGGTCGAAGGTCTCCGTATGGCCGCCATCATCCACGATATAGGAAAGATATCCGTTCCGGCCGAGATTCTGACAAAACCCGGCAAACTCACGGATCTCGAATTCAGTATGATCAAAATCCATTCCCAGTCAGGATATAACATTTTGAAGGACATCGACTTTCCCTGGCCGGTGGCAATGATGGTCTATGAACATCATGAGCGAATGAATGGCACCGGTTATCCAAGAAATCTGAAAGGGAATGATATTCTCCTGGAAGCTCGCATTCTGGCGGTTTCCGATGTCGTG
>CAYZLL010000124.1:0-6821 GCA_964479225.1 uncultured Smithella sp.
CAGATGCAAAAATCCGGCTCGCTCATCCTGGCGATAGAAATGAACGAAAATATTGCCCGCTACATCGTGGAAAAAGGATCGGTGGCCCTTGACGGCATCAGTTTGACCGTGAACAAGCTTGAAAAAAGCAGGTTTTATGTTAATATCATTCCTCATACGGCGGCCAACACGACGCTGCTGATAAAAAAAGAAGGCGATTTGGTCAATATCGAAACGGACATTCTGGGTAAGTATGTAGAGAAATTAATACAATCGAGCAAGGGGATCGATAAGGATTTCCTCGCCAAGCATGGTTTTTAGATCAATAAGGAAAAGTAAAATGGCAATAAGCACTATTGAAGAAGCAATTGAAGATATCAAAAACGGAAAAATGGTCATTCTCGTTGATGATGAAGATCGGGAAAATGAAGGTGATCTTTTCATGGCGGCGCAATTTGCCACAGCCAAGACGATCAACTTCATGGCCCGTTACGGACGCGGCCTGATCTGCTTAACCCTGAATGAAGATATGGCAGATAAGCTGCATCTGAAACAAATGGTTCAGGATAATCAGGCGCGTTTCGGCACGGCGTTTACCATTTCCATAGAAGCGCGACACGGTGTCACCACCGGTATTTCTGCCGCGGATCGAGCGACCACCATTCAGGCTGCCGTGAATCCGCAGGCCAAGCCGGACGATCTGGTCAGCCCCGGCCACGTGTTTCCCATTCGCGCCAAAGAAGGCGGCGTTCTGGTGCGCACGGGACAAACGGAAGGCTCTGTGGATTTATGTCGTCTGGCCGGTTTGACACCCGCCGGTGTGATTTGTGAGATCATGAAAGACGACGGCACGATGGCCAGATTGCCGGATCTGGAAATATTTGCCAAAGAACATCGGCTGAAAATTGTCACCATTGCGGATCTTATCGATTACCGCATGCAGAACGAATCACTCATCCGGCGCATGGCGGAAGCGACCATACCAACCTGTTACGGCGGCGATTTTAAAATGATTGTTTATGAAAACGACGTTGACAAATGGCAGCACATTGCTTTGGTGAAAGGCGATATTCAGGAAGAGGATGAAGTGCTGGTACGGGTTCATTCGGAATGCCTCACGGGCGATCTCTTCGGTTCCAGAAAATGCGATTGTGGCGATCAACTCCATCAAGCGATGACGATGGTGGGCAAAGAAGGCAAAGGTGTCATTGTTTATATGCGTCAGGAAGGCCGGGGAATCGGTCTCGTCAATAAAATCAAAGCCTACGCCCTGCAGGAAGAGGGCAAGGATACGGTGGAAGCCAACATCGCTCTGGGTTTTAAACCGGATTTGAGGGATTATGGAATCGGGGCACAAATTCTGGCAGATCTTGGTGTTCACAAAATGAGATTGCTGACCAACAATCCCAAAAAAATAGTTGGACTGGAGGGGTATGGCATTGAGGTTGTCAAGCGTGTTCCGATTGAAATCGATCCCAATGAGAACAACATAAAATACATGAAAACAAAACAAAAAAAGATGGGACATCTTTTGAAAATATAAAATTTTGACTGCCAGGATCATTAAAATTAAAAACAAGGATGGTAAAAAACTATGCCGAAAATAATGGAAGGAAAAATAGTCGCCAAAGGAATGAAGTTTGGCATTGTCGCCAGCCGTTTTAACGATTTTATAAGCGGCAGATTGATTGAAGGCGCTGTTGACGCTTTAACAAGAGCCGGCGCTGAGGAAAAAGACATTCTCATTTATAAAGTGCCGGGGTCTTTTGAATTGCCGCTGACGGCAAAGAAAGTCGCGAAAAGCGGCCGTTATGATGCCGTCATCTGTTTGGGCGCAATTATTCGCGGCGCCACGCCACACTTCGAATACATCAGCGCTGAAGTCTCCAAAGGAATCGCCATGGTCGGCCTGGAAACGGAAGTACCGGTTGTTTTCGGTGTGCTGACCACGGATACGATCGAACAGGCGATTGAGCGCGCGGGCACAAAGTCCGGCAATAAAGGCGCCGACGCGGCAATGACGGCGATAGAAATGGTGGATTTATTCAAAAAGATTTAACCTGTCCTGGCGGACATCTTCTTGTTTCTGGAATTTTGTAATTATGCAGCAGTCTGATGATTGTTCTTTGAGGTTATAGCTTTAATGCGTGGACGAAGAAAGGCAAGAGAAACTGCCTTACAGGTTCTTTACGGTCTTAATTTCGTGGATATTGACGCGCGGGATGCTCTGGATCTTTTCTGGGGTAATTTCACCGCTCCCCAGTCCGCTAAAGATTTTGCGTGTTTTCTGGTCGAAGGAACTTGTGCGCATAAAGAAGAATTGGACAAACTGATTGCCGAATGCTCCGATAACTGGTCGCTGGGACGGATGTCGCGGGTGGATATCAACATTCTTCGAATGGCCGTCTTTGAATTTCTATATTGTGATGACATTCCCCCCAAAGTAACTCTAAATGAAGCGGTTGACCTGGGAAAAACGTTCGGTTCGGAAAATTCCGGTTCTTTCATCAACGGCATCCTGGACGCTCTTAACCTTAAACTGAACAAAGATAATGCAACTAAACATCTCGACAAAAAATCCGGATCTTCCAAAACATAAATGCCTCGCGCTCGGTATTTTTGCCGACGAAAAGCCGCCCCGTGGAATTTGCGGTTTTATCGACTGGCGCCTTAATGGATTCATTTCCAAAGAAATAAAAGCGAAAAGGATCCGGGGCGAATTTGAGGAAAAAATTATTATTCCTTTTCCGCTCCGCATCGGTTCGGAAATGCTGCTTTTATTTGGTCTGGGTAACGTGGCCGAGATGAGTTACGATAAAACATACAATGCCGCTTACAGCATTGCCCAGACCGTTGACAAAATCGGGTTGAACAGTTTTGCGTTCGATCTGCACGGCGAAGGACGTTCCCAACTGGTAACGTCCAATGTCATGGAAGCGATGATCACCGGTTTTTTTGATTTCCTGTCAACAGACATCAACAAGCTTTCCTCCGTAGAGGCCTGCGCGATTGCGCCACCCACCAGCTTCCCGTCTGTTTTTCAGGGCATCCGGCAATTTAAAACCAATGTGAATGACAAAGATTCTGTGGATATTTCATCTCTGGAAGAAAGCATGGGGCTGGGCTGATGATCGGTCAGGATTTCATGGTGATGTCCGGCTTCTTGCCCGGCCGATAAACATCACGCTTTGTTTTTTTTCAAAAGATTGCTATTTCGAAGAAGCACGGCAAATTGATCCGGCTCGATGGGCTTGCTGAAATAAAAACCCTGCATCTCATCGCAGACTTTTTGTCTCAAAAAATTCTCTTGTTCCTTTGTTTCCACCCCTTCGGCAACAACGGTAAGATTCAGGGACCGGCCCATGGTAATAATCGCTTCCGTGATGGCTTTATTATCCATATCTTGCGGAAGATTGCGAATGAAAGATCTGTCAACTTTAATGGAATCTATCGGAAAGTTTCTTAACTGGGACAGGGAAGAATAGCCTGTGCCGAAATCGTCAATCGCCAGCCGAATTCCCATGGCTTTAATTTTTGTCAGGATCGGAATCAGTCGTTCAGGATTGTGCATAACCATGCTTTCTGTAATTTCCAATTCAAGCAAATCGGGCGCCATGCCGGTTTCCTTCAATATCTCTTTGATGTCCAGCAAAAAGCTTTCATCGGTCAGTTGGCGAAGCGACAGGTTGACCGCCATCGATACAGGCGGAAGTCCCTGCTTTTGCCAGGCAACATTTTGAGCACAGGCGGTTTTTAATACCCATCGGCCAATGGGAACAATCATTCCCGTTTCTTCAGCGATGGGGATGAACTGTGCGGGTGTTACCATGCCCAAATATTTGTTGTTCCAGCGCAACAGAGCTTCCACGCCGGTGATTGCGTCCGTTTTGAAATCCAGCTGTGCCTGATAATTCAGATATAATTCATTGCGTTCTATCGCGTAGCGCAGATTCGTTTCAATGGCCAGACGCGCGCTGGACATCGCATGAATATTTTCGGAATAGAACTGGAAGTTGTTTTTCCCCTCTTCCTTGGCGAAATACATGGCAATATCGGCGTTTTTCAGCAACGATTGTTCATCCTGACCGTCTTTCGGAAATACGCTGATACCGATACTGGCCGTAACGCGGCATTCCTCTCCCAGCAGGACCATTGGTTTTATCACGGTGGAAAGGATTTTATGCGCGATGATTTCCAGCTGTTTGATTTCCTGCAAATCTTCAATGAGAAGAATAAACTCATCACCGCCCAGGCGACCGACAACATCAACATTGCGCAATGCTTGCCGGAGACGTCGGGCAATTTCCTTTAAAAGCTGATCACCGGCATCGTGTCCGAGAGAATCATTGACCGTTTTAAACCGGTCGAGATCGATAAAGAAAACAGCCAGTTGCTTTTGGTAACGTTGCGCGGAGTGAATCGCATGTTCCAGCAACTGACTGAACATTAAGCGATTGGGCAATCCGGTCAGCGCGTCGTGCGTTGCCATATGATTGAGTTCCTGTTCGATGCGCTTGCGTTCGGTAATGTCACGGATGACTCCTTTGAATCCCACCGCTTTGCCTGATGACGTGCTTTGCAGAGACACGGACGCCTCAATGTATCGGTGCATTCCGTCTTTTCTTGTGATGCGCCAATCGAATCCGTCCGTGGATTCGCCTGTTTTGAAAACTTTATTAAAGGCTTTGAAAACGTTTTTTGAGTTCTCTTCATCGGAAAATTGCCTGTAATTGGCCCCCGACAATTCCGCCCGGGAACAACCGGTTGTCCTGCATAATGAATCATTGAAGAAGGTAAAGTTACCGTAAAGATCGACTTCAAAATAGGCTTCCTGAATGTTTTCCAGAATACTTCTGTATTTTTCCTCCATCATTTTGCGTTCGGTTATATCCATAAAACTGCCGAGCGTAGCTCTTTTGCCCTTGTAAACAATGGGGGACACGGTTTCCAGAATATATCGCAGCTCATTATCCTTGCGAATAAATCTATATTCATAAGGCTCGAAGCTTTCCTTCTTGAGGCACTTGATGGCCTGATACCGGACCTTCTCCCGGTCATCGGAATAAATATTTTTAAGAGAATAAGCGCCTAAAAGTTCCTGATCCGTAAATCCCGTGATTTTCTGATACAACTCGCTGACGTAAACAAATTTGGTGTCCTGAACAACGTATATTCCCACACCGGCATTGGCGATAATATCTTTCGCCAACAAAGCCAGATCATCATTGATCAAGGATGATTGCTGGACTGGGTGATTTGTTTTTGTTATCTCGGTCATTTTTATTGAGTTTTTGTATTCTTCTTAATAAGAATCATCATTATTTACGGCAAAAACGACTATCGTGTCATTGTATATTTCTGTTCGTCTTTGGGGACATACCATTTGATGAAGTTGTGTTCCAGACCCAGGGGCGCCGGCTCAATACCTCGGAAACGCTTGTTGATGATCACCAGCGCTTCGGGAACATACAGAAAAGTGTAGGGCTGGTCTTCAGCAAGGATTTCCTGGAAACGATCGTAATATTTTTTTCTTTCCTTCTGGTCGAAAGTGCTGCGCCCTTTCTCCAGCATTTCATCCACTTCCGGATTTTTGTAAGAAACGAAATTCAGTTCTTCCGGCGCTGTTTTGCTGGAATGCCAGACATCATAAGCGTCCGGATCCAGCGGAATCGTCCAGCCCATGATTACGGCGTCAAAGCGTCTTTTGTTGATAAAGTCCGTCACGAAAGACGACCATTCCAGAATGCGGATTTTCACGTCGATGCCGACTTCTTTGAGCTGCCGCTGAATAATTTCCGCGCATTTTTGGCGCGTCTCATTCCCCTGATTGGTGACGATTTCAAAGGCAAACGGCTTGCCGTCTTTTTCCAGGATGCCTGCCTGATTGACTTTTGTCCATCCGGCTTCACGGAGTAATTCACGTGCCTTTTGCGGATCGTAATGATAAATTTTGACTTTGTCGTTATAAGCCCAGGTTCCCGGTTTATAAGGGCCGTGCGCAGGTTTTCCCAGTTTCAGCAAAACCCCGTTGATAATTTCATCCTTATTAATGGCATAGGAAATGGCCTGTCTGATTCTTTTGTCGGCAAAAAGAGGGTTTTTTAAATTATATCCCAGATAGGTGTAAGCAAAGCTGAGATACCGGTACTTATTGAAACTGCTTTTAAATAAATTATTTTCCGTCTGCCGCGTGTATTGCAGAGGCGTCAGACCCATCATCCCGATATTCTGCGCGCGCAGCTCCAGAAACATTGTCGCGGAATCGGGAATAATTCTTGTAATCCGGCCGTCTATGTACGGTTGTCCTTCAAAATAATCCGGATTGGAAACAAGGGCGATCTTCTGGCCGGTCACCCATTCCTTGAATTTGTATGGACCGGTACCGATCGGCTTTCGTGACAGGGAGCTTTTGGTTATGTCTTTGCCTTCCAGCAGATGGCGCGGCAAAATGGCGCTGCCCCAGCTAATTAAAGCCGGTGCGAAGGGTTTATCGTAAGTGACCCGGAAAGTGTAATCATCAATCGATTCCGCTTTTTTGACTTTTAAAAAATCACCGGCGTAAGCCGTGGGCGTTTTAGGATCAACTGTTACCCGGTAAGTATAAAGAACATCAGCGGAGGTCAAGGGATGGCCGTCGTGCCATTGGACGCCTTTGCGCAGGTGAAACGTGATGACTAGACCGTCCGGCGAAATATCCCAGGATTCGGCCAGGTCGCCGACAATGTTCATGTCCTTGTCATATTTCACCAAACCGTTGTAAACCATGCCGGCGATATTATGGGAAGCCGAATCGGAAGCCAGCAGAGGAATCAGATTGCTGGCGTCGCCAATATCACCGCGGA
>CAYZLL010000125.1:0-6762 GCA_964479225.1 uncultured Smithella sp.
AAACTGGACAGCACCAGGACTTTCCTGACCGACCAGTTGGAATCACACGCCCAGGACACGGCCAGCTCCCTCGGTTTGGCCGTCTCACAGTATCCTGACGACATGGTCAGTGTGGAAACCATGATCAATGCCCTCTTCGACAGAGGTTATTATGAAACGATCCGGTTTATTGATCCCAATGGAAAAATTTTATTGGAACGCAACCTCAAGGTGGTCATTGAAGGCGTCCCGGGGTGGTTTATCAAGTTAGTTCCGTTAAAAGTACCGGAAGCCAATGCTTATGTGACATCCGGCTGGCGACAGGCCGGTACAATTTATGTCAAAAGCCATTCCGGCTACGCCTACAACAGTCTGTGGCGGGATATCAAACATACAACGCTGCTGTTTGCGATCTGTGGTCTTTTAATATTGATCGCCGGTGGTTTTGGATTGCGTATGCTGCTGCGTCCGCTGGTTCGCGTTGAACAACAGGCGGAAGCCCTGTGCAGAAAAGAATACGAAATCCAGACCAAAATTCCCCGAACCAGAGAACTGCGGCGCATTGTTTACGTGATGAACCGCATGACGGAAAAAGTGAAAGAAATGTTTTCCGAGCAGGTTATCCAGGCGGAAGCACTGAGGCTGCGGGCATACAATGACACCTTAACGGGGATCGGCAACCGCCGTTATTTTGAAAGCCAGGTCACAGCCTACCTGGATAATAAAGAAAGCGTCATCAAAGGAATTTTACTGCTGGTTCGTATTCACGGACTGGAAATACTCAATGAACAAAGAGGATTCCTCGTTGCTGACGAATTGTTGAAAAGAGTGGCGGCTTCGTTGCAGGAAATATCCGCCAGGCTTGCCGCTTCTGTTCTGTCCCGCCTTTCCGGAAGCGATTTTGTACTATTCCTGCCCGATTATCCTTCAGCCGAAGCGGAGCAAATTTGCAGTGAAGTAGCCAATGCCCTCAGCGGGCTTGCGGCCGCGGACATCACGGCAACGGATAATGTTTCCAATGTCGGCGCGTGTGGTTTTGACCGATCCGTAACGCTTGGTCAACTTCTGGCAGAAGCCGATCTGGCCCTGGCCACGGCTACACAGGCCGGTTCTAATACCTGGCACGTCCGTACGCTTGTGGAAAGTACGGATAAGACCACCTTCGGCCAGATTCAATGGAAAGAAACTCTGGAACAAGTTCTTCAGGAACGGCGAATCGCCCTTTATTCTCAGCCGGTCGTTAAAGCAGCAGACAGAAAAACCCTGCTTCATCAGGAAATTTTTACCCGAATCATTCTGGAAAAAGGCGAGATCGTCAATGCCGGCGTGTTCATTCCGGTTGCCGAACGCCTGAAACTTATTTCCTCTCTGGATCGCCTCATTATGGAAGAAATCTTCAAACTGGATCGCGACCTGTTGGGTGCCGACACCATGGCGGTTAATTTATCCACATCTTCACTGCAGGATGAATCCTTTGTCCTGTGGATGAAGAACGCTTTACTGGATTTGCCCGAACAGGCACCCAAAATAATTTTTGAATTTACCGAATTCGGCGCCGTTCAGAATGAAAACCTGGTGAAGTCGTTTGCCGCCATGATTCGCGCATCCGGCCATAAAATAGGACTGGATCACTACGGCCAAAGTTGCGGAAATTTAAAATATTTGCAATCGTTGCGCCCGGATTACGTGAAAATTGACCGGGCTTACACGGATGAACTCAAGGGTGAAGGCAACGACAGCCGTTTCTTCATCAGTTCCATCTGCAGCGTAGCGCACAGCATTGATGTCGTCGTGATAGCGGAAGGTGTCGAAACGGAAAACCAGTTGCGGCTTTTACAGGAGCTCAACATTGATGCCATTCAGGGATACATTATCGATCAATCAAAACCCGTCAGCAAGGGATAATGAACCACCCCCACCTAACCTCCCCCATCAAGGGGGAGGAATCTGAGTGGCAACCAAGTGGCAAGCTGTGGTATTCCTGAATTTTCCCTCCCTCGACGGGAGGGGTCAGGGGAGGGTGAAACCATATTTTCTTATGCAAGATTAGTATTTATTTTTTAATCATGTAATCGGCCGCCGCTTCTACACGTCTGTTTTTCTGACGTCCTTCTTCTGTTTCATTAGATACGATTGGTCTTTCCGCACCGAATCCAACGGCGGTCAAGCGCTCGGCAACAATACCTGATTTTTCTACCAAGTATTTCTTGACAGCATCAGCACGTCTTTGGGAAAGTTTTTTATTGTAGTTCGGTTTCTTGGATCTATTAAGGTTGTCGGTGTGTCCTTCAATTGTTACTTTTAAATCCTTATATTTCTTCATCACAACAGCCAGCGCATCAATATCTTTAAAGGAGCCCTTCCGGATGGTGGCTTTGTCAAAATCAAACAATATATTGAGAGTCGTTCTTCCCTTTTCCACGATCTCCTTTTCTATTTTGGGCTGATCTTCCTTAACAACCGGCACTGCAGGAGGGCAACCATTCTTATCAACCGTCACACCGACCGGTGTTTGGGGACATTTATCCAGACAGTCCATCACGCCGTCTTTATCCGAATCGTAGGGGCAGCCATCCGCATCGACGGGGCAACCATCAGGCGTGTCAATACAAATATCACAACCGTCGCAAACGCCATCCTTGTCTGCATCAAACGGACAACCATCTGAATCTACAATGCAACAGGCAGGTGTATTGGGACACTTCTTTTCTTCAACGGTCGCCTGTACCGGAGGAGGCGGAGGCAAAGGTTTTGCGCCGCCGAAGTGGTAATTCAGGCCCAGGAGAACCATATGGTCTTCGATGGCGGCATCGGTTGCATTATCGATTTCATAACTGCCTCTGAAGAAGCGATATCCAAAATCCACCGACAGACCGGGAAGGATCTTGACGTTAATTCCGGACAGTGCCTGCCATCCGAAATCATCATAGGATTCACTTTCGTCATCTGCGCCGAATTCTCCCCAGGACCATCCCGCACCGGCTCCGATATAGGGTCTGATCACGCCTTTAGGATATCTTAAGATCAGGTTGGCCATCAGATTGCTTGCCTTATAATATTCATCTAAATCAGAATCCGCAACATCATGATCGTTCAGATAAGCGTACTCCAGTTCTACAGCCAGCCATTGGAAAGGAAAAATAAAACCAATCTTGGCGCCGGCCATCCAACTGTTATCAAGTTGAATTTTTTCTGTCTCGCCATTTTCCACGCGGAGATCGTCAGGAATAACCCAGCCGCCGAAAACGCCCAGATAAAACGGATTATAAACCACCTCCGGTTTTTTAGTGGCCTGCGGGGGTTCCCCCGCTGTTACAACCGGTGAAAAAGTTAAAAGCAAAAAAACTGCTAAAACGAGCACAACAACAAAAGAGCCAGAAGATCTCTTCATGAAAATTCCTCCTTTCTATGAATCTAATAAATATTGCATGACCTCGTTTTTTATATGATAAAGAATCAAAAGTAAAGATCGCAGAACTCATACGATGGTCACATCATTTCTTTATATATTTTCCATTCGTTGTTTATTTTCTTGAGTTCCAATGTTTTCTGACCTGAATCTTTTGTTACCGAAGAACTGTAATTCTGCGTGAAAACCGCTTTTGCGTTACTTTCATCCGCTGTGATCTGCAAATTATCAATCGTAATATTTATATTTTTGCTTTTTTTGAACACATTCGTCTTATAAGCGATCCACGCCTCCAGATTTTTGCCTTTGGCCGCGAAATCCGGAGCGTAACAACTGCGATAGGCCTCCATATTGCCCGATTGCCAATTGGTCAGCCACGTGTTGACCAGATTACGGACATTTTCTTCGTGGGAAACCTTCGTCTCCTCCGGTTTGGCAGGAACCGGCGCCGCAGGCTTTTCAGCGACAGCCGGCGGGGTGACAACAGCCTCCTGTGGAAAAGATGGAACGGCATATTCCGCAATCTGCTCGGATTTCGGTTTCGGAAAATATATGTAACCTAACAGGATGCATATTAAGATCACTGCAGCAACAGCTAACCCTACCCGTTTCCTGTTTTTTGATCTTTTCGCCCCTACAGGCTGAAGAATTTTACTGTAATTGGCTCCGGAAACGGAAGGCTCCGGGCGTAACGGTGGTACATGAATCGGAGCGCTTGCAGATACCGGCTCAATCTTTGCCGTATGAAGATTAAATTCAGGTGCGGAAAGCTTTGCGAGAGCCGGCCTGTCAACCTCAGGAACAATGACATTGACTTGCGCGGGTTCTTCCTCTTTTTTAAGAGGAGGGGGCGGAGGCGTGACAGAAGAAGTAATGACCGGCCCGGGCTTCCTGGCTGCAGCAGGCGAACGCACAATAACCGGTTTGCCCCATCTGGGATTGAATTTCTTTTTTTCCTTCCGGGACGAATCCGCATCAGGCGGTTGTGTTTGCGCCCCTTCCTTCTTTTCGAATTTATTGCTGATAATTTTCATAGCCATAATTAATAATCACTCTTAATATTTTAATGTCAAGTTATCTGTGAAGCGGTTTACTGACCGCAGCATGTATTTACAAAACAGTAATTTAGACCCTCGTTATGTTTTAAGCATAAGAAGAAGGTTTATGTTTGTCAATCATATTCTTTGAATCTTCTTTGAATATCCATTACTGAAATATCATATCTTCTCGAACACGATGCATTGCAGAGCATGAGCAGGCATAAAATATTTTAAACAATTGACACGGCAATTCATGTAGGTGTATATTTTTTTTAAAACAAAATAAAAGGAGGAATTAAAATGAAAAAATATGTGACTTTAATTCTGATAACCATCGGCCTGATGATTATAGGCGGCTGTGCTGCGCATCAAGTCATTGAAGCGGATAAAAAAATGGTAAAGGATTGTGAGTATATCGGAACGGTCAGCAGTACTTTTAAAAATCCTGATGAAGGCAAACAATACGTTCTCGAACAGGCTGCGGGAAAAGGTGCAACTCACGCAATCATTCACATCACGCCGGAAGGAAAGAAGGGCACCGGAAAATACAGTGTGAATGCCAGGGGTTATCGATGCAGCGAAAGCAACCGTTCTACCGCACCGTGAGCAGAAGAAATTGAAGTGATTTTTTCATCCTTAACATAAACATCAAGAGGGCAGGCCCGCTGTGATCACCGGCCTGCCCTCTTCTTTATCCTGCGCGGAATTTCAATGCACACGATCAATACTTTGGTTTGTTGAATTTCGCAAAAATCCGGAAGGGCACGGCAACCGGATTAAGACTGTTATATTTTTGTTTTATAGAAACGTAATCCTCGATTTTCTTCATCGCTTCTTTGGGCGTATCGACAAATTCCACCCCGGCCTCGTAAGACCCATCCTCAATGATGACTTTAATCCATTTTACCTTCCCCAGGGCTTTGATCTTCTGATTCAGAGCTGCCAGGGTTAAATCCATATTCAAGAGCGTATCGACAGGCATGAAAACGTTGCCACGAAGTTTAGCGCCGGTCGCAGACAGATCCCGGCTATGACCAACAACAAATTTACCTTTCGCAATGTTTTTGTCATCAGAAATAATTTTTATGGTGACCTCGTGTTCCTCATCCAGACGCTGTGCCTGTCTTTTTTCGGTTTCTTTTGGAGCTTCCGGTTTAATGGTCTTATTTTCCTGATCTTTTTTTTTCGCCTTGACCTTGTCCTTCATTGCGGATTCCTCCCTTATCTATTACAGAATTGTCATTCCCAATATTGAATTATTCCGTCCGGCTCTTGTCACCCATAAACGCCAGGCACGATAATGTCGCATCGTTTCTCTTCATTCAATCTGCTGCGTCATGAATCCGCTGATTGACGTTTCCGGCTATTTTACTTTCTACACGTTATATTGTTTCAAATATTCTTCTGCTTCTTTTTCCGAAGCATACTCTCCGTTGGAGTACTCTACATTATTTAACATATAGTGAACCGACCAGTAAACTTCTCCATTCGAATGCCTGTGTTTCTCTGCCCATTTCTTTTTTTTCTTTTTCCATTCGTGCGTGTATTTCATTTTGCGGTTCCCCTTCCCGGACCATAGGACACTTGCTTTATTGGTATCCTGCCTGATTCTGATTCGTTTGTTTTTTTGTATTATAATCGTGTCGCTCTTTTTTTAAAAGAGAAAATCACACAATCTTATTTTTTTATTCTTTTTTGCGTTTTAGATGTGCGCACCGGCGGACGTGAATCTGACGGCGGTTGAGCCGGTGGCGTTTGCAGCAGTCGGAGCGCCAGGAATAATGCCAGCATAAAAAGGAGAATGCAACCGTACTGTGCGGGGGTGAGCCCCAGATAACGCACATCGCCCTCTTTCTCGACAGCATCGAGACGGAGGAAGTCCATAAAAAATCTCACCGGTGTATAAAGAATTAACACGACAACGGAATAGGTTCCCGGTTTCACTGTTAAGCGATGGAGAAAAAGAGTCGCGGGAAACAGGATCAGGGATGTGAATAAAAACTCATAAAATCCCAGATTGTGGCGGGCGCCGCCCGGCTGCTCGAATGCCAGAAAAAAATTGCTGAGTTTGCCGGGATGATCAAAAGCGATCGTGCATCCCAGTCTCCCGAAAATCCATCCCAGCACCAACCCCTGAAGAATACACTCGGCAAACAATAAAGGAGACCGCACTTTTTTTATGTAAATGAATAACAGAAAGCCGAAAATACCGCCTATAAATCCGCCGAAAGAACTCAGACCTTTCCATACTTTTAGCAGATAAATGAGGCCATGCCGGGAAATCTGCTCAGGATGATAAAAGATCACTTCTGTAAAATGAGCAAAGAAGAAGGC
>CAYZLL010000126.1:0-3058 GCA_964479225.1 uncultured Smithella sp.
GATTTTTTATCAACGCCGTGAATGGTTGCCTGCAGGATTTCTTCATCCTTCGGTGATTTGACGAACTTGGTGCGCTTGTGTTCGATGACGTTGGTTAGAAAGCCGCCGGTGCCGCAGGCGGGATCAAGCACGGTTTCTTCCAGCTGGGGATTTACTCTGTCCACAATAAATTGCGTTACGGCGCGGGGCGTGTAAAACTCGCCGGCATTACCGGCGCTTTGCAGGTCTTTGAGAATTTGCTCGTAAATGTTGCCAAAGGTGTGGCGGTCAGCCTTGACGTTGAAGTCAATCTCGGAAATCTTATTGATGACCTGACGCATCAGGGTGCCGGATTTCATGTAGTTGTAAGCGTCTTCAAATATGTCGCGCACGACTATCGCGCGTTTGCCGTTCAATCCCTGGATATTAAGCTTGTTCTTGAGGGTGGGGAAAAGTTGCAAATTGACAAAATCGGCCAGTTCATCGCCGGTGATGCCTTCCGGATCTTTGGCCCACGCGCGCCAGCGCAAGTGCTCCGGCAGGGGGGATTTGTAGTTTTTCTCCAAAAGAGTCAGTTCCTCTTCCCGGTCGTCAAATATTTTTAAGAAAAACATCCAGACCATCTGGCTGATGCGCTGGGCGTCGCCATCGACACCGACATCCTTGCGCATGATGTCCTGAATGGATTTGATAATTCCTGAAACATTGCTCATGCTGTTTTCTCCTGCTGAAACAATTCCTGCTCTAATTCTTGTACGGCTTTTTCGTAATTGGCTTTGCCGCCAAAAACCTTGTTGATAATTTCCATCGGTGTGCCCATCTCGCTGAAAGGTTTGAGTTTCAGTACTTTGGCGTTTTCGAGACTCTCAATGCCTTCATCGGCGTAATTATCCAGAAGCGCATCGAGCACGGCTCTGGCCTGTTCGCCGTATCGGGTAAAGTAGTTGCGTTTTTTTACATTGTTGGCGCGCTCTCTTCTGGTAAGCGGCGGCTGATCATAGGCGATATGACAGATCAGGTCAAAGTCGCCATAATCTTTGCCTACTTCTTCGACAAGATTGTCTAAGATAATGCCGTGCTCTTCAAGCATTTCAATTATGGCTTGCTTCTTCTCAGCGGTGTTCCATCGTCGCAGAAATTCATCCAGCGAAGCAAATTCAGATTGGATTTGTTTTCTCGTAAAATCACGATAGGATTCGGTAATCAATTGACCTTCCGGCCCATAATATTCGACACGTTCGGCAACAATCGTGACCGACACGCCGTTGACGATGTATTTCTTTTCGCCTTCACCATCGTCATCATCACCATCACCGTCAGGACCTTCCGGTGGGTCAGGCGGCACCGGGTCTTCATCATCTTTGGGTTCAAAAATAACAACGGGTTCGCCATCGAAATCAGGATCGCGGAAAAGTTCGGTGGCCTTTTTAAAATCCATGATGGTGAAGAAATATTTATTAAAATCTTCTTCTATGCGCGTGCCCCGTCCGATAATTTGCTTGAATGTGGTCATGGAATTGATGGTCTTATCCAGCACAATAACCTTGCATGTCTTAACATCAAATCCGGTTGTCAATAATTCGGAGGTCGTGGCGATGACAGGAAATCTGCTTTCCGGGTCGGCAAAGTTATCGAGCTCTGCCTTGCCTTCAACGCTATCGCCGGTAATACGCATGACGTATTTAGGATTATCCAGCGCCAGTTGTCCCGCGGCATTGACAATGGCAGCGCGCATACGCTCGGCATGGTCGATGTCTTCGCAAAAGATAATGGTTTTGGCAAAAGGATCGGTTGCCTTGAGAAGCTGCATCACGCGTTTGGCAACCAGTTTGGTGCGTTGGTTCAGGATGAGGATTCTATCCATGTCCTTTTGATTGTAGGTGCGTCCTTCGATTTCCTGTCCTAAATCATCTTTCATGCCGGGCGATGGCGTCCAGCCATAGATATCTTTGTCTATATCGATACGGACTACCTTGTAAGGCGCAAGGAAACCATCGGCGATGCCTTGTTTCAGGCTGTAGGTGTAAACAGGTTCGCCAAAATAATTTATATTGGAAACATACTTTGTTTCCTTGGGCGTGGCAGTCATGCCTACCTGAATGGCGCCGGAAAAGTAATCAAGGATTTCACGCCAGGCCGAATCTTCGGCGGCGCTGCCCCGATGGCATTCATCAATGATAATCATATCGAAGAAATCACGGCTGACATTTTTGAAAATTTTATCTTCTTCATCCGGTCCGGTGATGGCCTGATAGAGGCCAAGATGTATTTCATACGCCGGATCGATTTTGCGGTTTTTGATCTTGGTCATGACCTTGCCGAACGGTTTGAAATCATTTACCAGTGTTTGATCGGCCAGAAAATTTCTATCGACGAGGAAAAGAATCCGCTTGACGATTCTTGCCTTCCAGAGTCGCCAGATGATTTGGAATGTTGTGTAGGTTTTTCCGGTTCCAGTCGCCATAACCAACAAGACGCGCTTTTGGCCCTTGGCTACAGCTTCGACGACGCGATTGATGGCTTCAACCTGATAGTAGCGCGGTTCTTTCCCGGAACTATCCAAATGATAGGGTTGAAGGACAAGGTCTTCTGATTTTTCTTCAATGCCGCGATAAAGTTTGTAGCGTTTCCAAAGTGCTTGTGGCGAAGGGAATTCTTCCAGTGGAAACTGTGTTTCGATATCTTCACCGGACGCGGGATATTTATTATGTGACGCAAAGGCATCGCCATTGGAACTGAATGCGCTGGGCACTTCCAGTATCTCTGCGTATCCCAAAGCCTGCTGCATGCCTTGGCTTACGGCATACGTGTTATCCTTGGCTTCAATTACGGCAATCGGAACACCCGGTTCCTGACATAGGACATAATCCGCAAATTTTTTCTTTTTCTTATTGCGCGACGACATGTTGCCCCGGACAATAACAGGGCCGGGCGTCAAGGTTACTTCGCGCCTGATCTGAGAGAGAGGATCCCATCCTGCATTTTTGATTGCGGGAGTTATGAATAAATCACAAATATCGGTTTCGCTGAGTTTCTTTTTATCGGTTTTATCCAAAACGCGCCTCAAGTTTTATCTTTG
>CAYZLL010000126.1:3158-6756 GCA_964479225.1 uncultured Smithella sp.
GAGATGTAAAATTTGAGTTTATCCATGGCTTCGGCGGGTGTTTCGACAAATTCCACCCCCGCGTCGTAGGTTTTATCTTCAATGTTGACTTTAATCCATTTAACTTTACCTATAGTCGTAATCTGTTTTTCCAGCGTCTTTAATTTGAAATCTATTTGGAGAAGCGTATCGACAGGCAAGAGAATGTTGGACTGAATTCTGGCGCCTCCGGTAGAGATATCCTTGCTGACGTTATACAAGAAATCTTTTTTGGAGATATCCTTTTTTTCCGAGGTGACGGATATGGTGATTTCGTTTAATTCCTTCAGTCGTTCTTCTTTTCTTCGTTCTTTCATAAAGTCCCTTCTGTCATTGTCTTTAAAACATCAATATTTTACTTTGGAACAAAATACAATAATTTTTGTGAGAAGATTCATGGTATGGAGCAACGGTGTTGGTGGATGCAATCCCTGTGTCCTTCAGAAAATTATTTGGCCGTTGTGAAAAAAAACCAGTTGTGGTAACAACTTCGGCAATCTGATTTCTTAATAATCTAAAAGGATTTTTTCATGCAGGATATTGTAAGTCGCGTTTACGCTCATATGCCGTATCATCTTCTGCCGAAGCATCTGGATATGATTTTGCAGCGCAAGCTCAATCTGGAAATATATTTTCATCACTGGGCTATAGAGAAACTGGATAAATCAAAGTGCATTGAACACGCGAAAATTCTGGCCGATGCCGGTTTAAAAACCACTTTTCACGCGCCCTTTATGGATTTACGGCCGGGCGCGCTCGATGAACGGGTCCGCCGTACAAGTATTGACAGAATCAAGCAGGCCTTCGATCTGGCGCCTTATTTTCATCCGCTGAAAATTGTCTGTCATTCTTCCTTCGACGAACGTTATTATGTATTTGTCGATGATCTGTGGCTGGAAAACAGTTTGAAAACGTGGAAGGAGCTTATCGCGATGGCCAGAGATGTCCATACCATAATCGCGTTGGAAAATGTTTACGAGAAAAATCCCGATATTCTGCGGCGTCTGTTTGACGCGCTGTCGTCAGAGAACATCTGCTTTTGCTTTGATACCGGTCATTTTAACGCCTTTGCTCAGGAACCGTTAAGTGTCTGGTTAAAGGCTCTGGGAAAGTATTTGGGGCATTTGCATTTGCATGACAATCACGGGCAGCGGGACGAGCATCTTCCTGTCGGAGAAGGCACGTTTCCTTTTGCGGATCTTTTTGAGACGCTGCGGAAGATGAAAGTAAAACCGACTGTCACGCTGGAAGCGCACAATCCGAAAAATCTCTGGCAGTCGATGGAGAATATCCAGAGCCTGGGACTTGTGAAGTTTCTGAAATAATCGGATAAATTTTTGTTTAGAGGAATACATTGCTCAGATACATCGTAAAAAGAACTTTATTTATGATTCCGCTTTTGCTGGGGATAACGGTTATCTGTTTTTTTGTTATGCATCTGGCTCCCGGTTCTCCGACGGATTTGCAGACGGAGATGAATCCGAAAGCTTCAGCGGAAATGAAGGAACGTCTCCGGACGATGTATGAACTCGATAAGCCGATTCACGTGCAGTACGGGTCCTGGCTGAAAAAGATCAGCCGGGGAGACCTGGGAACATCCTTCGCGACCGACCATCGTCCGGTGGCCGATAAAATTATGGAAAGGCTGCCCGTCACGATCCTGATCAATTTTCTGTCGTTGCTGATCATTATTGCTGTTGCGGTTCCACTGGGTGTTTTATCGGCTGTGCACAAGGATTCTTTGTTTGACAAGGTGACGACGGTATTTGTTTTCATAGGATTTGCCGTGCCGACATTCTGGCTGGCTTTGTTGCTGATGATTTATTTCGGCATTCATTTGAACTGGCTACCGATTTCGGGCCTGCGTTCATTGAATTACGAATATCTGAGCGCGATGGACCGGTTGATTGATCTGGCGAAGCATCTGGTATTGCCGGTTTTCGTTTCCGCTTTTGGAGGCCTGGCCGGTCTTTCCCGTTATATGAGAGCCAACATGCTGGAAGTCATCAGGCAGGATTATATTATGACCGCCCGCGCCAAGGGATTGAGTGAACGGGATGTCATTTACAAGCACGCATTGCGCAACGCGCTTTTACCGGCCATTACCATTCTGGGCCTTTCCATTCCCGGTCTGATCGGCGGCAGTGTTATCTTTGAAACTATTTTTGCCATTCCCGGCATGGGACAGCTTTTCTATATGTCGGTGATGGCCAGGGATTATCCGACCATCATGGGGATTTTATTGATTGGTGCGATTTTAACGCTCGTTGGCAATTTGATTGCCGATGTGTCGTATGCGGCGGCGGATCCCCGGATACGCATTTCATGACGGTGTTGCGAAAATGAACTTTTGGAAAACGTTTTATAAAAATAAACTGATGCTGACCGGCGGCGGTCTGGTTTTTCTGCTTTTGATTGTTTCCATTCTCGCGCCGTGGTTCGCGCCTTACGATCCGGGACAGATCGATTTAAACAACGTACTGGCTGCTCCGTCCATGAATCACTGGTTTGGAACGGATCAACTGGGTCGCGATGTTCTTTCCCGGATGATCTGGGGCGCCAGGATTTCCCTGAAAGTCGGTTTTGTGGCCACGGGCTTTGCGATCGTTATCGGAACGATGCTGGGAGCCGTTTCCGGCTATTATGGAGGCTGGGTCGATTCAATCATTATGCGGTTTGTGGACATTATGCTTTGTTTCCCGGCTTTTTTTCTGATTCTCGCGGTTATAGCCTTTTTGGAACCTTCCATCTGGAATATCATGATCATCATTGGTTTAACCGGCTGGATGGGCGTGACCAGGCTGGTGCGGGCTGACTTTATTTCCCTGCGGGAACGGGATTTCGTGCATGCCGCCAAAGCGATAGGCGCAAGTGATCTGCGGATTATTTTTCTGCATATCCTGCCCAATTCGATGGCTTCGATTCTGGTGGCGGCGACGCTGGGGATTGCCGGAGCGATATTGACCGAATCAGCGTTGAGTTTTCTGGGTATCGGTGTCCAGCCACCGACACCGAGCTGGGGCAATATCCTGACGGCCGGCAAAGATAACATAGACATCGCGTGGTGGCTTTCACTTTATCCGGGATTGGCCATCCTGATGACCGTTGTCGGTTATAATCTGCTGGGGGAGGGCATCCGGGATTTGCTCGATCCGCGCTTGAAAAAATAGCCCGTTGCGCAGGAAATTTGTTCATTCTTGATTAAATCGTAAAAGTGTAATAGTAAAATCTTTATTCATTTTACGTTAAGGAGAAAAGGTAATATGTCAAAAAGAGTCAATGCTGAAGCAATCAGCAACGATAAACGCATTCTTTCGCGCAAAATTATGCATGGCGAAATTTCCGAGAAGGATCTGCAGGCCCTTTTGAAGAAACTTCCTGATGTTGCCGATAATGCCGAAGAAGTATGTCTCAATGAAAATCAGGGCGACAATAAAATCGAAAACCAGCTCGAATCCACAAACGAAAACGCCAGTTAAAATCTCATGCTTGTCGATTCCCACGCCCATCTGGAGATGAAAGAATTCGATTCCGATCGCGAAGAAGTCATCCGGCGTGCCGGAAGTGCGGGAATCGATTT
>CAYZLL010000127.1:0-6751 GCA_964479225.1 uncultured Smithella sp.
ACCAGATAATCCATCACGCGCAGATCGAAATCCTCGCCGCCCAGATGGGTATCGCCGTTCGTCGATTTAACTTCGAATACGCCGTCACCGAGTTCCAGGATCGAAATATCGAACGTACCGCCACCCAGGTCGAACACGGCGATCTTTTCATCCTTCTTTTTGTCCAGACCATAAGCCAGCGCGGCGGCGGTTGGCTCATTGATAATGCGCAGGACATTCAATCCGGCCACCTTGCCCGCGTCCTTGGTCGCCTGACGCTGCGAATCGTTAAAATAGGCCGGAACGGTAATGACCGCGTCTTGAATTTTTTCTCCCAGATAATCTTCAGCCGTCTGTTTCATCTTGGTGAGAATCATCGCCGAAATTTCCGCAGGAGAATAATTTTTGCCGCGCACGGTCACCTGGGCGTCGCCATTGGAAGCTTCCGTTATTTTATAGGGTATTGTTTTAATATCGAGCTGAACTTCTTTCGATGTATATTTACGGCCGATCAATCTCTTGACGGCATAAACGGTATTTTCCGAGTTGGTGATCGCCTGTCTTTTGGCGACCTGTCCCACCAGTCTCTCGCCGCTATCCGAAATAGCCACGATGGACGGTGTGGTGCGGTTTCCTTCCTGATTGGCAATCACGACGGGATCTCCGCCTTCCATGATCGCCACGCAAGAATTTGTCGTTCCTAAGTCAATTCCAATAATTTTTCCCATTTTTCCCCTCCTTATTCTTCTGAATCCTCTATTTCAAATTCATCGTTTTTGTTATTTTTTTCTGAAACTTGTGTTTTTTTACAGACGCAAACCCTGGACGGTCTGATCAGACGACCGTTGAGCAAATAACCTTTTTCCATTTCGCTGACGACCTTGTTGTCGTCGTGCTCATCACTGGCCACCTGCATCAAGGCTTCATGGAAATTCGGATCAAAATCCTTGCCGGCTGCATCTATCTTTTCCACGCCATATTTTTTCAGGCAGCATAAAAGCTGATCCTGAATCAGAACCACACCGTCTTTGAACGCCTGAACATCACCGGTATCATGTTCCAGCGCACGGTCTAGACTGTCCATGAAAGGTAAAATATCTTTAATGATATTTTCATTGCCGTACTTGATGGCATCGGCTTTATCCCGGACAGCTCTTTTTTTGTAATTGTCAAATTCGGCTACCGACCGGACATATTTATCATGGTTGACCGCAGCTTCCTTTTCTTTTTCTTCAAGTTGTTTTCTTAAGTCCTCAATTTCACGATGCTGGTCTTCGGCAGCAACTTTTTCGTTCGGGTGTTCCGCGGACTGCTCCTGTTTTTTATTGTGTTCTGAATGATCTTTTCTAAGTTTCACCGTCGCCTCTGTAATTCATAATTATTTAAAATCAGGTTTTTGAAATAGTTTGATATCTACCATTTCACAAATGACGTGACTGGCCGTGATATGTGCTTCCTGGATTCGCGCTGTGCTGCTGGAAGATACATGAATCGAGCAATCAGCAATTTTAGCAATGTCTCCGCCATCCTTGCCGGTGAAGGCCACCGTTGTCATTCCCTTTTTTTTGGCCATTTCGAGGCCCTTTAAAACATTGGGGGAATTGCCGCTGGTGCTGATACCCCAGGCAATGTCTCCGGGCTGGCCGATGGCTCTGATCTGTTTGCTGAAAATTTCGGAGAAATCATAGTCGTTGCCGATACTGGTGATAACCGAGGTATCGGTCGTCAGGGCTATCGCCGGAAGCGGAGGTCGTTCGATAATAAAACGATTCACAAATTCTGCGGCAATGTGCTGCGCATCGGCTGCCGAACCGCCATTACCGAAAATAAGAATTTTGTTGCCGCCTTTCAGGGCAGCGGTTATCGTCTCGACAACATTTACGAGCTTGCTCAGATTTTCATTCAAAAAAGCGTCTTTAACGCGACTGCTTTCTTTAAATATTTTTATGATGTGATCTTCCATGCTTACCTTTTTTTCGGATTCAAAAATGATCTTCAAAAGCGCCCTTAATATATTTACGGGCCTACGGACTGTCAAGGGAGGCATCCCGAAAAATCTTATCTTTATTCAATAGATATTTAACCCGGCCCTGTTTTTTGGATATTTATTTACGGAGCTGAGACATCTTGACAAAAGAAATTTCGTAAATATATTTAGCTTGAAATAAGCAAAATACATAATGATAGCAATTGCTTATGGGAAAATTATTTAAAACCCCGCTTGCGCGGGATAATTCAACCATCAAACTTCAGCACGCTGCGCTTCTGAAGTTTGGGTTTCATTAGGAGGTAAAATCTATGTTTGGTCCAGGGATATGGAGAATGAAAAGGTTCGCGGATAGCGTTCCGGAAATTATCGATTTACAAAGAGAAATTAACAAGCTTTTTTCCAATGTCGGCCAGGGGGGAACCTTGGATTATCCAGCCGTAAACGTTTGGGAAAAAGAAAACAGCCTGATTGTGACGATGGAGTTGCCGGGAATGGATGCCGAAAACATTAACGTTGCGGTTACCGGTGCAGTCCTGACGATTTCGGGAACGAGCAAATCTGATCCGATTAAAGAAGGCGAAACTTATTTGCGTCAGGAAAGAGAGCTTGGTAATTTTCAGCGCAATATTCAATTGCCGTTTCAGGTGGATTCGCAAGGTGTTGAAGCAAAATATGAAAGAGGAATTTTGAAAATTACCTTGCCAAGACAAAAAGAAGATTTACCGAAGAAAATTAAAATTAATTTATAAAGGAGGTCCAAGATTTATGTCCGAGAAAGACCTGCAAAAAACTGAAAATACAGCGGCAACGGAAAGGGTTCGCAATGTTAAAACTTTTGTGCCGCGGGTGGATATTTATGAAACAAAGAACGCGCTGTTTTTGATTGCTGATATGCCGGGCGTGGATGAGAAAACCGTTGATGTGGAACTGGAAAAAAATATTCTGACCATTACCGGACGTGTGGAAAACGGAAGAGTGCAGGATTACGGTCTGGTTTTTTCCGAATATGAGGTCGGTGATTACGAAAGGACCTTTACGCTGTCCGATGAAATTGACAAGGATAAAATCAAAGCGACAGTCCGGCAGGGGGTTCTGCGGCTGGAATTGCCGAAAGCGGAGAAAGTCAAGCCGCAAAAGATAAAGATCAAAGCGGCATAAACAAATTGAAAGATTCAAGAGATTAAATTTTAAGAAAGGAGGAAATTGTTATGAAAGTAAGTAATCTTTTGCCGGAAATTGCCCGGAAAACGAGAACGGATATTGATCATCCCTTCTATTCTTTGCAAAGAGAGATGAACAGTTTGTTTGATAATTTCTTCCGGGGATTTGATTTGGCGCCACGTGGTCTGGCCGCGGGAGTTTTTTCCCCTTCGATTGATGTCAAGGAAAATGACAAAGAGTTTATGATCAAGGCGGAACTGCCCGGCGTGGAAGAAAAAGATGTTGACGTGACCGTTACCAGTGATTCAGTTATCATCAAGGGGGAGAAAAAGGAGGAAAAAGAAGACAAAGACAAAAATTATTATTATATGGAAAGATCCTATGGCTCATTCAGCAGAGTGATACCTCTGGAAGGAGAAATAGAAACGGAGAAAGCGGAAGCGAAATTCAAAAACGGCATTCTGGACATCAAGATTCCGAAGAATCAGAGTGCCAAAACAAAAGGAACCAAAGTTCCCATTAAGTCCGCGTAAATCAAAATCCCGCCTCTCGCAAAGAAGAGGCGGGATTCCTCAAATTAAATTACTATTCAATGCTATTAATCCTAGTTGTAGCCTTC
Organism: uncultured Smithella sp.; assembly: GCA_964479225.1. Taxonomy (GTDB): domain Bacteria; phylum Desulfobacterota; class Syntrophia; order Syntrophales; family Smithellaceae; genus Smithella. The sequence goes on from CAYZLL010000127.1 coordinate 3,750, forward strand.
ATCGTACGCGATCATATCCAGATGCAAGGTCGCGATATCTTCGACATCCATATTGGGTTCTTCGCTGGATTTGGGTAATTCCACTGTTTTGACATAACGCCGGCATTTATTACAGACATCCACCCTGTAACGTTCTTCGCCTTCGACCTCAAAATACGCCAGGGTGTGTTGTTCATCATTGCCACAAAAAGGGCATTTGATTCGCTGAAAATGCCATTTGAAACCGCATTGATGACAAAACAGATATCGTTTGCCGTCTTCCTCTTCCCTGATTTCGCCAATTTTCGGTTCCTTACCGCAAATGGGACAGTAGCCTTCCGACCATTCGTATTTTTTTACGATGCTTTCATATTTCCGAGCGATAAATTCCAGTTCCGGTCTCAGGCTTTCTTCCAGAAAAAGTTCAATCAGGTCTATATTGTTTTCATCTTCGTGATCTCCCTGTGCTGCCCCGGTTTCATGGTTGTCGGGTTTGCATTCAAAAGAAGCGCGAATATTTTTTTCCCAGTCAAAATCAGAGTTTTTTATGATATCCGCTATGTTCTGTGACACTTCGGGGATTCTTTTATCCGCAATGGTTATCAGGGAATCAAAATATTGCCTGGGCTTGGATAAATCGTATGTCCTGCCCGCTAAATCTATCAGAGGAAGACCGCCCTGCATTTTTTGAAAAATTAAATTTTCGTCCACACTAAAAACAGCATCCTTCATATTGTTGAGGTATTCCTCCCGCAAAATCAGGATGTCTGCCATGATATCCAGCAGCTCCGTATAATGGGGGTTGGCCGATTTATAATCTTCAATGGTTTTTAAAGATTTGGGCAGTGTTGCAACCATGTTTCTTACTCCTTATATCAAAGACTTCGATTGATCATCCTGAATGGTGCTGAGTGGTGCCGGTGTTCATTAGGACAAAACATGATGAGTCTATATCTGCTTTATCCGGTATCTTCAAGAAATATTTTCTATCATTTTAAGCTTATGTTATTTAAGTGAAATTATGGAATTATGCAAAAAATATAAAGGTCATGATGATAAACAAAACACATAAGATCGGTAAGGAATATTTAAACATATATCCAAAGAAACTGGGCATCTTCACGCCGGCTTCCTCTGCGATGGATTTGACCATGAAATTTGGCGCATTGCCGATATAAGTGTTGGCGCCCATAAAAACAGCCCCAATGGAAATTGCGGCGAGATAAGGAATTTTTTCGATGATTAATCTAGCCACGGCCTGTGATTCCGGTAGCCCGGGATAGAATTTGCCCAGTGCGCTGTTGAAAAAAGTCAGATAGGTGGGAGCATTATCGAGAAAACTGGACAAGGCGCCCACCGCCCAAAAATATTGAGCGGGCGTGTTGATGAATTGAATAAGGCCAGCGAGCGCGCCTTTTTCTCCGGCTTTTAAAATATCCAGTGCCGGAATGATCGTGATAAAGATGCCGGCAAATAAATAAGCCACTTCCAGTATGGGAGCCCAACTGAATTCGTTGCTTTTATGTATTTCTCTTTTTGTAAAAATGAGAGAGGTCATTCCCAGCAATATGAGGAGAACGTCTCTGATTAAATTTTCCGCAGTCTGATGGATTCCCCATATATCGATGGAACCAAGCTTCACGCTTCCACTGAACAAGACAGCGGCGATGATGCCGCCCAGGAAAATCAAATTACATTTCCCCTTTATTCTGATGGGTTCCGGTTCAGCATCCGGCATCGCTGTCTGACTTTCTTTCTTAAGGTAGTACGAATCGATGAAAAAATACAAGACGAGCAGAACGCTGCAGGCAAAAAGCATTTCCGGCAGAAGATGCATGGTCCAGAAAAAGGGAACCCCGTGCAGAAAGCCCAGGAACAGTGGAGGATCTCCCAGCGGAGTCAGCGCTCCACCGATGTTGCTGACCAGAAATATAAAAAAAACAATCGTGTGAGTTTTGTAAATTCGCCAGGCGTTGGAACGCAGCATGGGGCGAATTAAAAGCATCGAAGCGCCGGTTGTCCCGATGACGGAGGCCAGGACGGTTCCTATCAGCAAAATGGTTGTATTGACCGCAGGAGTTCCCTTAAGTGTTCCCTTCACGTAAATACCGCCGGAAATGGTGAATAGCGCCCACAAAAGCAAGATAAAAGGGATGTAATCAATGATGATAATATGCGCTATTTCATAAAGCGCTTTTTCTTTAAAAAAATAAATAAAAGGGATGGCGAATACGATTGTCCAGAAGAAGGAAACTTTGGGAAAATGGCGATGCCAGAAGCGAGGGAAAGCAAGAGGGATCAGGGCAATGGAAAGCAGGATCCCCGCAAACGGCAAAGCGGACCACAGGGGCAGCACCGAACCCAAATCAGCAGGGCTTGTTGCGGCCAAACCTTCCCCGTTCAAAAGAGCAACACAAGATACTACAATGGCCCAAATGTAATGATTTTTTTTCATTGAATTTATTGTTCTGGGAAGACTAAAACAGGCACCAATATCTTGTCGAGAATGTTCACATCCGTACTGTCAAACAACGCAGCGTAAAGCTGTCCGCGATGTTTATGTCCGATGATAATCAGATCGACAGCATTTTCTTTTGCATAAGCAGCTATTCCCTGGGCGGTGTCCCCTTTGGAGACGGCATAAATAATATTCATACCTTCCAGTAAAGATTCATCAACAAGTTCTTTGACCCTTAGGGCGACCGCGTCTTCACGGTCTGTCGGATGGCGGTAACCGGCGGCACTATCGTTAACATAAAGAATATGAACAGAACATTTAAAGAGCTGAGCGAATTGCAGGGCATCCTTCAAAGAAGAATTTTTTTCCGAATTCAGATCAATGGCATACAGAATATTTTTAAAATTGAGCATACGCGCCTCCAAAATCAAAAAGATTATATCTTATCAATAAAGTATGTCAATCTTTTATGATTAATTGTGTAGGAAGCAAATAACATGTCCGGTTTGCAGCACATAAACTGTCCGGTTGATAAGTTACCCGATGGAGGTGACAGATGAAGCGG
>CAYZLL010000128.1:0-6522 GCA_964479225.1 uncultured Smithella sp.
ACTCGCACATACCGGATACCGGCAATTTTTCATCCTTCAGTTGAAAATCAGGCTCTACGGCTGTGACACGGACCAAAGCTGCTCTTGCCAATTGGAGGCCGTTAGCGGCTCTCAATTGATCGGCGTGTGCTCCGGACAGCTCACCTTTGGCGCGCAAAAGAGCCGTTTTAGTCAGTTCACCGACCTTGACTCTTGTTTCCACGAAATAATGGTATTTCGTCAGTCTTTGCAGATTGGCGTCGGCAATTTCCAGCGCTTTCTGAGCTTTCAGCACATCATAAAAAGCGGCCGCGACGGCCAGCAGAAAATCCGCTTTGGCCGACTCCAGATCATATTCGCTTTTGGTAATGGATTGGCCGGCAATTTTTAAAGCGTCGAGTTCGCGTGCGCTCAGCGAAAAAGCCTGATCAGCGCGCACACCCCACGTGGCGGATTCGTCCGGTTGAATCAGAATGCCTGTACCGGTGTATTTATCCTCCGTGAACCAGTTCTGGGTACCGTAAGCTGTCAAACGGGGAATCAACAGAGACAGGGCTTTATTCTTGTTCATCTGCGCGATAAAAACATTTTCCCGCGCCATCTCGATTTTTTCCGACGTTTGCAGCGCCTGCTGATAAATTTCATGGAGCGTGTATTCTTTTGCTTCTGATGATGCGGCAAAGAAAGCGACCGATCCCAGCGCAATGATAATATATGATAAAAATTTTCTCATTCCCTGATCCTTTCACCGAATCACAATTACGGCCAGATATTGCCAATCGCCCGCTGCAACCGGGCATAATTGATATTGTAATCACCCAAAGCATTGGCGTATTCCGATTTTGCCCTCGTCAAGAGCGTCTGAGCGTCCAGGACTTCCGTGGCAGTACCGACACGCTCCTTGTATCTTTCCTCAGAAATGCGGAAATTTTCTTCAGCCTGATCAATCAATTTTTGAGAAACGGCAATTTGACTTTCCGCTTCCCTTAACATCAGATAAGCGTTTTTGATTTCCAGTGTCATCTGGTCAGTTAATTCCCGGGACGCGGCAATGGCCTGATTTTCGCGGGCCCGGCTGGCGTCCACTCTGAATTTTGTTTTTCCCCATTCCCAGAAATTCCAATTGGCTACCGCCATGACATACCAGCTCTCCGAATCCTTATAGTCGCTGCCGGAAACGGATGAGTCATCGCCAAATCTCGTGTAATTGCCAACCAGACTGAAAGATGGAAAATATTCACTTTGTGATATGCGCACGAATTTTCCGGCCTGCTGTGCTTTAAGCGACGATATTTTTAGCTCCGGCCTTGACTGGCCGGCTATCTGCAGACATTCTTCAAAGGTTTGCGTTAGGGGCTGATACGTCAGGATATCCACCACTTCCACCGGCGTGGCCATATCACGTTTCAAAACGGTATTAAAACGTGACTTGGCGAGTTCGACAGCATTCTGCGACCTGACCAGCGTCTGATTGCCGTTCGCCAGCTCGACTTCAGCGTAAAGCAAATCATTTTTAGGAATCATGCCGACCTGGAAATAGTTCTGAGCGACATCCCGGTGCGCTTTCAGCGTCACCACGGCCTGACTTGCCGCTTCCTGAATTTTTTGCGCCCGCAGGATGTTAAAATAAGCAATTTTAACCTCCTGCACGACATCCTGAATTTTTGCCGTTTCTTCCAGGCGCGCGACGTCTGCGCCAATGCTGTTGGCCTGATAGTTAGCCAGAATCGCCCCGCCGGCAAACAGCGGTTGTTTCGCTTCGAGGACCCAGTTGTAATTATCCTCCGTCCCCACGGGAATTTCCATGCCGTTCATACCGTAAAGAGGTCCCACAGGAAGACCCTGAAACCGGGAAAAAGGTGCTTCATTTAATCTGGTATAACTGTAAGACGTACTGAATCTGGGCAGGAATCCGGTTACAGCCTCCCTTTTCTGAGCAGCAGCGCTTTTGGTGCCCTCCCTGGCGATATTAAGAACAAGGCTGTTTTTCAAAGCGGTATCGATGCTGGCCTCCAGCGTTAAGGGTTCTTCCGCATAAATAAGATGAGGGGCAAGAATAATCGTCAACAGCATTAAAAAAATAATGAATGATTTTTTACCTGTCATGGGTTTTCACTCCATTAAAAAAAATGTCCAGAATAAATTTCTTCTTGGCGCCGGGTGACTCATTATTCAGCGACAACATCCATTCTATCGAAGATGCCCGGATCAAATAAAACAGCGACTCAGCCATGTCATTGACCGGCAAATTTCTTATAAGTCCTTTTTCTATACCTTCTTTTAACAGGTTTTCAATATAATTTATATGTTGCAAATAGCCCTCGATAAGTTTTTTTCTCAAAGAGGTCATGGTCTCCGACAAAACAGCACTCTCCCCCTTTAGAAATAACCGGCAAAAGTCCGCATTTTTTTCCATAAACTGCAATTGAACATCAACCAGCGTGTCTATTTTATCAATGATATTTGCTGCCTCTTCAGTTTTCTTTCTGATTTCCGTATACATCAAGTCGAGCTTCTCGCCAATCATGGATGTGTAAAGATTTTCTTTCCCGTCAAAAAACTGGTAAAGCGAACCGGTAGAGAAACCCGAAGCGCCGGCAATCTCCGCCATCGTGACATTATGATAACCCTTGACAGAAAATATTTTTTCCGCGTGCTGGAGAATTTCGGCACGCCGTGTATTAAACTCACGCTCTTTTCTTTCAGTTTTTACCATGAAGCATCTGCCTTGAATACATATTCATATTTTGAATGGCGGTTCACAAGTATAGTATTCAAAAGATTTGTCAAGAAAAATTTTCTAGGAATATTTTTATAACAGCGAACCGGCGTTTAATGATTTAATGATGTTTTGACAGAATTTAACGTTTCTTTTAACTTTTAAAAGAATATTATCAAACAATTCACCTCATTTGTAAAAAAATATAACAGTTATATTATCGACTTATAAATTTAATTTCTCCTCAACAAAGTTTGGCACATTTATTTCATAGATTATATTATATTTATTTCACAAGGAGATTCAGAGTAATGAGAAAAATGATACAGACATCCCTTTTAACCGCATTTGTAATTTTGGTAACAGCATCTTTTAGCTATGCTCAGTTTAGCATAACCGGAAACAGCGAATTCCCGTTCTTTCATCTTGGGTGTTTAATGGTCGGCGGATTGATTATTGTCTCCCTGAAAAGGAAATATCACCGGTTATACATGAGCGAAGCAATCGGCTCATTCGCACTTTATGCTGTGATGGTTTCCATATTTACTGCACCGGTTGTTGACGCCCTCAAAAATTTAATTAACTAACCCCTTTTCCCCTTCAAAGATCTTCCCTAAAGAGCCCCGTAAACCCTTACGGGGTTCTCTCTCATGAGCCAAACTGAGAACGAGCTTTGAGTAAATATAATCGATAGCTTCCGGTAAGTCTTATTTTTCAAAATGTTAATTTATGCTAGATTATAACCAAAATTCGACAATATTTCACAGGGTGAAATGGTGATGACAAGTAATTAATTATAGTATCAGCAGAATACATAATCAAAATTTATTTTAGTAATTAATAATAAAATGTCTTGACTATTTGCATATAATGTGTAGGATTAAGCATAATTTTAAACATTATGGTGAAAATATGCTTATTGAATTCAGAGTGAAAAATTTTCGTTCTATACGAGAAGAACAATGCTTAAGTCTAGTTGCATCAAAGGACAAAGACCACAATACAACGCACCTCGCAAGCACTGGAATTCCCGGTATTCCACATCTAGTCAAATCTGCTGTGTTATATGGGGCTAATGCCAGCGGAAAATCAAACATTATCAATGCATTGTTATTCATGAAGGGTGTTGTTATAAATTCTTCTTCTAGTCTAGAAGGACAAAAATTTAATTACTCACATTTTAAGCTTGATGCAGAATTTTCGAAGCAACCAAGTGAGTTTGAGGTCACATTTGTTAATCAGGGAGTCCGTTATCAATATGGTTTTTCTCTTCTTCCCGATCGTGTTGCCGAAGAATGGTTGCTGGTTTATAAATCTGCGAAACCTCAAACATGGTTCAGTCGAAGCATTGACCACCAAACTGGAAAAGATCGCTATAATTTTAGCACTCATTTGACAGGACAACGTAAAGTTTGGCAGGAATCAACTCGAACCAATGTTTTATTTTTATCCAAAGCCGTCGATCTTAATAGTGAACAGTTACGCCCAATATTCCTCTGGTTTGCAGAAAATCTTATGATAATCCCTGTAGGACACCAACCTATAAACGATTTTTCGGTTGAATATGCACAAACGGAAGAAGGTAAAAATGAACTGCTTAAGTTTTTGATTAACGCAGATTTAAGTATTTCCAATCTATCTTTTGAAAAAAAGAAATTGAAAAAAGTTGATCTTCACTTCGGAGTAGGTAAAGAGCCCTCTCAGCAAATGACTGATGTAGAGGTTTCATTCACGAAATTTATGCATCAAGCAGAAAAAGGCGTAGCCGAATTTGAATTACAAGATGAATCAACTGGAACACAAAAGTTTTTTGCCTTTGCAGGACCTATACTTAATGTGATGAAACATGGATACACATTAGTCGTTGATGAATTGGATGGGAGCTTGCACACATTCTTGGTTCGTTTGCTGATAAAATATTTTCATTCCTCGGACATCAATATGCTAGGGTCGCAATTGATTTTCAGCACCCATGATACAGCACTTCTTGATACCTTGATTTTTCGTCGCGACCAGATTTGGTTTGTTGAAAAGGACCGTGCACAAGCGACAAAGCTTTATCCACTGACGCAATTTAGTCCTCGTAAAAATGAGGCACTGGAACGTGGTTATCTAATGGGTCGCTATGGTGCGATACCCTTCTTCAGCAATTCTGAATTGTTGGAAAGGAAATAACGTGGGCAGAGATAACCATCCAAAAGCACGTCAACAGAGAAAATTACAACGTAAGAAACCAATTAGAGAAAGTTATGATCGCATACTAATTGTTTGCGAAGGCTCAAAGACTGAACCTCAATATTTTGAGGAAATTCGTCAATTCTATAGACTTAACACTGCAAACATTCACGTTTTACACAGCGAATACGGTACTACACCGCAACAGATTGTAGACTTCGCAAGAGATAAATGCCTAGAAACCAAACAATGGGAAAAAGTCTACTGTGTATTTGATCGAGACGATCATCCCAACTTTTACAATGCATTACAGAGTGCTGCCGCGAAGGATAATAAATTCAAGAACGATCTCCATAAACCCATACGTTTCTTTGTAATCAAATCTATCCCCTGTTTTGAACTTTGGTTCCTTCTTCATTTCGATTGTCACACCCGTGAGATTCACCGTAGCGAGTTTCGGCAACTGTTACGCCAAGAGAGTCGTCTTCCTAATTATGAAAAAGGACAATGGGGAAACTTTGAACTCACTCGTCACTTGTTGGAAACCGCATATTTCAATGCCACTAGGTTGAAGGAAGGACAGCAACGCCATGGTCGTGAAAATCCATTTACAAATGTAGACATATTAGTCAAAGAGCTAACTAATCTGATATCGCATTAACGAGTAATATTTATCCAGCTTTTGTGCGCTGCGCCTTTCAACCAGTAATCCTCAAACTTAACGCCTCTTAAATACTGTAGAATAGTAGGTGTTAGCTGCGTCCTTGCCAAAACTTAATTGAACATTGACTGTCAACTCAATTGAACACTTCAGAGTTTGTGACTAAATCAGTTCATCCAAGCGGGCGGACAATGAACGGGATAGTTTCTGCAGCAGATTTGTTTCCATATCCGGCGTGTACCGGGACTGTATGGCGTCGCCATTGTTCCAGCTTGCGGAGAGTTCGCCGTTTATTTTAAACGGCACCAGCGCGAGTGATTTGACAAAATATTTTCTGTGCTCAGGAAAAAACCGGTAATAATGAGTCAGGTTGTTATTGACCAGCACCGGCTTCATTCCTGAAGAAAATATTTCCCGGAAGAAGTCCGGTTTGACGATATTGAGCCTGTCTTTCAAGAATCCGGATGACTGTATCACCTCAATGACAGGCAGATTCTTCTTGGTGTTGGCCAGTGTCAGCCATACAAACGGCACCTGAAATCCATCTTCTATCCCCGTCAGAAGAATTTCAAAAAGTTCGGCAACGTTCTTTGCTTCGGCCATTTTCATTTCAATATTTTCGATTCCGGTAGCGATCTTCGTATTGATATGTTCGATATTTTCTTTCTTATTCATTTTTTCCTCCTACCACTGCGCGTAAAAAATCAAATGATCGGAAGGTTTTTCCGCCAGTCGCGATTCCAGATCAATCGTGCAGCTTTTTGATTTTGCGGCAAGGGCTTGCGTTGCCAGGATATGATCAACGCGCCAGCCCAGTTTTCGCTTGACCGAATCTTTGACGCGATAGTCAAAAAAAGTGTATTGACCGGCAACGCCCGGATAGAGATGACGAAACACATCGGTAAAACCCCATGCTTTAATATCTTCCAGCGATTTCCAGACTTCCGGATTAAAGCAGACGTGCCCCAGCAATCTTTTCGGATCGTGC